>RPQN01000272.1 GCA_003819715.1 Ignavibacteriota bacterium | reverse complement strand
TACATATTTTTAATGCGGGAACGGAAAACGGACGATAACCCGCTGCACCTGTTGGTGAGTGACGTGCCGTCGGTTGTGAATATTCTCTGCTGGTTCCTGTCCTGTATCTTTATTATTTATTTTCATAATACTGCACGATGGATATCGTAAGATGAAATTTCCAGAACCCAGATCACCGAGGAAAATTACCGGCCTTCCAGTTCCTGCACCCGTCGTTGCGGTGGTGAAAACGAGTCCTCAAACCATCCTGGAAGATGTTCAGCGCGCCATGGACCTTGCCGGAATCAAGGATGCCCTGAACAGCCAGAGCAGCACAATTTTGAAAGATAATATTTCCTGGCATTACCCTTTCCCGGGAGCCAACACGACACCCTGGCAGCTCGAGGGGACGATTCTTGGCCTGCAGCAAAACGGATTTCGCGATATTGTCTGCGTGCAGAACAAAACGGTGGTAACGGATACCTTCAAGGGCGAAGACCTGAATAAATATTTGCCGCAGTTTAAAAAATATCAAATTCCAGTCCTCTTCAATTTTCATGAGAGCGATATGCAGTGGGTGGAGTATTCACCCAGGTCGCCACTGCTGGTTCTCGATCAAATTTTCCCCGACGGCATCAGAATTCCGGATTACTTCTTTCGTAAGAATATTCTTCATCTCCCGACGGTCAAATGTCATATTTATACGACCACCACCGGAGCAATGAAAAATGCTTTCGGCGGGCTGCTCGCGACCCACCGGCATTTCACGCACACATGGATTCATGAGACATTGGTTGATTTGCTGGCGATCCAGTATGAAATTCATCATGGTGTTTTTGCAGTGATGGATGGAACAACCGCCGGGAATGGTCCGGGGCCCCGAACCATGATACCGGTAGAAAAAAACCTCATTCTTGCGAGCGCAGACCAGGTAGCGATTGATGCCGTCGCAGCGAAAATGATGGGATTCGATCCGCTGTCCATCAAATATATCAACCTGGCGCACCAATGCGGCCTCGGCTGCGGAGATCCGCGCGATATTGACATACGAGGGGATGATGTCTCAAACGAAAATTGGAATTTTACCGTCGGAGACAATCTCGTGAGCCGGGCCGGCGACCTGTTCTGGTTCGGAATACTGAAAAAACTTCAAACGGTGTTCTTCCGGACGCCGCTTGTACACTTTTTTATTTTTGCGTCCGAGTGTTATCATGACTATTACCGGTGGCCGTTCATCGATCGTCGCGTGTTCAAGCGCTGGCTTCACAACTCTCCCTGGGGAAAACTTTTTGCATCCTATCCGCAAATTGGATAATCATTCATGAATGGTTTCCAGCCGATATCCCGGACACGCGCCGAATCCTATTTGTTATCCCTGACCCTGATATGGGGAAGTACCTTCGTTCTTACGAAGTTTATTCTTGAAGACGCCTCGCCGTTTGTCTATGTCGCCATCCGGTTTTTTACAGCGTCCATTCTCTTTGCAGCGCTGTTCTTCCGAAGGCTGCGGACGATCTCGCGTGAGGGCATGCGGAGCGGGTTGGTGCTGGGAGTGCTGCTCTTCGCCGGTTTTGTGCTGCAAACGGTCGGATTGAAATTTACAACCGCTTCAAAATCCGCTTTTGTGACAGGTCTCATGGTCGTCTTTACACCTATTTTCCAGTTGACCATCGAACGGAAAGCTCCGAAAATCGGCAATATGATCGGGGTCGTGCTGGTTGCCGTCGGCTTATATTTATTGACTTCTCCCGAAGGTTCTGAATTTAATATCGGCGATGCGCTCACACTCATCTGTGCAGTATTATTCAGCATCTATACCGTCTATCTCGGTATCTATGGCCGGCACCATGATCCTGCGCATTTGACATTTATTCAGTTTGCTTCGACGGCACTTCTGGCGGCAATTTCCATCCCATTGTTCGAAACAGCGCGGATCAACCTGACGTCACACTTTCTCATGAACCTTGCGTATTTGGCGGTCATGCCGACGGTTGTCGCATTATACGTGATGGCAAAATATCAGAAGTACACCACGCCGACCCGGAGTGCAATAATCTATTCGATGGAACCGCCTTTTGCAGCCATGTTTGCTTTTTTTATTATCGGGGAGCAAATCGGGTTGTTAGGAATTATCGGGGGGATAGTTATTCTTTCCGGGTTGATCATTTCGGAATTATCGGATGTTTTGTTTTCGCTCAGGAAAAATGAAATTCGCTAATATTTACCGGCACATGCAGAAGAGCGGTAAGAATGAAGAACCTCTCTCGAAAGGCTTGGAAACGATCAAAAATTAATAATTCATGACTTGCGGAAGTCATGACCAAAAACTATATTATTGGCAGATGAAAATAGATCGAAAATATACGGTTCTTCTTTTTTTCCTCATCGGTGTTATCAGTCTGGCATCGGCTCAATCGTCCGCTCCTCAAATTAATGGTGTTGCTGCGCAAAATGATGGAACAATCTTAATAAACTGGGCGTACAATTCTGACAACACCGTCAGCCATTATGAAATATTGAGGAGTACCGATATTAATGGGGCATTCGTGCATATCGGTGATACACCGAAGGGAACGTTCTATTTTATCGATAAAACTGATTTGTTTAAAACGTCGAGCAAATATTTTTGTTATAAAGTGATCGCGGTTGGAGTAAACGAATCACGGACGAGCAATATTATGGGAGTGTTATATAACAGTACCAGCTCGGCGGCAAAGCGAACGTGGGGCAGTATTAAAGCGATGTTCCGCTGAACTGAGAAGATCATAGATTCCTTTAAGAAGCGATCGATGTCCGTCGCTTTTTTTTATTTCTAGGGGAAGTGATGAAACCATTGATTCTTGCATCCCAATCACCGCGAAGGAAAAAATTGCTGAAGCAGATTGGGATGAAGTTTCGCGTTATTCCAAGCCATGCAGCGGAAGTATTCTCTGCGCACCAGAGTCCGGGTGAAAATGCCCAGCGTATTGCCCTCGAAAAAGCCGCGGATGTTGCTGCGCATGTCCGGAAAGGAATTGTGATCGGTGCAGATACCATCGTCGTCCTGGATCAGCATGTCCTCGGCAAGCCAAAATCAAAAGATGACGCCAAGCGGATGCTCAGGCTCTTGAGCGGCCGTGAACATTCGGTGTTTACCGGATTTGCATTGAAAGATGCAGAGACGGGTAAACACACCGCAGGGGTTGAAGAAACGAAAGTCCGATTTCGTAAGTTAACGGAGAAGGAAATTAGTGATTACGTGAACAGCGGTTCGCTGATGGATAAAGCGGGATCCTATGGCATCCAGGATGATTTTGGTGCCGTGTTTGTCGAGCGTATCAATGGCTGCTTTTATAACGTCGTTGGATTTCCTCTCGCGCGGTTCTATTCCACGTTGCAGCGTTTTAGTGACGAGGGAGAACAGTTCCAGGAGAAAGGGAAATAATCCCCGCCGGAAATTCAACGGTAGAAAAAACGGTGTACAAAAAAAACCCGCTGAATAACCTCCAACGGGTTTTGCATTGTTGATGCCCTTCTAGGCGGGTTTTGCTACTTTGACCGCCTGCAGTCCTTTGGGGCCCTGTTCAACTTCGAACTCTACCTTGTCGCCTTCGTTAAGCGTTTTGTAGCCGTCTCCGTTGATGGACTTGTAATGAACGAATACGTCCTCACCGCTTTCCCGTTTGATGAAGCCATACCCTTTTGTGTTATTGAACCACTTTACTGTACCCTGTTCCATACGGGTTCATCCCCATGATGCATTAAACATTACACCGTAACTTTGTCTCCGGATGAAAAAGGCGTTTCATACGTCGAACACCTCTCTTGCTCAGCTTCCCTGCATCGGAGCCACATTCTCTACACGGGCGACGCGACAGCCAAAACAAAATACGATGAAACAAAATCGGTGCAGTGAACTACGAATAAATATTACAATTTCGTGTAATAAAATGCAAGTATTTGTGTGAGTCCATCCCCGTGAGCGATCACTCTTCATCTGCCAACCAGATGTTATATTCCTCGTTTTCAAGCCTGGTTTCAGCAGTTTCCGCGCTTATTTTTCGTGATATGGTGTGGATTCCTTCATCGGAAAAAGGAAAGATTTCATCCAGCGTAAAGATCCTCTCAAAAGCTGCCGGCTCAAAAAACTCCCTGAATTTACTGATGGTTTCGTGCAGTCGGGCGAGATAATAAGCGGTGTTTTCGTCCGGCTGGTTCGGATCCCATTCATCGATTAAACGAGATGAGCGGGTGAGCACGGTCGATGCATCGTTTCCCATGAAGTAAAAGGATACTTTTGAATTTGCCTTGACAAAAAGGCTTGACCGTACTGCAGCCTCCACCGCTGATGTCGCCGCAATTTGACCGGCGAGGACTTCTCTCTGGTATGTCTCGGTATCAAATCGGACCACCTCCGTGCGGCAGAAATCGCCGGGAGTCCATTTGTGCTGTGTGACCTGCGTGTACGCTGTGGCGTAGGCATGATGCAGTCGTATGAAGTCGTGGGAGAGCAAACATTCAATGGTTCTTTGGATAAATATCCTCAGGAATCGTTCCATGCCCCGGGAAACCAGGCTGTTCCCTTTGATCAGGATGTTATTATTCTGATCCAACAACGCGTAATTATTTTTCCGGTAGCTGAACATTTTTTTGTACCGACGTGAGAGGGTCAGTGCACTCCCTTCGGGCAGCGTGCTGGAAAGACGTTCGATAAAATTATTTTGATTTGCATCGCCGACGATATTATCCGGTAAGAGGATAAAAAAACCGTCGCCGTCGGATTGGATGATGGATGCGTTGAACAGTCCGATCTGATGCAGTACTTCCTTCAGCAGTTCACGGGATTCGGAAAGGACTCGTTCCGCTTGTTCAGGGTCATTAAATAATCCGCGCGCAGATCCGAGATAGAAGTGAAACGATTCAATCATC
>RPQN01000271.1 GCA_003819715.1 Ignavibacteriota bacterium | reverse complement strand
CATAGAAAAGACGGAATTGTTTCAATTCCGCCGGTGTGAGTGGTTTGTCATATTGAAGGTACAGCTGAATGCGCTGCAGGTCTAACGTATATGCAAGAAGGAGTTCAACGGTAAGACGGGCATCTTCAAAACCTTTTTGTTGAAGGTGATCCATCGCAGACTTCATGAGTTCACGGACTGTCCATACGCGTGTTTTGTCTTCCGGCATACCGAATTATTTCTTACGCCGATTGCGTGATTTCGGTTTTTGTTTCTTGACCGGCGCCGTACGTTTCCCAATTTTTGATTTGAGACGGGAGCTCTTTTTCTGTACCGTTTTTTTTATTGTGCCTTTGAGCGCACCGCCCGGTTTTTTATTGAGAGATAGACTTTTCGAAGATGCGGTCTGGCCGACAAACGCTCTTCGTCGGATGCTTCCCACTTCCTCATCCTCTTCATTGATCACTGACTCAACGATCTTTCTGCTTCGTAATTTCACACGGTCTTCTGAAAAAAAGCCGAGATGTTCCATATCCGAATCTTCAATTTCTGCATTCGGATTTATTTCTTCGTCATCGTGAATTTTTATTTGTGCGGGTACAATTTGGAACCGGTTATCTCCCTCAAGCATTGCACTGAAATCCGACAACGATGCAACTTCGAATCCTTTGTTCTTGGATCGTTTCGTAATTTCTTCCCACACCTGGCGAACAGGCGTCAGCGGTTCTTGTTGGACGCTGAGAATTAACTCAGCCTCATTTAAACATCTCTCGTACACGGGAGACTCCTTTAATGGGTACCTGGTAAAAAAAATTTCTTAGAAAATGTAAAACTATTTCGAGGAAAGCGCAAGCTTCACAAAACGGGGGTTGGGCGTCCCCAACAAAACCACAATGCCCGCGAGGCCGGTAATCAACGAAATGGCAAAGACAAGATTATAGCCGTACGTTGCAGCCAATAATCCCGCCAGGGGAGTAAAAAGATAAAAAGGAGCGAACCAGGCATTCATTAATCCAACGTACATGGGTCGTTCCCCCAGCGGTGCGCATTCGACAGCAAAATTATACCGCATGGCCGTTTCAGAACCGGCATTGATACCAAAAATGAGAAATACAAAATAATACCAGGTCACCGACGGTGCGAGCCATGCCAGAGCGATTGCCAGAACGAGACTTATTCCGCAGACCACCAGCGCACTCTTCGTCCCTTTGCTATCCGCAAGCCATCCCAACAGGAGGCCGCTGATGATCTGTCCGAGAATCATCATGATGGTGAACACGCCGACGACATACTCAGAAATTGCAAACCGTTTGATGGCGGCAATGGTAAAAAATGCAGCCGATGAAAAACTGATGATCAGCAATGCAGAAGCGAGAAGAAATTTTTTATAGGACGGATTCCTCTTCACGATGGTCTGTACATGAGAAAATAAATCGGAAAGATGCACCGGAGTGGAGACCGGTGAAGGGGCCGATTCAAGAATTTTTGTCTGTGAACCCCACGAGCCCATTTGCAGGAGAAATGCAAGACCGATAGCGGATGCATAATTGTACGGATACCTCAGCCATGTGAGCAGTGCCGTCAGAATAAATCCGTTCACCAACGCAAGGACAGCGCCAAGCGAAACTCTCCAGCCCATAATTTTTCCGCGCCGCTCGGGATCCGTTGTCTTGACGAGAAAATCCATCCAAAGCGGGGAAATGCAGCCGGAGGTCGCCTGGTTGGACAGATAAAGGAGAAACAGGCATGTCAGGACCAGCGCCGGCCATGACGCTCCCCACAGCGCTATAATGCAGGCGAGCAGGAGAATATGCATCCGTTGAATGAATCCATATTTGAGAACACCCGATCTGCGGTACTTTGACGCAACGGAATAATTCGCTGTAATAACCTGAGGAAGAAAGTATGCAAGATAGACCACCACCGGCCATGTCCCCACCAGGACATCGCCCCCTCCCAGCCGCTTGATCAGCGCAGGCATCATCGTCTGAGTAGAAATGAGCGCACTCGTGCTGATGTAGAGTGCGCCTTCGATGATATGGAGGCGTTCGTTTCTTGATGGTCTGCCGAGTGAATTCATATTCTTCCGGTGTATATAACAAAAAAGGTCACGCGCTGTGACCTTTTCATTCAATATTCTGACAGTCTGCGGTTACTTATGCATTTTTTCGGCAAATAATTGGGCGACTTTTTCGATATCATATCCGACTTTGGGGAGATAAATACCCCCGTATTTTTCCACC
This sequence comes from Ignavibacteriota bacterium, assembly GCA_003819715.1. Lineage (GTDB taxonomy): Bacteria > Bacteroidota > Ignavibacteria > UBA10030 > UBA10030 > Fen-1298. The sequence goes on along the minus strand of RPQN01000271.1, from coordinate 2,721 downwards.
ATCGATTTCAGTGTATCATACGCGTCGGCACTACAGAAAAAAGTCGGTGTCGCTCGATTCGGACCCTCTTTCTTCGCCAATTGAAGAAGCGCGATGCCGGGGAGATGGCCTTTCAGATTGTTATCTTTAAAATCATTATCAAGAATAATTAAGTTGAAATTTTCCGATTTGATTTTTGCCCATGTATCGACACTGGTCGCAGTTTCAACAATTTCAATCTCATCTTCTAAAATGGCAGTTACGACTTCGAGAGCAAACCCATGGGATTTGCGCTGTCCTTCATCGTCATCCGCTACGAGAACTTTATACGCCATTAGATCGTTTTCTCGATTTAAACTGAATCAGTCTTGTATGTTTCCATACTACAAACTTTTCTTGGTAAAAACAATAACCTGGATCGTCCACCAGAGTTAAAAAAGACCGGTTTTTAGTGATGGGGAAACACCTCGTTGCCGCCGATCACAGTCGATTCCACGGAGATGGTTCGTATTTCATGAACTGGACAAGTGAAGATGTCTTTGGAAATAACGATAAAGTCCGCCAGTTTTCCCCGTTCAAGAGAACCTTTCAAGTTTTCTTCAAAGGCGGCATACGCCGCCCAGATGGTAAAACCGCGGACCGCTTCTTCCCTGGTCATTTTCTCTGATGCATACCAGCCATCTTGAAATGCGGCGCTCTCCGTTTGTACATTCGCAACCGGTTGAAAATATTTTTCTCGATCGCTACTATTCCTCGGCACGCCATTTTTATCCTGTCGTGTGCACGCGGCATAGATCCCGTAGAACGGATTTGGATTTTCAACGGGAAAATCAGATCCCGACGGAATGATCACACCGGTGTTCAATAAAGAGCGCCATGCATACGCGCCGCGGATACGTTTTGGTCCGAGCCGTGCCTCCGCCCAATACATATCGGAGGTGCAATGTGTCGGCTGCATGCTGGGAAGAATGCCGAGCTTCTTGAAGCGGGGAATATCTTCCGGCGAAAGCACCTGGGCATGTTCAATCCGCAATCGAGAAGAAACGGTGTGATGTTTGTTCAATGCAGATTCATAGACATCGAGAATAATATGATTCGCTCTATCTCCAATCGCGTGGGTGCACACCTGAAAACCTGCATCCATCGATTCATCAACCAGTTTTTGAAGTATTTCTTCAGAGAGGACCGTCAGACCACGATTCCCCGGATCATCGGAATATGGATCGATTAGTGCAGCGCCGCGGGAACCCAGGGCACCATCGACGTAGAGCTTCAAGGCCCGGAGTGTGAGCCTGTTGTCGCCATAACCGATGAGAACACCCTCTTTTTTCATTCGATCCCATAATTCGTCCGACCCATCTATCACCGCGTAGACGCGAAGAGGGAAATTATTCTCGTCAATGATTTTTTTGTACAATTCAATTTGTTTAGCATCCACACCCATTTCCTGTACCGATGTCAACCCCACCGAGGTGCATTCATGTATCGCTCGGCGGACTGCTTCCCGCATTTCCCCATCATTCGGTTCAGGGATAACGCTGTAAATCAATTCCATCGCCGCATCGATAAACACACCGGTGGGATCCCCAAGGGCATCACGGATAATTCTCCCGCCGGGCGGATCGGGCGTTTGCCGGCTCACTCCTGCGATTTCCAAAGCGCGTTTGTTCACCCAGCATGCATGACCGTCTATGCGGACGAGGCAGACGGGATTTTCCGGGGCACACTTGTTCAGGAGATCCTGGGTTGGAAACGATTTACCGGGCCAGAGATTTTGATCCCATCCGCGACCCCGCACCCATTGGGCCGGTCTTATTGCAGCGACCCGTTCCACAATTTTTTCAGCCGCTTCTTTTTCAGTGCGAGATCCGCTGACATCGACCGTCATACGGGCGAGGCCAAGCCCAAACAGGTGGCAATGCGCATCAATAAGCCCGGGGAGGACCGTCCTTCCCTCAAGATCGATCATCCGTTCAGCCTGAAATTTCCGCTGAATATATTCTGTTGTCCCTATCCCGACGATCTTCCCTCGTTCAACTGCCATTGCTTCTGCAACCGTACATTGCGCATCCATGGTATAGATACGGCAGTTTCTGTAGATGGTATCTGCGCGTTCAGGCATATATCGGCTCATGAGAAGAATGATCACCGCGCCTGTGAGGACGAACAGGAGGAACCATTTGATCTGAATCGGCATGGGAATCCTCACGATCTCTGAATTGAATCATTCCAACGATGACCACATGAATGTGAAAACGAAGTTTTTGCAATTGATTTTAATGTACCTCGTGGAAAATGGAATTGCAAATATATTCCGGATTTGCGTTTTCCTCATAGTGAAGAAGGGCGATTCATGGAATCATTCTTGCTTCCGCTCGAATATTCATCTAAATTATCAAATGAGGTTATCCCAGGCGCGGCCAAGAGTGTATCAGAATTAAGAGTTATGAGAAAAATCCTTCGAGTCCTATTTTGTATTTCGCTGCTCAGTATTGTCCTCCAGCCATTCGCCCATTCTGAAGAATCCGGATCTCCCCAAAAAATTCTGATCGTCGTTGAAGGATCTTCCAGCTTAAAGAATGCGGCGGTCGGAGAAGGACGGCAACTGGCAGCCCTTCTGGGACATTTTAACACGGCCACCACCCTCAAAGGCGTTCAGGATTATAAATTTGGCGAACTCGATCACTTTGATTATATATTCTATATTGGGTTTGAAGTCCGCAATGCGGTTCCTACAAAATT
>RPQN01000270.1 GCA_003819715.1 Ignavibacteriota bacterium | reverse complement strand
GGGATATGCCCAACCGTTCTGCAAGTTCAAAAGCATAACTGCTTCCCGGAATCCCGCTGCGAAAACGGTATGTCGGCAGCAACGATTTTTGATCAAATTCCATGGACCCGTTATCCATTCCCGGCGTTTCATGGGCAAATACTTTAAGAATTCCATGATGCGTTGTGGCGATCGTAATCGATTGCCGGGCCGTAAGATCCTGCAGCACGGCTGCAGCAAGGGCCCCGCCTTCAGCCGGGTCCGTCCCCGCACCGATTTCATCGACCAGGATCAATGAGGATGCATCGGCTTCTTCAAGAATCGTGTGCAAGGTATTCAAATGCGAGCTGAACGTGCTCAGGTCATTTTCGATTGATTGTTCATCACCGATATCGACAAATATTTTCTGAAACGGATAGATCTCCGATTCGGAATCTGCGGGTATATGGATGCCGGCCTGCGCGCATAACGTCAGCAGCCCGACGGTTTTCATCGTCACCGTCTTTCCGCCGGCATTCGGTCCGGTGATAATGAGCGTGTGCGTGTTGCTTCCAAGTTCGATGGAGAGCGGGACGGTTTTTTCCCTTTTTAAATGCTGAAGCAGGACCGGATGCCGCGCATTGAATAATTTAATGACCGGTGTGGTTGAAATCAGCGGTGGATTCCCACAAATCTCAATCGAATACTTCCCGCGTGCAACAATCACATCCAGTTCCGTCAGTGCTCCAAAACTGAGCGTCAGCGGTTCGCGTACGATACCAACCTGTTTCGTCAAATCGGCAAGGATGCGATGAATTTCCCTCTGTTCGCGCAGCTGGAGTTCCCGTAATGCATTGTTTAACTCAAGCGACTCCGCCGGTTCAATAAATACAGTCGCGCCGCTTGAAGAAGTGGAATGAATAAATCCTGGCACGCTGTGCTTGTATTCCGTTTTTATGGGAATCACAAACCGGCCGTCGCGTGTGGTAATAATTTCTTCCTGAAGGAATTCCTGCTGGGCGACGCCCCGGAGAATCGATTCAAGTTTCTTCCGTAATGCATCACTCGCCAGCACCATCGATCGACGGATTTCGCGCAGTTCCCGGCTTGCCGTGTCCTTCACAAAACCGCGTTCATCCAGTGCATCGTCAATATGATGTTCAACAATTTTATCAGCAAACAGCTGTTCGTGGTATAATCCCAGTGCAGGATATTGTGAGGCCCGTTTTGCGAGAAAATACTTGAGTGACCGGGAGATACGGATCGTTGCCGCAATCTCCAATAATTCGACAATCGTCAATACCTGATTCTCGACGGTCGTCTTTTTTAATGCAACAACAATGTTTTTAAAACCATCGATAGGAACGGCGGATTCTGCGATCAGGAGCTCTTTCGCTTCAGAGACTTTCTGAAGCTCCCGTTCAATAATTATTTTGTCGGTTTTCGGCAACAGGCGGAGAGCACTTTGCCTTCCGGATTCCGAGCAGACCAGTTTGCTGATCCGGTCGACTACCTTATCATATTCCAGCTTATGGAGTGCATCAACAAAGCCCGGCGGAGGATTTAAGGACGATTGAACCACTACGGATTTTGCTTTTGATCAGTTTCACGCGCTTCGTTTATTTTATCCAATTGCTTCTTTTTATCCAGGACACTGGAGGTATCGATGGATTCATGTACTCCGCGAATTTTTTTACCGGCATCAATGGCACGCGAAGTTCCCATTTCTTTAAGCTCTTCAAATGAATCCGGTCCTACGGATGACGTTAAGTCCAGTATCTGCGGCGCAATATTCACGACCGATTTATAGAATTGTGAATCACGTTTGGTGGTCCTATCTGGAAAATCTGCCATTGCAAAAATAAATAGCAATGAACTGACGAGGAGCACCCCCTCTGCAAATCCTAAAACGACTCCGCCGACTTTATCGGCCAATCCGCCGATCTTATAATTCTTTGTGACGATTCTATAAAATAAACTCTGTATAACCAATAATCCAAGAAGAATAAGAAGAAATCCATAGAGGGGAGCATTTTCGGGACTCGCGCCAGCATGCTTCACTAAATATGATCCCGTGTCATGCATATACAGCTGCCCCAATATGAGTCCTGCAATAAGCACGATGATTGCGACAATTTTACGAACAATGCCGTCCCGCAGGCCGAAGAGAATGCAAAACAGTATTGGAACAAAGATCAAGATGTCAAGTAACATATTCTTACTCTCCTAATTGTTGTTTGACGACTTCCTGAACAACCTTCCCATCGATCTTCCCTTTTAATTCTTTCATCGCTGCCGGCATGACTTTCCCGAAATCCTTTGCAGACACCGCCCCCGTTTCCGTTATTATTCTCTTGACAATCGCTTCTGCTTCGTCCCTGGACATTTGTTTTGGGAGATATTCGTTAATGATTTCCAGCTCTCGTTGTTCCTGGTCGACAAGATCATTCCTGCCGGCTTTTTGGTACATTTCTATTGCTTCTTTTCGTTTTTTTGCCTCGGAGAGCAAAATGGTCAGTTCTTCTTCGGCCGTGATGGCTGAACCGGTTCCACGCTTAGAAAGCTCAATAATTTTTGTTCTGATCGAACGTATGGTATTCAATTTGATGCTGTCGCCGGATTTCATCGCCGCTTTTAGATCATCATTAATTTTTTCTGATAGTCCCATTCTTTCCGCCTTTCATTCAATGGTAAATGAATACTGCCCGGAATTTTCTTCACGTACGACTGATGCGAACGCTGTTCCTGATTTCATTTGCCTCCATAAAAAATACAAAATAAATGCCTTACCTGCCAATTCTCCGGCTAGGGAGAATACCCAAATTCCTTCGTTTTTCACAGGATGATTGGAGGGTAAGCGTCGGGATGCCGAAGACAGCACACGGCAGAGGACATCCGCGAAACGAGACTTCCCCCGTCGGATCATCAGCTAAAGCAGAAATCGATTTATTCCGCCGACGGACGCCTTACCGGAAAAATGATCGATACAGTAAGCGCGAGCAAGGCATGGAAAAATACCAGAGTGTACCCTGTCGGTAAGTCCAAATTAGACGAGACCAGGATAGAGATAATATTGACACCCGTTCCAATCAACCAGGCTGATAAAAGTAATTTGCCTTTATTTATCCGGATGGCGACAAACGCGGGCGCCACCAGGAGCGCAAAAACAATGAGCACACCGGCTAAGCGTACCGAGCTCGTCACTGTCGCAGCAAATGAGACAAAGAACAGCGTATCTTTCCAGAATCCTTTCATGCGCGGATACACAAAGATAAGGATCAACCCGAGCAGTGTATAAATAACCGCCGTTTCGATGATTTCCGGCCATGGCGTAAACAAAATATCAGAGGCCATCAGTTTATCGAACATTTCAGTCCCATGTGCCGACTTCGAGAGCAAAATAAATACTCCTGAAATTCCAAACGCATACAGCAATCCAATAAACGCTTCGTGCGATACCGTCCGCTTGGACGCCATCGCGATGGCAAATCCTGTCAGCAAAGCAAACATCAGGGAAAGCGGATAGATGAAGAGGCCGTCGAAAAATAAAATTGAAAGCGCCGCGCCTAATGCGGACATCTGGCCGATCGCGAGATCGGTGAATATGATTCCCCTTCTGATAATCTCGAGGCCGAAATATGAATGAATTCCGAGTAAGACGATCGAAAGGAAAAAGGCCGAAAGAAGTATATCGATCATTGCGTTATTCTCCTGATGATCTCATCAAAGACACTAAAGACGTTATCGGCTCCCTTCACTGCGCCCACATCATGGGGGAGAATAATAAGTTTTATATTGAGCCGTGCCGCTAAATAGGACGATGCATCCTGGGGATTGTAGACGTCCTGAAAAATAAATTTCACATGTTCCCGGACAATCATTTTTTCGACTTCAGCAATATGTTTTGCTGTCGGAGGTATCCCCGGCAGCGGTTCAACCGTGCCTGCAATAAGAAATCCGAAGCGGTTAAAAAAGTAATCGAAGATCTTGTGATACTCGACGACCTTCTCGCCTCTGTACGGCTTCAATTGTGCTTCCCATCTGGTCATCTGTTGCTGCCAGAAAGTGCGTAATTCCTTATTGTTCGCTTCATAATATGCTTGATGATCTGGATCGAGCTCGGTCAACCGTTCGGTCACTGCGGTCGCTATGACTGGGATATTTTCGGGATCCATAAAAAAATGCGGATTCCCCTCCGGATGCACATCACCGAGTTCGCGCGAGACACTGGTCGGCACATCGATGAGATGCACATGCTGAGAGAGATCGAGAAAGCCCCGTTCTCCGGGCTGTACTGCACTATTATTCGCCTGCCGAATAATTTGCGGCAGCCATCCAATCTCCAGCTGTCCTCCGTTTATCACGAGAAGATCCGCCCTTCGCATTTTGGCGATGTATGATGGTTTAGGGATGATGATATGAGGATTATAATCGCCCCGCGCAAGGACCACCACTTCCACCCGATCCTTGCCGATGCGCTGTACGATGTCGCCAATGTACCCATAGCTCGCAACTACCTGGAGGCTTCCTGAGAATGCAGAGTGCATACCGAGGAGCAGCAGCGGAATAAATTTTAGAACGTTCATATAAACTCCCTTCATCAATTTAAAAATAATGATCCGGTCAGAATGCATGAGCGCCATGAGCGCCAATGGTTAGATTTGCCTGAAATATTATTTGCGTATACGGCTGCAGGGACAATCCGTCTGATGTTTCCACATATCGGCTCAAGTCGCGATCCATCTGAAGGCGAAGGCGTGAAAATTCAGTTGGGCTATATTCGACCATTGCGGAATACCTTGGAAGTTTTGATGGCAGCGGTTGGCGCATGCCGTCCAGTGTCACATCGTTTTGCATCAGGAGGTCGGCCCGTACTCCAATTTCCCAACGCTGGTCGAGCTTAGCGGCAGCCTGTATATAAAAACCGGAATGATGTTTCTTCAGCGTGCCCAACCGATACCCACCCGTTGGCACCGTATCGTTCGAGT
>RPQN01000269.1 GCA_003819715.1 Ignavibacteriota bacterium | reverse complement strand
TTCGTCCGGCAAGTACCTTCCATCAATGAATTTTATTAACGGTTCGATCCTGCTCTGATGCTCGTTCGTTTTATTGATCAGTGAATACGAAAGAGTAAGAACTCCGGATGGTTCTTTTCCGGGTTCGACCTGGTACGCGGACAACTCGCCTATCGGCATCTCCTGTTCGATATTGGTGAATTTTATTTTTCCGCCGGGAACCTGTTCCGCCAGCTGATGAAATGTCTTTTCCTGCCCTTGCGGCCTGTCAAAAAGGAGTTTCTCTTTTTCTGCCTGTCCTTTTTCAGATACCAGCAGCGACATCCTTCCCCATGCGGCACCGGATATTTCGAGATGATTCCATGGTTCTTGAGGCATGAAAAATGTACAGGATTTACCCGAGAGCGAATAGCAATCCCAGTCGGGCAATTGGAAATAATCGTTGCGCCCGGGCAGCCGCGATCGGTTGTAGACCCCCGGCCAGGTTGTTTCCCGGATGCCGTCGGTTCCCTTCCCCCACCATCGTTTCAAGTCATAGACATCCTGAATCTCTACTTTTCTCACGCGTGTCGACTGTTGGTTGAGAACCAAGGGAAGATCGTCTTTGCGGTTCCATCCGTATCGCTGCAACCACTCCGATTCCCACGTTGGATTGTTCAGAGAGCGTGTCAGTTTCGGGACGTCACCAGCCGATCCGCCTTTTGCCAATCGTAAAATATTTCCGTCTGAAAGCATCCGGTCATAAATCCGGATTTCATCAATATCCCCTCCGCGTTGAAAATTGTACGCACTTTGCACTTGCGACGGGGCAATTATGCGGGAATGCGGTCCGAACTGATCCAAACCCGCATATAGGACTACCACGCTGTCCTTCTTTGCGGCCAATTTGCCGTTGACATAAAAACGAATACCGCACGTTTCATCCCAGCTCAGGGCAAGATGGATCCATTTGTTCTGTGCCGGAAATGGAGCAAGGGTATATGAGACGCGAACCCGGGCAAGATTTGCATCCGTGACAAATGCGTCGAATCCATGACCATTGTAGTCGATTCGCAGCCATACCATATCCCAGCTGGAATGATCGGCATATCCGACCCTGAAAATTGGAAATTCCGTTTTTCCAACCGGTTTGCGGGAGCGCCAATAAAAACTGAGCGTGCCGCGTTCCGCATAAATATTACCGGGCGCCCAGTATGATAATAACTGCTTATCGGCGCATCGAAATCCCGGCCCTTTCGCTCCGTCCTTAATAATATCCACATATGCGAGAAAATTTGGTTCAGGCTTCCCGCCTGCAGTATAATCCGACTTAAATCCCTTGTCACCGGATAAGTAAAAGAGCAATCCCGGTTCAGGCTTTTTAGGATTTATTTCAATTGCCACCAAAGATAAGGCAGCAAAGGTAAAAAGAATGATGAAAGAAATAATTGAAGTGACGAATTGATTCGGCTTCAGACGACTAACCATGATTTTATTCCATTCCTATTTAAACCATCAGCCATAAAGAATCTCGAGAACGTAGTTGCGATCAATGAGGTTGAAATGCATCAAGTGCAGCTTTGGCGACCATTCCATCCTGATCAGATGCTCCGCCGCTTACTCCGATAGCACCGATATATTCGCCATCGACCACAATGGGAAGGCCGCCTTCAATGGGAATGGCTCCGGGAAGTGCGAGGAGGATATTTCTCCCCGCGAGCGCCCGTTCTTCAAATGATTTTGTAGGCCGTTTGAACGAGATCGCTGTTTTCGCTTTTTGTGTTGCGACTTCAATACTCCCGATCTGCGTGTTGTCCATCCGTTCCAGGTACAAAACATTCCCCCCGTCATCGACGATGACAATTACCATCGTCCATTTATTCTTCATCGCTTCCGATTCCGCTACAGCGGCGATTTTCTTTGCCGCTTCCAGCGTGAGCGCTTTTTTGACTCTCAATTGTGCAGGCGATGTCATGAGAGCGGCTGAAAACAACAGGATGACAAGAAAGAATGAGAAGAGATGATTCTTAAACATATTTCCTCCGGGATTTTTTCTTCAAGTGGTGAACAATAAAAATCTAACCAAAAGGAACATCAGATACAAAAGAAAAAGCCCGATTCATAACCGGGCTTGAATGAGGTTTCGAAATCGATCTCGAAAAATATATTTTGTAAAGTTACAAACTACTGACACTCCCAGAAGTAAACTTGTGGTGAATTTTTAAAAAGACATATACCGAAAGGCAGACGCAAGTTGCTGAACTAAAAGTATGATCGGTCATTGCGAGCGAAGCGAAGCAATCTCAAATCAAAATCAAAGCTTAAAAACGAGATTGCTTCGGCAAAAAACGCCTCGCAATGACGTCCTAAATAGTTAATCAACGTCTTAGTAGTGATCGTTTCTCTTTGTCATCACGTACTTAAACAGGACAAGATTATAATGGAAACGGCACTACTTCAACAATATTCCCTTTCTGACGTCGATAGAGCTGCCCGACTGAAGTGCGTAGAGATAGACGCCGCTCGGCAATGAAGATGCATTCCAAACCACGTGATACACTCCCGCCGGCTTTACTTCATCCACCAGCCGTGCGACTTCCCTGCCCAGCAGATCGAATACTGCAAGTTTTACATTGCCGGCCGCAGGCAATTGATATTGAATCATGGTGGTCGGGTTAAACGGGTTGGGATAATTTTGATTTAGAACAAAATGGGATGGAATATTCGCCTCTGATTCAACGTAGGTAGGAGTCGAGGAATTCCCTTCAATAATTTTACTTCTGATGAATACGCCGGATCTTTTAAGCGACGATGGATCCCAGCCGCCCGTGGCACTGGCGCCGGGATTCAAAGCAGCGGATGTTTCAGTCAGGTCGGCAATAGACCAGTTGCACCAGCTGATTTTATTCTGCTCCAAATAATTCAACCATCTCAGTGTTTCAAGAGAGTCGAGAACACCGGATCCGCTGGATTCACAGGTTCCGAATTCTGTAACAAATAGAGCGGCTCCTTTGCTCAATGCATTCGTCGCTCTGTCTCTCAACCATTGCTTATGCGTTGCCGCATAAAAGTGCAGGCTGTATGCAATATTACTAGAGGACAAGGGATTGTTCGCGGCTTCATCGACATATTGCGACCAATTGGAAGTTCCTACTACGATAATATTATCCGGATCGATTGCCCGAATATGGCTGACGACAGAATCTGCGTATGGTTTGATTGAAGTAGCCCACGATACCTGAAGCGGTTCGTTGAATATTTCATAAATGAGATTCGGTATTTCTCCATACTGCCGGGCAATCTCTTCAAAGAATCCTATCGATTGAGAAAGATGCTGCTGTGCATTATGATCGTGCCAGTCGACGATGACATAGATCCCCTGATTGACGCAGGCATCGATGACCGTCTTGATCTTCAACTTTTCCGCTGCGGGGTTTGTTAAATATCCGCCTGATTCAACCGCCATGGAAGCCCGTATAACATTGCAATTCCAGTCGTAGGTCAGCCAATCCACACATTCGGCATTATAGAATTGACCCTTCCACTGGCTCCAATAAAGACACATGCCCCGCAGCATCACCGGATTGCCGTTTTTATCGACCATCTTATTCCCCTGTATCCGGAGTTGACCGTGTTTTTCGACGATCGTTGAATCTTGAGCGTGCGCCGGAAAATTTACCAAATGAACGACGATCATTACAAAAATAATTGAAGTGATCGAGCGGGTCATGTTTATTAATTTCATACGTGTAAATCCTTTTTAAAAATTATGCCTCAACGAATCAACAATAGAATTTTATTTCAGCAATAACATACTTTTTGTCCGGATGTCCGATCCTGCCCGCAGCTGATAGAAATAAATTCCGGACGACATCGACGCTGCATTCCAATCCACCTGATAGCTCCCGGCTGATTTCTCTGCATTGACCAGGACAGCGACTTCACGCCCGAGCATATCGAACACACGCAATGAGACTGCGCGATGCGTATCGCCGGCGGGAATCGTAAACCGGATCGAGGTCGTCGGATTGAACGGATTCGGGAAATTCTGAGACAGTTCATACCGTGTCGGGACAGGCGCATCAAGCTGCGTCACCGCGGTAACGCTGCCGGTTCCTCCGCTTTCTTTATAGCGCTTTGAAAACTCCTGAACGTACTGACGGGCAATTTCACCGGAATGAATAATCAGAGTGTTTTCATCATTTTCCTGTTCCGCAGCACTGGACCAATTATGACTTCCTGTAATAACCAGAGGATCGCTCCCGTCGGTAAACGGATCAACTACAGCATATTTATGGTGGAACAGCCCTGTGACAATGGAGTGCCCCGCCGTCAGAGCATCAACGCCTCCTGATTGCAGCATTCCCAGCACATTCGGAGATTGATCAATCATTCCTCGCACTTTCGCACCGGCAGTCTTTCGATCAATAAGTTTCTGCGCAATGTCCGTCCGGGTAAACGCCATAACGCCGAAGAAGATGTCCTTGTCGCCCGATTCCAATGCATGAATAATACCGGCAGTCGTCCCATCGGATGGGCTGAAGTATATTTCAACTTTTTTATTCTGAATAAATGTCACATGCGGTGTGTTATCCTGTTTCGCCGGACCAAAACGCGCCTGCACCGGATTTTTTACTTCTGTGGTACTGCCGAACATTTCCTCAAATTCAACCGTGTAGATGCGCGCGAGCGATTGATCCTGAATGAAGACTGCATTTTGCGCATCCGCGAGCGTGCCGGTATTCGTAACATTCCAGGACCCGGTCATCACCCAGTCGTCCGTCGCGTCTGTCGTATCTCTTCCGTCGAAAATAAAAAATTTATTGTGCATAATGCCGCCGTTTGCACCCGGATTGGGGCGCGGCATGACGGATATTCCCGCCGCTATCATCTTATTGAGCGGACCGGTGAGCGTTTTGTTGTCAAATACGACACGGACTTTCACGCTGCGATTTTTTGCCGCAACGAGAGAATCCGCAATGCGGTTCGCCACCCACGGCGGGCCGCCTCCAAAATCATCAAAGGAATAAATGGCAAGGTCAATTGAATTTTTTGCGCCGGAGATT
>RPQN01000268.1 GCA_003819715.1 Ignavibacteriota bacterium | reverse complement strand
GCATTAAAGATAACCAAGAAAGTCACCTACCATCTCAACATCGATGGACAGGAATATACACTTCAAGGATTGGCATGTATTATCACGAATGTTGGGAATCTCGGGTTTACGAAAATCTCTTTGGATAGGCATATCGATATCAGCGATGGGTTTCTGGACGTTGTGGTCCTGCGAAAAGCGAATTTGAGCCTGTTGAAGCATATCGTGGTCACCTTGCTGAAACGGGAACGTCCGCACAATTTGGAACTCGTGAAGCACTGGCATGGCAAAGAGATCAGTGTTTCCTCGACCCCCCGGCAAACGGTTCAATGTGACGGCGAAGTACTGGCGAAGATGCCTCTTCATATCAAGATCATTCCGGGCGCGATCAAAGTTCTGGTTCCACAAAAAAAGAGCACTTCCATTGAATAAACACCTGCTGGCTTTTTATGCGTTAGTCATTTTGAGCATTATTGGATTGATTATTTTTGTGGAGAATCATCCCATATCACACTTTGATCTCAATATGACCCAGGAGATTCAGGAACAGAGGGCCTGGGATATTACGCTCCCGATGAAATTCATCAGTGTTTTTGGCGACGCACTCGTTGCGCCTCTTTCGATTATCATTGCGTCGCTTTTTTTCTTTATCGTTCGCCGCCGGCGGGAGGCGTACTTTACTCTTGCGGTCATTCTCCCCGATCTTTTCAACATGGTGATCAAGATATTCATCCATCGCCCCCGGCCAACATTAGAAAACGCAAAAATATTCTTAAGTTTTAACCAATCCAGTTTCCCCAGCGGGCATGTTGTTCATTATGTCGTATTTTTTGGCTTCCTGTTGACGGTGATGATCGTGGACAAAAATATTTCTTTAGTGTGGAAAATTTTTGTCGGCTTCATTTCTGCGTTCCTGATCATCACTGTTTCAATCTCCCGCATTTATCTTGGCGCCCATTGGGCGACGGATGTGATAGGAGGATATTTATTCGGCTTTATTTACCTGGGGATCCTCCTTAAATATTATTTCAAATATTCCATATTCAAACATCCTGAGAAATTGTCCTAGAGATTCAGATTAAAGATTGTTGAGTGATCCGCCGGAAGCGGAGAACGAAATCCGCCATGCTTTTTGGCGGAAAGATGGAAGATGGAAGATTGGAGATTTAAGATTGGCAGGCAGAGCGACCTTGTCAAGGTTACTTAAGTTTTAGCTCTGCGACCTTGACAAGGTTACTTAAGATGGAAGATTTAAGATTGAAGATTGGCGGGCGCTAAGCAAGCCTTGTCAATGTTCCTTAGATTGTTTTTTGATTCATGGACTTGATAAATCAAGTCCCTACGTCTCAACAAGTCATCGACTCAACTGCTCATTGGCTCAACTGCTCATCCCCCTCCCTACAGCTTCATCCCTCTCAGCCGCAGCGAATTCGTCACGACACTGACCGAACTGAATGCCATTGCGCCGGCGGCAAACATCGGATTGAGCAACCCAAACGCCGCCAGTGGAATCCCAATAATATTATAAATGAACGCCCAAAACAAATTTTGCTTTATCGTGCGCATGGTCTGCCGGGAAAGCCGGATTGCCCGGAGAACTCCGTTGAGATCTGACTTCATCAGCGTGATATCTGCAGTTTCCATGGCGATATCTGTTCCGGTTCCTATGGCAATGCCTACATCCGCCTGCGCCAGCGAAGGTGCGTCGTTCATTCCGTCGCCGACCATTGCCACGATCTTCCCTTGCGACTGAAGATCCCGTATCTTCGCGGCTTTCTCCTGCGGCAAAACTTCGGCGAACACTTTATCAATACCGGCTTGTGCGGCAATCGCATGCGCGGTGCGTGAGTTGTCGCCCGTCAGCAGAACGAGTTCGAATCCCATCTCCTTCAATTCCCCGGCAGCTTTGTTTGACGAAGGGCGAATGGTATCTGCCACGGCAATCAACCCGATTAATATTCCGTCGGCGGCGGCTAGAATGAGTGTTTTGCCCTGTTCCGAAAATCTGAGAATTGCGCCCGATGCAGGTGTAACATCTATCGAAGCGTCCCGCATCATCTTCTCGCTTCCGACAACCGCCTTCCGGCCGTTGACCACTGCTTCGACTCCAAATCCCGTTTTTGAATGGAACGAATCTGTTTCGTCCGGAACGAGAGAACGTTTCGCCGCTTCCCGCACCACGGCTTCACCCAGCGGATGTTCTGATTTTTTCTCCAGCGAAGCAGCCAATCGTAATACGGTCTCTTCATTTGCACCGTTGTAGCTTTCAATATCCGTGACGGAAGGCGTGCCGGAGGTGATGGTTCCGGTCTTATCAAACACAATCGTATTTATTTTATGCGCCCGCTCGAGGCTCTCTGCGTTCTTTATTAACACGCCGCTGGATGCCCCCTTGCCGGTACCGACCATAATCGCCGTGGGAGTTGCAAGTCCGAGCGCACACGGGCATGCAATGACCAGCACCGCAATGGCATTCATCAGGGCGGCGGCAAAACCAACGCCGACGGCGAAATACCAGACACCGAATGCCGCGAGCGCTATCACCATCACGACCGGAACAAAGACGGATGCAATCTTATCGGCAAGATGCTGGATGGGGGCCTTTGAGCCCTGCGCTTCCTCGACCAGTTTTGCAATGTGCGCAATAACCGTATCCGCGCCTACCGCGGCGGCTCTGAATTCAAAACTACCGTTCCGGTTGATCGTTCCGCCGACGACCTTGTCACCGATTGTCTTTTCAACGGGAATGCTTTCGCCGCTCACCATGGATTCATCGACCGAAGAATTTCCCTTGAGGATGACGCCGTCCACCGGAATGCGTTCGCCCGGACGCACGGTGACGACATCCCCGACGATGACATCAGCGATCGGAATATTCATTTCATTATTGTCTCTGATGATTTGGGCGGTTTTCGGTTGAAGTCCCAACAATAATTTTATGGAATCGGACGCCTTATGTTTTGCGCGGGCTTCAAGCATTCTGCCCATTAAAATAAGCGCGATAATGACGGCCGAAGAATCAAAATAGACATCGGTGAGATTCGTGCCAGTCGGAAACCATTGCGGGAAAAGAACAATGACGGCGCTGTAAAAATATGCCGCTCCGGTACCGACCGCAACCAGCGTATTCATATCCGCGCCAGCATGCCGGGCTAACTTCCATGCCGGCTTAAAAAAACGCTTCCCCGATATGATCATCACCGGTGTCGTCAGGATGAGAAGCAGTTTGTTGACCTCGTCCATGGACAGGGGACTGACGGACATAAACCATTCGGTCATGCTCAGCATATTGATCAGCATGATGGGAACGGCCAGTACGAGACTGAAGAGAAATTCGCGTTTTAACTGGCGGTAATATTTTTCCTGATGCGATTCTTCCGGATGGGAAGCTCCCGATTCTTGCCGTTGGTCAACGCCAAGGGAAACTTCGGGAGGGTTTGCCGGTAAGTCTAATTTGTATCCCGCACCTTCAACCGCTTGTGCCAGTACGTCAAGAGATGTCCGGGCCGGATCGAAAGAAAGCGCAACTGTTTCCGTTGCAAGATTAACATTGGCGATTTCTACGCCGTCTATCTTTTTTAATGTTTTCTCAACGCGTGCCACGCAGCTGGCACACGTCATTCCTTCGACGGGCAGCGTAAGTGCGGCGATATGATGTGCTGTTCCCGTCACGTAATCGACACTACTTTATACCCGGCGGCTTCCACCTTTTCCGAGAGATCCTTGGCGACCTGATCGCCGTCGTACCACACGCGTGCCTTTCCCACCTGCACGTCTTCGACTTCGAGGCCGTCCACATCGTTCAGCGCTTCTTTGACGTGCATAACACAGTGGCCGCAGCTCATACCCTGGATTGAAATTTCGTGTGATTTCATACTTTCCTCTTTAGATGTGTACTCCAAATCGCGGAACGTGAGTTTTTCCCGCGTTCCTCTTGTTTATCGTGAGATGCATCAATTGGACATAACGGCTCCGCCGTTGACGCTCACTATAGAACCGACCAGGTGATTTGAGAGTTCCGACGCGAGAAACAATACTGAACCCGCGATCTCTTCCGGCGTCGCAACCCGTCCGCGCGGAATGATCCTGCGGATTTCCTCGCCAATGCCCGGATCGCGAAGTTCGCGCTCCGACATATCGGTTGCGACCCATCCCGGGGCGACACAATTGACGATGATATGATGAGGCGCCAATTCTGCGCCGATGGATTTCGTAAAGGCGATCATTCCGCCTTTGGACGCCGCATAATGAGAGTGAAATGCTTCTCCGCGCTGACCCGCGGTGCTTGCGATATTGATCATTTTCCCGCTCTCCTGTTTTTTCATTATCGGCACCACTTCATTGGTAAACAGGAACATTCCTTTCAAATTGATATCGATTGTTTCGTCCCATTGATCCTCGGTCATCCTCCCGATTGCGCCGTACTTCCAGATGCCCGCGTTATTCACCAGAATATCGATGCGTCCGAACCTGCGCATGATTTTCCTGACCGCACTATGGACCTGCTTTTGATTGCTGACGGATGTCTGTAACACCATGCACCTCCGCCCTGATTTCTTCACAACCGATTCGACGTGCGCCGCACTCGTCTTATCGGCGATGTAGGTAAACGCAATATCCGCCCCGGCTTCTGCAAGAATTTTTACAATCGCAGCTCCGATGCCGCGCGAACCGCCGGTCACCAGTGCGACCTTTTGTGTGAGGTCAATTTTCATGCAACCAAATTCCTTCGTATACTGTTGTTAAGCAATATTTCCACTATATAAAGATACGCGAACTTTTTAATTGAATCCAATAGCGGATTCGGCAGATGGATGCAGGAACAAATCATTTTCAATGAAACTTCTTACGGCAAATATGAAAATGGCGGATGTGGTCCACAGCAATTACCTGCTGATGCCGGTCATTCAACGTTTTGGCATTCCTCTGGGTTTCGGTGAAAACACCGTCGCTGCGGTCTGCAAAAAATTCCGCATCGAAGTTGATTTTTTTCTCGCCATCATCAATGTATTCAGCAACGAGCATTATTTCCCGGAAAAAAAGCTTCAGGCATTCAACGTCCTGATGATCGTCGATTATCTCGAAAAAACCCAT
>RPQN01000267.1 GCA_003819715.1 Ignavibacteriota bacterium | reverse complement strand
GTCCTGGAGGATCGATAGGCGTAGCAATGGGATTCGAGGCATACGCGATATCACGCGGATCAAATGACATATTCGCCATTTTATTCAGGATGTTCACACTATCACTCACTTCAACCCGGTTCACAAAGAATGCTCTTGGCAGCCATGATCGGAAGGCATAGACCTTCGTTCCCGGGCTATCGTAAACCGGCAGCAGCGCAGGACTCGACTCTTCGCGGTTGGTAATGAGATATTTGATATTCATGATCTGCCAGACGAGCGGATTTCCAAGTCCGGCAACATCGGCCATATCCTGATAGGCGCGCATCTTTGCCCCCTGATATCCATATGCGTTCTGGATACGCCAGTAGGCAAGCGAATTGTCATAGACGGGCTGGCCGTCCGTCATTTTTAACACACGGAATTGAGAAGTGTCCTGTTCCAGTATTTTGACATACTCCGGAGCCGCCATCGATTGAAAGGTTTCCTGCCGGTTCCTCGGGTCGGAAGGCTTCCATGCCACCCGCCAGAGATCAAAGAGCACCGCAATGAGAATCAGGCCGTACAGCGATGCAGATTTTAACTTCCCCTGTTGATGGTAAAAGAACGCACCAAAAACCACGAGAAGTAAAATAAACCCGACAAGGATATCTGAAAGTACAGACGACTCAATAAAGTCATAAAACATTCCGAGAACGGTCGGATTAAGCTTTCCATAGGAACGTGACAGCGCTTTCCCAACCTCTTGAAGCGGCATAAACGAAGAATACAATTCCTTGATGAAACTTCCGCCGATCACCGCGAGGACAACGCCGAGACCAAGGCCTCCAAGAATGTAATGCCATCTCTTGAGCTGCCGGGGTTCCAATTTTTTATTGCGTTCGGGGAGGAATGAAGCAATTCCATATCCGGCAAGTATCGGCGTGAAAAATTGCACGAGGATGAGAATCATTAAAGGAATTCGAAATTTATTAAATAATGGAAAAAACCGGTACATCAGATCATAAAAAAGCGAAAACTCCTTGCCGAACGCAATGAGCAGTGAGAGTGCGATCGTTATTCCCATATACTGAACAAACGGGTCTTTTCTTTTCTTCACGAATCCCACAAGGGCAAGGACAATCACCACCACGCCCATGTATTGCGGACCGTCGACAAACGGCTGCGGGCCGACATAGGTGTTTAATTTTACTTCCTGATTTTGAGTCAACGGACCTTGATACGGTTGGGGACCGAACCCGTACCACGAAGGAATAAAAAATGTCATCAGTTCTCCGGGACTGAACGACCAGCTCGTGGCATAATCATAGTCCAGTCCGCCTTCGATGGTTTTCGACTGTTGACCGGGCGATGCATGAACAATGGGATTTGCGCCCCGCATGGAATACGGATTATACTCGAGCGTTGATAAATATTGATCTGCACCCATGAGAAAGGCAAACGCCGACGCCATGACCAGCACGGCCCCGCTCGCGAGTACGCTGCGCCAATTTTCCTTTTTCATCAATGCGCGAACAAAGAAAAACAGGAGGTACAGTCCCAATGACAAATAGATATAAAAAATGAATTGTATATGTAACGGTTCGAAGAGCAGGCGGACGACAAGGATCAGCAGGAGCGCAAGGAATAAATTGAATTTTTCACGGAGTTTATCAACAATAAGAAAGACATACGGAAACCATGCCAGGACGGCGAGCTTGGTCATGTGGCCCATCATAATGAGAAGGGCGATATAAGTGGCGTACATGGCCATCATCGATACGATGACGGCAATCGGTTTATTTTTGAGTTTCTGATATGCGAAGAGATAAATTCCTATCCCATAAACAAGATAATAGAGAATCCATGTGCCGGATTTGCTGCCATCATCTATGAAGCAGTACGTGAGAATCCGCCGGACACCTTGTTCCCAGAAAAATGTAGAGATATCATATGTCCGTTCGACGGCAAAGGTGACGCTCGCATAACCCGGCATACCGCAGAAAATGTAGGGATTCCAGAGCGGAAAAATTCCTTCTGCTCTTGCATCCTTATAGAGGGTTTCCCAGCTGTGCGATGCGATCGAATCTGCAGACTGGTACGTTTTGCCGTCGAAAATGATCGCATGAAAAAATACCAGCAGGCTGATGTAAATCAGAGCGAACGATGCGAGATGTTGATACTTTTGAGGAATAAAAGGTTGATCCGTGCGCGTGGTCTTTGCAGCGGTCGATGATGCTTTTTCATTCTTTGCCATAAAAATTTTCAAGTCCTCATGAACATTGCGTAAATGGGAGTCAAATTCAATTATTGGTTGATGTCACCGTTTAAGATAATAGAGAGAAAAGGAGTCACATTCAATAAATCCGCTGTGTGTCACAACGCCTTATTTTTTAGCCAGCACATTCAATCCGGTGCCTCTGCTGTTGTCTGTGCGATAATCCAGCCACATCATCGGGAGAATGAGCGGCAACGCTATGACGTAGTAGAAGGGGAGCAGGAGAAAGAACATCCTGGAGATATTCAGCAACTGCATCGGAATCTTGATGCCCAGCTTCCAGTATCGATCACCCCATGGGCCGTACGTGTATCGAATGGATTCGACCTTCAACCCGGCGGATTCCAGTTTTGTTTGAATTTCTTCTGCACCGTATCCGTTGCGTGCATGCTCGCCGATAAAACTTTCTTCGCTGTCGGAATGCGCATCAGACCCGCCGAGATTTGACGGTGTGTTGATCAGGAGGGTTCCGCCGGGTTTCAATGCCCGGAAGAAATTGCGGAAGACGCCGATATCGTCGGGGATATGCTCCATGACATCCACCGAAAGGATGAAGTCGAATTTTTCCGAATGCTGAATTTGCGTCAGGTCTTCAACGGCGAACGTGCACCGCGTCAGCCCGATGGAACGAAAGAACCTGTTGCAGTCCGCAACCTGTTCGTCTTTTAAATCGATTCCGAACACCGTCGCCAGCGGAAACCGTCTCGCGATGTAATAGGAATATTGTCCGAAACCGCTGCCCGCATCGTACACGGTGAACGGTTCCTTCACGCTGCCGAGCCGGCGGCGAAGTTCCCGCTTCACATACCACTCACGAAGAAACATGATTCCCAGCAGGCGGTAGAACCATATTCTTATCTGCGGGTGATTGCGTATGACATCACCAAAGACTTTTTTAATGGGGTCGTAATGCATTTACGGGTACTGAAATTGATTAGTGGAATCGTGATGAATAAACGCTCACTCCAATTGATGTTGAATAAGTGAAAACAGGTATTCCGGTGTTATGGAGTTCATGCAGTTCGGATTGAAATCGCAGCGCGGTTTGTAGCACACAAGACAATCCAACTCCGCCTGGACTTTGACCACCTGCCCGTCATAGGAATCGATTTCCGCCGCGGAGGTGGGGCCAAAGAGTGCGATGACTTTCTTGTTCAATGCCGTGGCCGCATGAAGTGCAAGCGTGTCGCCGGTGAGAAACACGTCGCTTAATGTCACTAACGCAAAAAACTGCCGCAGCGAATTATCCGAACCGGTATTCACAACCCGTGCAGGATGAAGCCGGGATAACTGTTCGTTACGCTCTTTTTCCAATGGACCGCCATAGAGAAGAACGACGGCATCTGTTCGACTCAGGATCAGGGCGATCAGTTGTTCGAATCCTTCCCGTGTCCACTGTTTGAACTGCCATCTGCCGCTTGCCCCGGTGTTCATTCCGATCTTGATTGATTGACGGCGGAGGCCGGTCCGATCTGCAAACTGCCGTGCGAAGCTCAACTCCTCTTCAGACAATTCAACGATAATATCTTTCTTCGAAGTGCTCAGTCGGCAGATTTCGAGCATGAGATCCTGGAATGAGCGCGTATTTTTTTTCTTCAGCTCATCAAAAGCACCCATCTCCATCCATGGAACCGCTTCGGGAGTAAACGGAAAAACATCTCCATGCGCATCCAGTCCGTACCCGAATTTTTCTTTTCCGCGGGCTGCCGATGCCAGAACGGCACTTCCCGGAGCAGAATCGAGATTGATGACCACGTCAAAATCCTCTACCATCGTATGGAGGATAGTCTCCGTCGATTCATAGGCCAGGACACGGTCGACGAGGTGATTGTGTTCGAAGAGGGGAAGCGCATTCTTACAGGTAATCCAGGTGATCTCACTCTTGAGATATTTTTCCTTCAATCCGTGAAGAATACATGTTGTCCGAAGCACATCACCGACTGCTTCCAATTTGATGATGAGGATGCGCGTCTGCACCGTCTCGTAATATGGACAAGCATCGCATTTCACCCCTTCGCGTTTATTAAACGAACAGGGACGGTCGCCGGGAAAATATTTGCAGTCACTTTTGAGGATCATACCATCATATGGAAATCAAATAAAAATTATGAGATTGAAGATTTCAAATCGTTTTGAATTTCGTCGAACACGGTCCGAATATTGTTAAAGCTGTTTTCCCGACGCTTTGCTTCAATATGGCGGGAGAAGGCTTGTTCGTTGTTTTCATCGAAGTACCGGATCACCGCAGCGGCAAGTTTCGGTATGTCATGCGGAGGCACGATATATCCGGTTTTGCCGTCATCGACCAATTCTGCCAGACCTCCGACATTGGTGATCACGACAGGTTTCGAGAAACCGTATGCAATACTCAGAATGCCGCTCTGCGTGGCTTCATTATACGGGAGTACTGCAAGGTTCGCTGCTGTAAAATAGAGATGCACCGCTTCATTTGCAACATACTCATTCACAATTGTGATACCGCCTTCCAGGCGGAGTTGACGGATCGTGTCGAGATAGGGCTGGGGATTATCGTAAAATTCGCCGACGACCAGAAGATGCACGTTGGGTATTTGTTTTTGAATCAGCGGCAGTGCATGAATAATATTCATCAGTCCTTTATATTGCCGGATGTAGCCGAAGAACAAAACGACCTTTTTGCCTTCAAGGTCCAGCTGCCGCTGCGCCTGCTGCGGTGTCAGTTCCTCAGAGGGCTGATAACAATCATAGATCGGAAGGGAAGAACGGAACACTTTTTTCTGCGGATATAATTTGTGTATTCCCTCCTCCACGACTTTGGACAGGACCAGAAATCGGTCTGCGGATTGCAATGCAATTTTGGTCAGGAAGAGATCGATCC
>RPQN01000266.1 GCA_003819715.1 Ignavibacteriota bacterium | reverse complement strand
TTTTCTCCCTCGCGAAGAATATTGGCACCAATCATGCCCTTGCTCTTGACCTCTGGCAGACGGGCGTCTTTGAAGCCCGGCTTCTTGCGGCGTTTATTGCCGACCCGGACCACATGAAGAAAAGCACGATGAATTTATGGGTGAAAGATTTTGATAACTGGGCAATTTGCGACGGTGTCTGCATCCATTGTTTTCGGGACACTCCTTTCGGGCACGAACTTGCTTTAAGATGGATCATTCAAAAAAAGGAATTTATCCGGCGCGCCGGATTTTCCATGATTGCGACGCTCTCGGTCAATGACAAGAAGACCGATGATGCGGAATTTCTAAAATACCTGCCACTCATCAAAACATACTCCACGGACGAGCGTCAATATGTGAAGAAGGCAGTCAATTGGGCATTACGGCAGATTGGAAAACGGAGCCTGAAGCTCAATCCCTCTGCTATCAAGACCGCAGAAGAAATTCAAAAAATAGACTCTTCCTCTGCAAAGTGGATCGCAGCAGATGCCCTGCGGGAATTACGCAGTCCGGCGGTACAGAAGCGGCTGAAGAATTGGGCGAAACGAAAGAGGTAGAGACGTTCAATTGAACGTCTCTACAGAACCATTAACGACATTCTTTCGCCTGACCAAATTCTCTCTTAAATATTATATCCGATTCCTTTAAAAAAGGTATAACAAAAAACGCCGTCCGCCTGGGCTGTCCGGTATAAATCCCGGACTCCCTGGTCAAACGACGCGGCATCCTTCTTATCGACTTTTTCTTTTATCCCTTCAATCATCGCGGTGAAGGTATTTTTTATAAATCCCTCGACAAAATCAGGTTTACTGGAATCGACGTACACCATTCTTGGAGACACACAGCATTTTTTTAAGCCTGACCGGAGGAGGAGCGGATAAAGCTGTCTGCCGATGTTGGCGTTTCCTCCATTTTCAGATTGCAGTCTCACCTGGGTATTGATCGCCGCCTGGGCAGTGGTGCTTTCAGGATAAAAAAATGTCGACCCATGATCCCCCTCGATGAGGGTCAGGGTCCCTCCCTTTTTTAATACCTTTTTCAGTTTCAATAACGCATCAAGGGGTTGGGGAAGATGTTCAAGGACAAAACAGACAAAAACATGATCAAATGATTCTTCCGGAAAATGGAGATCGAATATATCCCCGGTCTGAAATTCGACGTTTTGAATATGAAGCGATTTTATCAGCGCATCCGCCTGGACAATGGATTCCGGGGAAATATCAATGGAAACAAATTTTGAGTCCGGATTCTTTGGAGCAATGATCTTGGTCTGGGCGCCAACCCCGCAGCCTGCTTCAAGAATTGTTGATCCTTTCGGAAAGAGAGAATCCGCATGAAGAAGTTCATTCAGACAATTCGCCTGATCTTCCAATCTGGCAGATTCCCGTTCGGTATATCCATGGACATAATCGACATTCATTTTGATTCCTCTTTTCCATATCAAACGACCATTTTTTGAGCCTCCCTCACTCACTCCGCGACTTTATTATAATAAATTATTACGCTAAATTAAAAAAGAAGATTCGGTTGGATGATACGTCATGAATCTCGATGAAATAATTTTCCTGCAAGAACGATGAGTTCCTCTGTCGTGGACAGCCTTTGAACGGAGACCGGCATGTTATTTTTCATTAGCGGGATAAGGCGCAATTTCATAAGACCTTTTACCATCCTTCCGGTTATCGCTGTGGTCACGGTGAACGCGTCAGGTCAAGCCGCTCCCTACTTCCAACAATCTGTTTCTTATGATATTAAAGTCAGTTTAGACGTCGACCGACATACTCTTCTTGGCCGCGAAACACTCACCTATATCAATCATTCCCCGGATACTCTTACGTTCGTGTGGTTTCATCTCTATCCCAACGCATACAAGGATGAACGCTCCGTCTTTGCACGAGAGGAAGAAGAGCGCGGCATTAACGACATTTTTTATACAAGAGAATCAGACCGGGGGTTTATGACTCTCGACACGATAAGAACCGGCACGACAGATCTTCGCCGGGAATATAAAGACGGCGACGAGACAGAAATGAAAGCGTTCTTACCGAGAGGTCTTGCTCCGGGAGATTCGATAAGTTTCTTTATGAGCTTTACAGTAAAAATTCCGCGGTTTATTTCACGGCTTGGACATTTAAATCTGCATTTCGAAATAACCCAATGGTATCCCAAAATTGCCGTTTATGATAATACAGGATGGCATAACGACGGGTACCATGTTCTGGGTGAATTCTATGGGGATTACGGCACGTTCCAGGTTGCGGTTACTTTACCTGAAAACATGTGGGTTGCTGCAACGGGAATATTGACTGATGAAAAGGAAAAAGCGCGGTTGGCCGAAATGCTCGACTATACAAAACGGTTAGATCACCTGTCGGAAAAAGCGCTCAACCAACAGCTTGATTCCTTGAATTCCGTCAATAAGCATATGGAAGAAAATTTTCGTGCAGGCAACATTCCACTCAAAACAATTTCATTTGTTGCCGAACATGTGCATGATTTTGCCTGGGCATGCGATTTCCGGTTCTTGGTGAAAAAAACCGAATATGCAAATACGTCCATTTATCTTTTTGTACTTCCCGAAAATTATACTGCATGGAAACGGGCCGATCAATATGCGCAGGACGCGGTTGCCACGATGACCGGGTGGGTTGGCGATTATATTTATCCGTCGCTTTGCGTCGTAAACAGTTTTAATCCATACGGAGGCATGGAATACAATAATCTTGTTCTTTGTGCCGTCAAAGACCAGAGGGGATTTAAATTCCTTGAAGAAGTCATCTTTCATGAAATAGGTCATCAATGGTTTTATGGAATGCTGGGGAACAATGAAATGGCTGACGCATGGTTGGATGAGGGATTAACGCAGTTTTGCGAGCTCAGATATTTCAAAGAGAAGTATAATGGGAGCTTCAATGATTCGTGGTTTATGAAAACTCTTCTGGGGAAAGAGTCCACCACGCATAAGGAAATGTTTAAAAAGCAGCTTCAATTAATTTCTTCATACAATCCTGCCTTGTCGCCGGCATCTGGTAAAGCATTCAGTTACCGGAGCAGACAGGAATTCAGCAATGTCTATTTACGCCCTGCATTTGCCCTGAATATGCTGAAGTACTCGCTCGGCGACAGTGTCTTTACTGCGTCGATGCGCACATATTACAGAAAGAATCTTCTCCGTCATCCATCGGGGGAATCTCTCATCTCTGCGTTCAACGAAACGACCCGTCAGGATTGGCATTGGTTTTTTGATGAGTGGGTGTATTCGAATAAACAATGTAATTTTAAAGCGGGGAGACTTTATTCGCAGCGTTCCGCCGGGAATGACTATCGGACGACGTTTGAAGTCATTCGAGCAGACTCAATAGTTATGCCTCTTCTTGTCGAGTTCAAAACAGAAAAAGACAGCCTCTTCCGCAGACAACTATTTGCCGATAAAGTAATCAATACCATTGAATTTTCAAGCGCGGACAGGGTTGTATCTGCACATATAGATCCCGATACCAGCCTTCTTGAATTTAATCCTAAAAACAATTCCACAGGATGGAACGGATTACATCTGAGTTCCCTGCTTCCCACAGAATCATTTTATCAAAACACAATCTATGTTACTCCCTGGCTGAGGCATAATTCCTTCAGCGGATGGGGATATGGCGGTATGGGTATAGTGTACGATCAACTGCCGTTCTTGTTCGGTAATGAATCATGCGCTTTGGGAGCTTCTACCTACTATTTTCCAAGAACGAATACGGTTGACTATGCGTTCGTATTCAGAAACACGACGAGACTGTTTGAGGAATTTAACGACTATTTCCTGAACTACTCCAAATGGCAGGGAGAAATAAAATCCGAGGTTGGATTTGAATATCGATTAGGTCAATATAAATTTGAACATCCATCGCATAATTTTTTATTGCGCTTTTCTTATGATGAACTATTTGATGCGAGATACTATGACCCTGCCAATGTCCAGGAAGGGAAAGACGTGACGGTGGGAATTCGTTACACCGCGGGATTGGACCATAACCTTTCCACTCATCAATTCGACGTGGAGATTCGAAAAAGCCTGAACATCCTTGATGGAAAATATGATTATACAAAAATAACAATTGAAGGATATAACGATATACCGCTCTCCCGGCGTTTTTCAATCACGAACTATACCAATGCCGGCATGATTCATGGAACCTATCCAGCTCAGACGGGATTGTTTATTTCGCCGTCGGGACGAACCATCTATTCTGATTTTGGCTGTTTTGTGGGATACCGATATTTTTTAGACCAGGCGTTTTCCGGCGGATTGGCTGGATATATAAATGAAAATCTTTCAGGACGCTCTCTTCTTTCAACACGCTTCGATATTAATGTGAACCTTTTGAATTCCCCCAAGGGTCAAATTGAACCATTATTTATAAAGGTGTTTTTTGAAGGAGCAAAACTCTGGCGATTGAAGAATAATTCCCAGGATGATCGTTTTGTGTTTTTTGATGCCGGGATTGGAATAAAACTCATTGGAGTTGATCTTGATCTTCCCTTATGGAAAAATTACAAGGTGGTACATGATGGAATGAATGTGAGCATCCATCCTGACAACCGATTAGCGTTCAATTCGATCCTGGTACGGTTCGATTTGACCTATTATTTACAATTCGCCTTGGAAATGAAATAACGTGTGGAGAACTCCATTCATTCGCCGTCACGGATCAGAACCGCAGACTCTCCTATTTATCAAGCAAGAGCGATATCGCAAAAAATCCTATAAGGCTTCTTTCATACGCCGCACCCACCGACCAATTTTCCGCGGTGAATCTCCGCGTGCAATTCTTTGAACAATCGTGCTTCCCACGATAACACCATCTGCATATTGAGCGGTGCGCCGCGCATCGGCCGGAGTTTTGATGCCAAAGCCAACCAGAACAGGATTATTCTTCGCAGCCTTTTTTACCGATTCGATGTACCGGCTGTTTGATGAACGGCCGGCAGAACCGGTGACCCCGGTCGTCGACACACAATAGAGGAACCCTTCGGAAGCGCGGTCGATCATCGCAATCCGATCGAGCGGCGTTGTCGGTGTGACAAGAATAATGTTTGCAATACCAGAACGGGTGAACAGAGATTTGTACCTCCCCGATTCTTCTAACGGCAATTCCGGCAGTA
>RPQN01000265.1 GCA_003819715.1 Ignavibacteriota bacterium | reverse complement strand
CGCACAATTTCGATCGGTCCTCGCACTCGTCGGCAGCGGTCTGGAAGAACTTACGGTCGGAATCTGTCCCGGTGTCCTGGGTGAATATCCGCAAGGAACAAATGGTTTTGGGTACGACCCGATTTTTTTACCGGATGGTTTTCAAAAAACCTATGCCGAGCTCACCGCTGAGGAAAAGAACCGGATCAGTCATCGCGCACGCTCCTTTGCGAAGATGCTCATGGTGATGAAATTAAAACTTCCATCTCTCCGTCCATGATTCTCAGGCTGTATTCTTGACTAAGTGGACGATTCTTGTTATTATCTATGCAGTCAACAATCCCCATAGTCGAAGGCAATTTCATGTCCACAAAGGATGAACGGATTCGGAATCTTCAGTCGACAGCGCTCTTCCACGCGTTATCGACGGGCGAAATTTCGGAATTGCTGAAACAATTTAAAGAAATAAACTTCCCGGCAGGAACGCTCGTCTTCGAAGCGTGTACCTCCGGCGATAAAGTCTATGTTATTGAAGAGGGGGCCGTACGTGTTTCCCGGGTCACCACCTTTGGTGAGGAAACAACGCTGGATACACTGAGGGCCGGGGAAATTGTCGGTGAACTCTCTTCGCTCGACGGACAATCCCGTTCGGCACGCGCCACATGCATCGAAGATTCTATTCTTCTCTCGCTTGAAAAATTCGAATTCGAATCGTTGCTCATCTCCAATCATAAGGTGGCGTTCAATCTGCTGGGCGAACTGAGCGCCCGTATCCGCAAAGCAGATGACAATATCGTCGAACGGCTGGAAGAACAACGGCGGGCGATAGAAGTCCGATTCGACAAGCTTCATCGCCTCATGGAAGCAAGCAAGATTATCAACTCGACACTGGACCTTGATGAATTATTGGAATTGATCCTGAACTCGGCAACCCAGAGTATTCAGGCGGACCGTGGAACGCTCTACCTGGTCGATTATATCAAAAAAGAATTATGGTCCAAGGTGCACCAGGGGACCGATATGGTTGAGATCCGTTTGCCGATTGGCAAGGGATTGGCGGGATATGTGGCGGAAACCGGTGAGACCATCCTTATTCCCGATACCTACGCCGATCCCCGGTTCAATCCGGAAATCGACAAACGCACGGGATACCGCACGCGCAATATGCTCTGCATGCCGATGAAAAACAAGGACAGGAAGATCATTGGCGTATTTCAACTGCTCAATAAAAATCATGGATCATTTGACACCGAAGACGTGTCGTTCATCGACGCACTGTCAGCCCATGCCTCGGTGGCGATTGATAATGCGCATATGGCGCAGGAAATGGTGGCGAACGAACGCCTGTCCGCGGTCGGCAAGATGGCGAGTGTGATCATTCACGACATTAAGAATCCGATGGGCACACTGCGCGTCTATGCACAGGTGATGAAGAAAAAATCGGGAAATGAAGAGGCGAACAAACTTGCGGATGAAATGATCCATCAGGTCGACCGCTTTGTGAACATGACGCAGGAAATTTTGGATTTTACACGCGGCGTCAGTGCTTCGAATTTCCAGGAGATCGAATTTTTCGATGTCATGACGGCGGTACTGGATTTCATTGAAAAAGATCTGGAAAAAAATAATATTGCACTGAGGAAATTCCCGCAATTCAGAGGAATTGTCAATTTCGATCAGGATAAAATGGTGCGGGTATTTTACAATATCGCCAGCAATGCACGCGATGCCATGCCGCAGGGCGGTTCATTGACCGTCACGACCATTGAAGAAGACGGCTTCGTCCGTATCGATTTCACCGACACGGGGACCGGAATGCCCGAGGAAGTGAAGAAACGTATCTTTGAGCCGTTTATGACCTACGGCAAGAAACACGGCACCGGACTTGGCATGTCCATCGTGAAAAAAGTGATCGACGATCACCATGGAAAGATCGAAATCAACAGTGTCATGGGAAAAGGGACCACCATTACCATCTTTCTCCCCGTAAAAAAACCTTAAGATTTAAAATCCTGGATCATCGGAAATTCTCAGGCGCCGGCGGCGCTTTTTTTTTGCCCATCAGTTTTGAATGGTGGACCGTGCCTCATCGAGCGCAGGTCCGTTACGAGAGAGTTGAGCGTTGGATAGCCCGGAATGGAAGAGAGCGGATCAGAGATGAGAAAAAAAGGCCTTCCGGATGAAGAATCCGGAAGGTCTTTGCGTTTACACAGATCAAAAAATTACATTCCAAATCCGGAAAATACCTGGATGACAATCCAGACTGCCCAGAGTGCGAATGATATTCCCATTCCGGTGCCGATCGATTTGCCCGAAAGCTTTGCGATGCCAATACCAATGACCGCGGCCTGCCAGATGGAAAAAATATTCAAGGTGCTCAGTAATTTGTGGAGGTGATTTGCCGTGTCATATTGGGACATCACCAGCAGGGATCCGCTTGGATTGCCATGGAGAGAACCTAATCCCACCATCATCAGGATGGTGACGATGCCGCCGGCAATTCCGATCCAGGTGGCAATGCCGTACATCTCGAGGTGTTTTCCATAACCGGCAGCGGTATGAAGAATCATTTTATTTGCCAGCCACAGGAAGAGGGCGCCGCCAAAGAAAAATACTGCGGCAACAATGGTTCCTCCGATAATCCCAAAGACGATCATCATTCCGCCCATCGATTCCGTTCTGCTTTCCGCCGCTTCGGCTTGCGCAGGCGTGAGTTTCCCTTCGTCAAGCATTTTCTGGACCGATTTACTCTGGATGTCTCTCATCTCCGATTTCAATGTTTCATTGGTGAAGATCGTGACGACAGAAAAGATGACAACGAGGAGCATCGCGATGAGGGGGACAATCCACAATACCGACGATGAGGCGGTCCCCTTCAAATTCTGAAATACCTCCGATGGTGAAGAGAAGACATCCATAAATGTCGTTCCAAGGGATGGTGCAGGGGGTAAGGGCTGTTGGTCTTCCATGATTTCTCCAGTGGGTTGTTTTGAGATAAGTGGATTGTGGTTAGCAGAATGATACTAAATATTTTTATGAAAGGGAAACCGGGAAAAAATCCGAAAAATAAATAATGGGTCCTGCCGGGGGAACGCCGGCAGCGTTTGTTTTATGAGGATTTTGAAGAATCTGCAGGGATTACCGGGCAACTCATGCGATGGACGCAGGAACCGCATCCGGTTTCCACCGCGGGGACAAGGGCAAAGCAGCGCGGGCATCGGCCGATAAATGGGTTGGTAATTTCCATCCGGCATTGAGGACAACTTCGAATCTCCGATTTAAGTCGATGCTCAAGCGCGGCCGACGGGGAAGACCTTCCTTCCTTTAAAACCGCCGCTGTTCGCTGCCCGTCATTCACGCTCAACCCGTGCATGTTCTTTTCCATTAGATAAGTATTTGAGAAACAATTCCGCCTATCACGAATGCACCGATCCATGTACTGAACCAGATGATGAGGGCTTCTTTCAGTCCGCGTTCTTTCAGCATGACCATGAGCGATGCAACACAGGGGACGAATAAGGTAATGGTCACGAGTGCCACAACGACCTGGTGCGGAGTAAGGGTCAACGCATACAATCCGGCTGCGCCAAAATCGCGGCGGACCAATCCCATGACGAAAGCCGTTGCCGCTTCACGCGGAAGCTGGAGCCATCCGGTGACAATCGGGGCCAGCAAGTTTTGCCAGACCACCAGCAGACCGGTGACCTGCATAATACCGACCACCAGTGCGCCTGCAAAGAACCACGGTGTCGCTTCTTTCATAAATCCGTAGGAACGGAACGTCGTTTTCCGGACGAGATTATCAAGCCGGGGCATGCGCATCGGCGGAAGATCGATGAGCAGAGGACTTGATTCGCCCGGCAGAGTACGGTGGAGAATGGTGCCTATGGCCACGAAGACGGCGAAGATGGTAACGGAATAAATGATCATGGCGCCGAATCCTGCCCCCGCCAGGAGCGCCGCAACAACAGCGATCTGTGCCGAACATGGAATGGCAAACTGCAGAATGGTCGTCGCAATGGTTTTTTCCCGCTCGCTGCCGAGGATGCGGGTGGTGATGGTTGCCATCGTGACGCAGCCGAATCCGAGAATAATCGGAATGATCGCGCTTCCATTGAGACCGAGTGCATTCAGGCTTCTGTCCACCAGCGTTGCCAGCCGCGGCAGATAGCCGCTGTCTTCCATTACCGCTAGTGCAAAATAAAACGCGATCACGAGCGGTAGCAGTAAAAATAATAGATAGGTGATCGTCATGGAGATGACGCCGAACTCGCCGACGAGCAATGTGCCGAGCCATGAGTCCAGCGAAATGAAATGGGTGACGACGCTGCGGATCCATGGTTCCCAGATTTCATTCCCCAGGTGTTTTTCCGTAATGGTCACCAGGTCGACCGCGACCAGTTTTCCGACAAAGAGATAAATCAGATAAAGCGCCGCGAGAAGCATCGGGATTCCCGTCCAGATATTCACCGCCCAGCGGCCGAGGGTGGTGGAAATGAGCGCCCGGGATTTGGTCTCTGAGAACACCGAACTGACGATCAGGTTGACGCGATTGCGGCGTTCAATATAAAAATTCTCCCGTTCGACGCCTGTCTCCACGCCATGTTTTTGGGCGAGCGATTCGTCGCCTTCCAGAATGAGCAGCGCTTCCGCTTCCGAGCCGACTTCGGCCAGCATGGTGTGTAGCCTCGAGTGGAGCGCCGGATCAACTCTGCCGCGGCGCGCCTCAACGATCGCAGTTTCCAGATTGTCGAACCCTGTTTTGGCCACTGCGGACGTATAATACACCGGAACCCCGAGCGAGAGCGATAATTGTTCTGCGTCAATGATAATGCCCTGCCGTTCCAGTTCGTCATGAAAATTTAAAATAACGGATACATGCTTGCCCATATCGATCAACTGCTGGGTGAGGAAGAGATCGCGCTCGATATGAACGGAATCGACAATATTCAGGACGGCATCTGCTTCCAGGACGACATCCCTCGTCACATTTTCTTCCGCGCTGAACGCCGAAATGCCATAGACGCCCGGGGTGTCGTAGATATCGTAGTCGCCGAACTGCCCTTTTGAAAATTCAACGGTCGTGCCCGGATAATTTGAGACATCCATATACAGGCCGGAGAGATAATTGAAAATGACAGACTTGCCGACATTGGGATTTCCCACGAGCGCAACTTTGATGTGCGGAGTTTCT
>RPQN01000264.1 GCA_003819715.1 Ignavibacteriota bacterium | reverse complement strand
TGATCTTGACAGAAGCATCGCTGAACTTTTGATCGTTCAGTAATTGCTGGAACGTTGTAAAATTGACCTCGTATTCTGTTTCCTCGTTCGTACGGAACATCCACATAAAGAGAAAGACGGCAAGAATAATCGCCACCCAGCTCAGGATCACTTTTCCAAATTTCCCCCACGGGGATTCCTCCTCGCGCTGCTGCTTCACCGGCCGTTTGGGAAAAATCGGCGGAGTCGAGCGTTTCTTGGGGGAGGGATTCGAATTTTTCTTTTCTTTATTTTCTTCGTGCATATCACTGTTCATAAGACACTCCATTGTTCGGGCTCATACGGATTCCGGCGTACCGGTTCCTTGCGGAGAGAGCCGATAAATCGATTTCAAGTTACGAACTTTTTGTGCGTAGTCCAAGCCATAACCAATGACGAAGTCGGGCGGGATCTCAAACCCGACATAATCCACTGGAAAATCAATTTTCGGTACCCCCTTTTTTATCAAGAGGGTGACGAACTTGAGGGATTTCGGTTTTTCTTTTTCAATAATATTTTTAATGAAGGCGATCGACAGTCCGGAATCGACGATATCTTCCACGACGAGGATGTCCCGGCCGGCAACTTCGCAGTTCAAATCCTTCAACAGGGTCACCTGCCCGGATGAAATTTTTGCATCGCCGTAACTGGAGAGTTTAAAAAAATCTATTTCGCAGTCGACCTGGATTTCACGGATGAGATCGGCAAGGAAAATGAACGAACCGTTCAATACCCCGATAAAGATCGGAGTCTTTCCCGCATAATCGGCATTGATGTGCGCGGCGAGTTCCCGTATGCGTTTTTGGATTTGCTCTTCGGTAATAAACGGTTCGAAGGTGTCACCTTTAATTTTAACCAGGTTCGTCATGAGTCACGCTCGTGGAAGGCCGGCAGGAGAGCCGGATTGCTGTTTGTGTTCGGTCGGTTAATTTGAATCGATCATCCAGCCGCTTGCCGCAAATCCATACAATCATGCCGTCTGATTCCAGGACAGGAATGGAGGTTTTTTGATACCGCGGCACTTTTTGGTCGGTAAAAAAATCACTCAGCTTCTTTCGTTTTTTCATCCCGAGCGGAATAAACCAGTCACCGGCATGCCACGGCCGCAGAATCAACTGTTTACCCAGCCGCCCGGCATCAATGTATTCAACTCCATGCGTTCCGGTGTATGCCGGCGGGACCTGTTCCGGCCTGCTGATCGACACATGACAATCCCGATACTCGTAATTTCTGCCAAATTCTACTTTTCTCATTTCCGGCAGAATATTCTCCCTGACCATGAAAACAATATGCCCGCGGTCGTGAAACGCAGAGACGCTGCCGCTTAATTCCATCTCCCGGCCGGTGCTCTGGGTGCAAAGCCGTCGCAGCGCACTGATTTTCTTCTCCGATGGTTCAATATTCAACCGGTGAAGGATTTCAACAAAAATTTCATCCCGGAGAAAATCCGGTACATGGTTCAAAAGGTCATGGTTCAAGAGGAACCGCCCCTGCGCATCCTGATGGAACAGAGAGTGTAATTGTTCGTCGACCATCAGGCGCATTCGCTCGTTCACATTCACCATGGCCGCCGCGATCTGATTCAGCGTTCCGGCCAGGCCGGCATGACGGCTCTCCAGCGCAGGAAGGATGCAATGTCTCAGTTCATTCCTGCGGTACTTCAGTGAACGGTTCGATGAATCGTTCCGGTACCGGATCCCCTGCTCGGAGGCATACGCTTCAATCTCTTTTCGAGTTGCAAACAGCAGCGGACGAATGATGCTGCCTTGAGACCGCTTCGGCGGAATTCCCGCCAGTCCGCGAATACCGGTTCCCCGTAAAATATTGAGGAGTACCGTCTCCGCGTTGTCATCCGAATGATGTGCCGTTGCCACGGCGTCGGACCCTGTCTGGCGGCGGACCCGTTCAAAACAATCATACCGGAGTTTCCTGGCAGCGAGCTGCTTTGATACTCCATGATCATGGACGTAAGACATCACGTCGATCAATTCAGAATAGCATGGAACGTGCATCTTTCCGCACATTTCTTTGACAAACTGTTCGTCCCCCATCGATTCATCGCCGCGTAATTGGTGGTTGACATGAACGACCGACAGGTGCAGGTCCAGCGGCTCGCGCAGGAGAGAAAATACATGGAGCAACACCATCGAATCAATGCCGCCGCTCACGGCCAGCAGGAGGGACTGTCCCTGATTCAAGAGACTCTGCACTCTGATATATTCTTTTACTCTTGCTTCGAACCGGATCATTCGTCTCAAGGGCAGATCATGCCTTTAATCAAAATTTCAGAATAAAAAAAAACTTGAATTGCCTGCTTGCACCAACTGCTGCGAACAGGTCTCCAAGTCAAGATGGTAAAAATACCTCTCGTGAGATAAGATACTGGTTTTTGGCTGGAAAGACAAGGTAAGGAGTTGCCATGATCAGCAGCGCTCACCTTCGAAAGAGCAACAAAACTGACTGTTGAACCGTATAACAAGAAAACGCATTCAATTGAAAAACAATCCGTATCCCTTCCGGGTATTAATTTATAATTGCAAAGGCAGCCCTATTTTCATTATTGAATAACGGATTTCGGATGACCTTTTTAGACAAAACTTTGCCATATTATGTATGCGTTCGGTCTCTTCCAAAGAGCAGAATAATTTCTTCCCTTTTTATAATGAATTGAATACGATGAATGTAGGGTTTCTGGATATTATTAACTTCATTGCCTTATTCCAACTGGCGGTATTTATAATCTTTTTAGCCTTCAAGAGAACCAACAGGCAATCCAATAGAATTCTTGCCATTTTTTTATTTGAACAAATTGTGATGATTCTGGGCTATGAATTCACGCAATTTTATCTTCACATCAACGCCTTTTGCCCGGATCTTTTTTTTATATCCGTTCCCATGTATTTTCTTGCCGGGCCGACGTTTTATTTTTATGTGAAATCCCTTGCCTATTCAGATTTTCAGTTGAAGAAGCGGCATCTCCTGAATGCATTGCCGGCACTCTTCATCGCCCTTTATTTCATTGGAACATTTCATATTCATTCCATGGAATCGAAACAGGCGATGATACTCAACAACAGCACCCCGTTTGCGCCATACTGGATCTATTATAATATTGCGGTGCACTGCCATATCTTAAGTTATAATATTGCATCTCTGCTTATTCTTAAAAATTATCGGAGTAAGCTGCGGCAGGAGTATTCATCCATCCAAAACATTAACTTATCCTGGGTAAGCGTCGTTCTCTATGGATTCCTCATGGCATGGTGTACAAGTGCTTTTAGTTTTCTTTCAACGGCACTTGAGTTACATTTACCGGTGAATCTGGCGCTCATCGACTTCCTCGCTTTTTTCATTTTCTTCAATTATATATTTTTCAAAGCCCTCATTCATCCGACGATATTTTCCGGTGTTGAAGAAGACAGCCGTCAAAAAGCCCCCAATTTATCCAAATCCGTCGAGGAGAAATATCTCAACATGCTCTCACGATATATGGAGACCGAGAAACCGTATCTGGATCCCAATATTACCTTGATTGATCTCTCTAAAAAAGTATTGATCCCTCATCGCTCACTCTCAGAAATTATTAATAATACGCTCGGTTTAAATTATTACGACTTTATTAATAAGTACCGTATCGAAGAATCTCAGCGCCTCCTCTCGGACCATTCGGCAGAAGGAAAAACCATACTGGAGATTCTCTACGAAGTGGGATTCAACACCAAATCCTCCTTCAATCAGGCCTTTAAAAAACATACCGGGACCACGCCGACCGAGTTCAAACGACAGCGGTTCATGGCGAACTAAGTACCTTTTTTCCGCTTCATTTATTCTTCTCACCGAAATAATAATGGTTCGAATAGCTGCGGACTGGATCTATCCGGTCGAATTTGTACGCACGCTTTATTTAATTGCAGCGTCCATTATTCCTCACTGAAAGGAGTTTGATCCATGTTTAGATTTTTTCAATTTACCCTTGCTCTTATCGTCCTGACGATCTGCCTCGACGGCCTCATGAGTGAGACCAGCGTTGCTGCAGGCCGACAGACTCAGTCGAATTCCGCATCGAATGCCATCGTATGGAATTTTAAAGCCGGCGGAGCCATCTACGCTGCGCCTCTCGTAGTGAACGGAACCGTTTATGTCGGAAGTCTGGACGGCAATTTTTATGCTCTGGATGCTCAAACAGGATCCGAGCGATGGCGTTTTGCGACGGGGAACCCCATCCGTTCGAATGCCGCAGCCTGGAATTCCCTCGTTTGCTTCGAAAGCGGTAATACGTTGTACGCCTTGAATTCGCAAGGCAGCCAGGTCTGGAAGTTTACTCTCTACGGTGATACTCTTATCGACCAGTTCATTGAGTACGACTATTTTCATTCTTCGCCGAAGATCGTCAACAACATCGCCTACATCGGTACCGATCAGGGACTGGTGTATGGAATAGATATGAATACCGGATCGCAGACCTTCAAATGCCAAACGGCCGGGAAGAGCGGAATCCGCGTCACGCCCGCAGTCAGCGGTAACAAAGTGATCTTCGGAGATTGGTACGGCGTGATGTATGCGTACGATATTGCGACGGGAAACAAGCTCTGGGAATTCGACACGCATTCCATTTATTCATGTCCGTAAGGCAACGCTATCGTGACCTCCCCCGTCGTGCACAATGATGCGGTGTTTTTTGCGGGAATCAGCAGCACCATCTTCTCGCTGAACGTCGAGAGCGGTGCACGGAATTGGTCATGGAAAGACCCCAGAACGAACCAAAATCTGTTTCTGGTCGGCGGGCCTGTCGTCTCGGACAGCCTGGTGTATATTGGAGGATCGTCCCAGCATAATGCAAAAGCATTCAACACGCTGACCGGCAGGTTTGTCTGGGAATCCCCGGTGGATTTCAGGATCTTTAATTCGCCCGCCGTCGACAGCAGTTTCATTATCCTTGGTACCGGAGATACGTTCGACCCCGCCGCATACGGCTCCCTGATTGCAATCGACAAATGCACAGGAATAACGAAAGCACGATTACGGACAACGTACGGTATTAACTCCATCCCGGTCAGCGCCGGCGGAAAGATATTTTTCGGCGACAACAATGGCACTGTGTATGCCGTCGACCGTCAGCAGTTTTATGCATTCGGTGCACCGGTGATTGATCTGGGCGGTGAAT
>RPQN01000263.1 GCA_003819715.1 Ignavibacteriota bacterium | reverse complement strand
TCTTCACCTAAAACACATGAACGCCACCGTTGGTTCATCGATGGCGTTCATGTCCCACTTGATCAATCGACGTTATCGTTGAATACGTGCCGATCCGCCTTTTGCAAACGCCCTGACCTGATCAACCGTCACCATCGTGGTATCGCCGGGTGTCGTGGTGAGCATGGCCCCATGAGCCCAGCCGAGATTGACCGCTTCCTGCGGTTGTTCACCGGATAAGAGTCCATAGAAAAATCCTGCGGCGTACCCGTCACCGCCGCCGACGCGATCCACCACATCCAGTTCTGCCGTGGGGGAAATATACGTCTTCCCGTCGATCCATGCAACGGCAGCCCAGCTATGATGATTGGTCGAATGCACTTCCCGCAGCGTGGTCGCAACCGCTTTGACATTGGGATGCTTCTTCACCACTTTATCAATCATTCCAAAGAATGCCGTCGGATCGAGTTTTGATTTTGATTCGACATCCTGGCCGGCAATGCCGAGGCCTTTTTGGAGATCTTCTTCATTCCCGACGAGCACATCGACATTTTCCACGATGCGGGCAATGACCTCTGCGGCTTTTTTCTCGCCGCCCCAGATATTCCATAATTTCGCGCGGAAGTTGAGATCGAAACTCGTTACGGCGCCTGCCTTCTTCGCCGCTTTCATGCCTTCAATAATGACTTCACCGGTTGTTTCTGAAAGTGCGGCAAAAATTCCGCCGCTGTGAAACCAGCGTACGCCTTGCGCAAAAATTTCATCCCACTGAAAATCGCCCGGTTTGAGAAGCGCGCCGCCTTCATTGGATCTATTGTAAAACACGACCGGCGGACGAACACCGTGGCCCTGATCGCTGTACACCGTTGCCATGTTGGGCCCGTTCACGCCGTTATGCTTGAAATGTTTGTAAAATGGCTTCACTCCCATTGCGCGAACGCGTTCGGCGATCAATTCGCCGATAGGATAATCGACCATTGCTGAAACGATACCGGTTTTCATTCCGAAGCAATCGGACAAGTTTGCTGCGACATTGAACTCGCCGCCGCTGACATGAATCCTGCACTCCGTCGCTTTTCGAAACGGGATAATGCCCGGATCCAGACGATTGACCAAAGCCCCTAATGACACCAGATCCAGCGCACCTTCTTTTTTTATTGTTAAACCGCTCATGGGTTGCTCCTTGTTTAGCTTTTCGCTGTCAACGGTGAGCGATCAGCGTTGAGCTGTCCACTATCCGCTATCAGTTTATTCGTTCTTGTTTTAATTGAAACTGCTTATTTATACACCAGAATAGGCTGAGAACCCGCCGTCGATCGGGAGTACAATACCGGTCACGAATTTCGATGCGGGAGATAACAGCCACAACATACCGCCCAATAAATCATCTGGCGTTCCAAACCGTGCACTGGGAGTATGATCCAGAATTTTCCTGCCGCGTGCGGTCAGTTCGCCGGTGACCTTATCCGTGAGCAGGAACCGGTTTTGATCCGTCAGGAAAAATCCGGGAGCAATGGCATTGACCCGGATATTCGGCGTATATTCCTGCGCCATATGAACGGCAAGCCATTGCGTAAAATTGCTGATCGCCGCTTTTGCGGCCGAGTACGCCGGAATTCGAGTCAATGGACGGAACGCGTTCATGGAGGAGACATTTAAAATGATTCCTTCCTTCTGCGCGGCCATCTGTTTACCGAATACCTGGCTCGGAAGGACGGTCCCGATCAGATTGAGGTTTGAAACGAATTGTATTGCTTCCGCGGGAATATCGAAGAACGACATTTCCGCTCCGGTGGTCGCCTTCGGATTATTTCCTCCCGCACCGTTGATCAGAATATCAATTCTGCCGTATTCCGCCAGTACCTTATTGGCCGCTTCCTGCACTTTCGCTT
Organism: Ignavibacteriota bacterium; assembly: GCA_003819715.1. GTDB lineage: Bacteria > Bacteroidota > Ignavibacteria > UBA10030 > UBA10030 > Fen-1298. The sequence goes on along the minus strand of RPQN01000263.1, from coordinate 3,415 downwards.
TATCCAGAACATCGATAAACACTGCGGTGTGTTTTCCTTTTGTTCCTTTTAATGCCTGCAGTGCTTTTTCTCCCAGAGCCATATCGCGGTCCAGTACAACGATATTGGCATTGCATCCGGCCAGGCAGGCTGCCATTCCGCTGCAGAGTACTCCGCCCCCGCCGGTGATCGCAACCGTCTTCCCTGTAAAATCATACGCCTGCGTGACTTCTTGTAAGTTCATAGGAATTTCCTTTACAAAAATTTTAATGTATCAGTTTACTATTTTCGCATGAATCGTCCGCCCCATAATTTCCGTTGGGAAAGCCGCAGACGCAACGCCGCTGAAATCCCGATCAATAATCCGTGATCGGTTTATATTTTGGAACCAGTGATTTCATGATAACCCATCCAATGAGATACGCCACTGCACACACCGAGAAGATGATAAAGTAACCCGATCGAATTCCTTCGAACCCCATAAATTTCATTTGTGTGAATTCGGTGTAATCGAACAGCATCCCGGATCCTTTATTGATCAGATACGATCCAATACCACCGGCCATGCCGCCGATTCCTGTCACGGTTGCAATAGCGGTCTTCGGAAACATGTCACCCACCGTGGAAAAAATATTCGCAGACCATGCCTGGTGTGCAGCGCCGGCAATCCCAATGATGATGATGGGGAACCAATAGGAATATTGGCCCAGCGGTTGTGCGAGCAGCACCAGCAGCGGGAAGAACGCAAAGATCAGCATTGCGCGCATCCGGCCTGCATACGGGTTCATCCCTTTTTTAGAGACAAAATAAGACGGCAGCCAGCCTCCGATAATAGAGAGAAGCGTGATGGCATACAAGGCAAAGATGAGTATTTCAGCCGTCGACGAATCAGAAGTCAGCCCATAGACCGAACTCAGATATGCCGGTGTCCAGAACAGGTAAAACCACCAGACTCCGTCGGTCATAAACTTCCCGACCGCAAACGCCCACGTTTGTTTGTACTTAAAACACTCAAGGAAGGTCAGCTTCCGCATGGGAAGTCCCTGCGCATCGGTGGGGTTATGGTCGTTGTCCTGTTGGATGTACGCCAGCTCCGCTTGGTTGACAGAGGGATTGACCTGCGGTTTTTTATACATGAAGACCCAAAATCCCATCCAGATAAAACCAAACGCCCCGATAATGATGAACGCCATCTCCCAGCCGTACTTCGAAGCGATCACCGGAATGGTGAGCGGCGCGATAAGCGCACCGACCGTTGCCCCGGCATTGAAAATACTGGTTGAATAGGCGCGGTCTTTTTTAGGAAAGTACTCTGCGGTCGCTTTGATCGATGCGGGGAAACTTCCCGATTCTCCGAGCGCCAGAACAAAGCGTGCGATGATAAACAATGTGACACTGACATTGATGATCATACTGACATCGCCGACCGTTCCAATGATTTCTCTTGCTTCTTTAAATCCCACAAACCAATGGCCGGTGATAACGCCGGAGGAAGCAATTCCGCAGTATGCATGGAGGCATGCCGCAACCGACCACACACCGATTGCCCAAAGGAATCCTTTTTTGGTATCCAGGCGATCAACAAAACGGCCGGCAAACAGCATGCTGAACGCATAAAAGATCGAGAACAGAGATGTTATATTTCCATAATCATTATTCGTCCAGTGAAATTCAGGGGCGATAAAGTCTCTCCACGTTAAGGAAAGCACTTGGCGGTCCAGGTAGTTTATGGTCGTCGCAAAAAATAATAATGCACAAATAGTCCATCGGTAATTACTGATTTTCACTTTGATCGAGGTTGGGTCCGTCATCTGCTCGTCCTTTATTTTGTGGTGACTAATAATTTTCCAAAAAACATACTGAACGATTTTAAAGAGATAAAAACTGACGATTATCACATCAGACATCATACAAGTACTAGGTACGGTGCTCTAAGTACCTTATTTGATAATATAAGATAGATTTAACAATTTCGCCACATTTTGAGCACTTTTTTAATAAATATTTGATTATTTGAATAACGGCCATTCTTAGGCTAAAGACGAAATTTTTAACCTTTTATAAATGAAGCAGTCTAAAACGGTAGGCCCTTACGCAGTCGGAAAGCTTATCGACCTGTTCAGAGGAGCGGTGTTCTCAAGGCAACGGGAGAACAATGCAATTGGTGATACTGACAAAGCAAAATGATGAACTTCATTATTCGGGCTTCAATGAGCAATGCTCTGGAGGTACCTGACGTATTTCAATCATCACTCTCCAGCCATTCATTTCATCGTTTTTCTTCCATTCCTCTATTATCTCACGATCACATTCTCCACCGTTTAAATGGAAAAAAGGTTAGGAAAATATATTCTGCCAGAACAAATAGTATTCTTTCTATTAATTTTTGCCTTTCCCTTGCTTTCTCCGTATTTTTTATGGTCTTGTATTATTTGGCGGACGTTCAGGGTAACATCGAGAGGTCTTTGTTATGAAAATCAACATTATTCTATTTGTTCTCTGCACATCACTCTCGTTCTCACAAACCGACGAGGAACTTCCCCGTTCGGTTCAGCACGTTTTAAATCCCGTTACGTTTGAAGCCATTCCATACCGGAGCGGGGACACGTCATCCATTGATCTCATAATTTTTTACCGTATCAAACCTGAGTTTTTCTTTTTTGCCAAAGCTAGCACACCGCAAATGGAGTATTACGAGGCAAAAGGTGAGCTCGTTTTCGAATTATTTGACGACCATAATGCAGCCATCGCCAGGGAATTTCGGCCGTTCATCATAGAACGGAATTCTCTTCCGGAAGAAGGAGATATCCTTTCCGATGAAGTCCAAGGGGTGCTCACGTTCAAGTTAAAAAGAGGTTTAGTCAATGTTGTTATCGAAACGAAGGACGATGAATCCGGCAAATCCTATATCAATCGTGACACCAAAATAGATACCAGAATGTTCTCTGCCGGATTAAACGTCTCACCGGCAATTTTTATTGAATCGCCGAAATCCGAAAGTTCAATCGGCACACCAACGGAATTCATTCCCATCAACCGCGGCGGCAGCAGCATTATCGGCCAGCCGGGATTATGCATGATTCAAGTCACGTCGCCGGACACCAGCACCGAGGTTCGCCTCTCCTGGAAGCTCAACAGTACGCATGAGTCGGATGATGATGGTCCGCAGGAATTCCACGGGGAGGCCTTTGTTCAGCAATTTGGGACCCCCGTGATACTTGATATTCCCAAGCATCCTTCCTTTTCCATCAAGAAGGATTCGAAACAGAGCCGCTTCATCATCATTCCCCTTCCCCTGGAGCGGCTGGAAAACGGCAGGTTCAAGGCAGAAATAAAGGTGACCCAGGGAAAATCCGTCACGACCAAGGATTTCTCCTTCAATATACTCTGGCCCCGGAAGCCGCACTCACTATCAGATTTTAAAGTGGCGGTGGCT
>RPQN01000262.1 GCA_003819715.1 Ignavibacteriota bacterium | reverse complement strand
TTTCTGAATCCGACGATTCTTCTTCCGATGATGCTGTTGGTGGTTGTACCGATGTTCTTTGGCTATGCGATCTTCAAACACCGCCTGATGGATGTGGATGTGGTCGTCCGCCGCAGTTTGATCTATGGAACGGTTACGGCATCGCTCGCTGCGATCTATCTGATCACGGTCTACGGGATCGGCTCGCTGATCAATTACTTTTTTGGCGTGCAGGACAACCAACTCTTGATGGTGGTATCGCTTATTGTCGTCGCATTCGTGTTTGATCCCATCAAGCAGCATTTTCAGGATTGGATTGACCGCATATTTTTCCATGAGCGGTACGATTATCAGCAGGCGCTGCTGGAATTTACACAGGAACTGCCCCGCCTGATGGAAATGGAGCACATTCTGAATTCGATTGTCTCGCGCCTCTCGACGACCATGCACATCGATCAATTGTCCGTTTTTATCTGCGGCAATAAAGAAGGATGCAATTCAGCGGCATGGAATCTGAACAGTGCCGATTGTCAGTTCAGCGACGGTGATCATACGCTCATGGCGCTGCTGCAGGGGACGCGCAAACCGGTGGATCTTCATCTCCTCGGTGATGAGTACGATATGACGGATTTGAAAATGGAAGAAAAGGAAAAACTTCTCCGTTCCGGGATTGTACTCTCTGTTCCGATGTTTCTGCAGGACCGATTGATTGGCTTTATCAATGTCGGGCAGAAAAAATCCGGCAAGGTCTATTCGCAGGAAGATATTAAATTGCTGGCAACGGTTGCAGGGCAGGCGGCGATCGCTATTGAAAATTCCCGTCTCCATAAATCGGAAATCGATCAACAACGGGTGAAAGAAGAACTGGAACTTGCACGGAAAATCCAGCAGGGGCTTTTCCCAAAAATGAGCCCCGAAATTCCCGGCCTCGATATTTCCGGCATATCGGTCCCTGCGTCGAGTGTCGGCGGCGACTATTACGATTTCATTCAGCTGGGCCCACAGAAAATCCTTGCCGTCGTTGCAGATGTTTCCGGGAAAGGAATGTCTGCTGCATTGTATATGTCGAAAGTGCAGGGCATGGTTCAACTGGCGGCGCATATTTACAAAACTCCGAAGGAGATGCTCACGAATATTAATCGGCGCATCTTTGACGGGATGGACCGCAGATCGTTCATCACCATGATCCTCGCCCTGTTTGATCTCAAGAAGAAGGAAGTGCTGATCTGCCGGGCCGGCCATAATAAAGCGCTGCTGGGCGTGGACGGAAATATTCGTTCCCTGGAAGGGGGCGGTATTGGATTGGGTTTGGAGCGCGGCCCCATGTTCGACGATGCAATCGAAGAAGTACGGATCCCGATCAAACCGGATAACCTCTTTCTGTTCTATACGGACGGGATCACCGAGGCCATGAATGAGGAAAAACAGCAATTGGGCGAGACCGCAATCGTTGATTTGTTAAAGGCGAAGCGCCATCATTCCGCTGAGAGCATCCAGAAGGCGATCCTGGCCAGAGTTGAAAAATTTCGCGGTACTTCAGAACAGCATGATGACGTGACCATGGTGGTGGTGAAAAGCGGCCAAGGAAAAACGAGATCCAGGAAATAGATCCATCGCCGGCAGCGAAGGACTCGCTTACGGGTTTAACACGGAAGCGAGCAGCGCCATCCGGATACACACGCCATTTTTTGTCTGGCGAAAGTACGCCGCGCGGGGATCCGTATCGACTGCCGGTGAAATTTCATTGAGCCGGGGCAGCGGGTGCATGAGAATGGCGTCGGATTTCATGAGCTTCATCACTTCCTCATCGATGAAATACCGCTTGAATGGTTTTTCGATTGAAGCCGCAGGCATTTTTTCTTCCTCGATGCGGGTCATATAGACAACGTCGACTTCCGGTAAAATTTTAAGGAAGTCGCTCTCCAGGGTGTACCACACATGGTGACGGTTCAAATATTCAAGAATGTCCTGCCTCATCTGAAGTGTCGTCGGGGCCACGAAATAAATTTTCACCCTCTCAAATTTTCCCAGGAGATAGGCCAGTGAACGGACGGTACGTCCATCGAGCAGGTTCCCCACGAGTGCAACCTTGACGCCGTCGATCGTCTGTGTTTCTTTGTAAATCGTGTAGAGGTCCAGCAGGGCTTGTGTCGGATGCTGTCCGCCTTTTCCATCGCCGGCATTGATCACGGGAATGGATGAAATAGCCGCTGCGCGTTTCACGGCGCCGATTTGGTTATGCCGTAACACGATCACATCTGCGTAATGAGCGACGACGCGAATGGTGTCGTCCAGCGACTCGCCGTACGACACGGAAGAAAAATCCTGCGCACGCTCCGTCGACATGATTTTGCCGCCCAGCCGCAGCATGGCCGATTCGAAGGAGAACCGGGTCCTGGTCGATGGTTCATAAAACAGCGAAGCCATAATTTTGTGCTGATAATCGAGCGTACCGCCGCGCCCGATGAGAGCGCCCATCTGATCTGCGAGGCCAAACAGTTCATTTAACATCGGCAGGGTAAATTGCTGGGATTCAATAACATGCTGCAGTTTCATGATCGGTCCTTCATTGAACTTCGCAGGGGAAGAACTTCACCCCGGCGAGATTATCTGATAATTCTGGTCCCCGCTTCACCGTCGAGCGCAGCGAGAAGATGTTCCGGATCGGTAATCGTCACCAGTGTGCCGCCGCTCTTGAGAAAATCCAGTGCGGCTTCAATCTTGGGTTTCATGCTTCCTTCGCTGAATTGTCCGTCGGCGATATGGTTCTTCGCTTCCGCAGCGGTGATCGCGCGTAATTTTTGTTCGCCCGGTTTTTTATAATTGATACAAACTTCCTGCACTTCAGTGGAAATGATGAAGTGATCCACGTTTAATTTTGCTGCAAGCAATGCAGAAGCGCGGTCTTTATCGATGACCGCTTCAATGCCTTTCAACTCGCCGTTTTCGTTAATCACGGGAATTCCTCCTCCGCCTGCTGCAATCACGACGATGTTGCGCTCGAGGCAGCTCCGAATGACCTCCAGTTCGACGATATCTTTCGGAAGGGGAGAGGCCACCACGCGCCGGTACCCGCGCGCGGCATCTTCAATAATATTCCATCCCAGTTCTTTTCGTTTCCGCTCGGCGGTTTCTTTGGAATAGAATGGGCCTATCGGTTTGGTCGGGCGCTGGAAGGCATGATCGTTCTTGTCCACCACGACTTGCGTGAGGATGGTCACGACCGGACGGTTGACCCCGTGTTTCTGAAATTCACTCAGCATCGAATTCTGCAGGATGAACCCAATCTCGCCCTGCGTCATGGCAACGCAGACATCCAGCGGCATCGTATACGTTTGAAATGAACCGGCTTCTGAACGCAGCAATTGGGCTCCGACTTGCGGACCGTTGCCGTGAGTGACCACGATGGGGTAGCCGCGTGCCGCAATTTCTGCAATACGCCTGGCGGTCAGCCTAGCGTTTTCGTGCTGTTCGGCTGCGGTTCCGCGCTGACCTGCGCGGATGAGTGAGTTTCCGCCGACGGCCACCAGAATTGAGCTTTTCACGACCCTGTCCCTTCAACAACGTATAAAGAATTGCCTTTTGTGTATGAAGACGGTTCTCTGCTTCATCGAACACGATTGATTGCGGCGAATCGATCACCTCATCCGTTACCTCTTCACCGCGATGTGCCGGCAAACAGTGCATAAAGACCGCCGTGGGTTTTGCTTTCTTCATTAATTCAACGTTCACCTGAAAACCGGAAAATGCTTTCGTCTTTTTTTCACGGTCCGCCTCTTGTCCCATACTGACCCAGACATCGGTGTACACCACGTCGGCACCGCATATCCCATCGGCCGGGGCGTTCGATAATTCGATGGCTGTGTTGTTTGCAGCAGCAATTTCTTTCGCTTTTGAAACAACCTGTGCGTCCGGCAGCATTCCCGCAGGGGTGATGGCGGTAAAATGCATTCCCATTTTGGCGGCGAACAGCATGAGTGAATGACAGACGTTATTGCCGTCGCCGATCCAGACAAATTTCTTTCCGTGAAACGAACCGAGGTGTTCCCGGATCGTCAAGAAATCTCCCACCGCCTGGCATGGATGCTCGAAGTCGGTCAGCGCGTTAATAATGTTCGCTTTCGCAAAACGTGCCAGACCTTCAACGTTGCTCTGGGCGAATGTCCGGATGACAATGGCATCCACCCAGCGTTCCAGGTTTTTAGCGACGTCATAGATGGATTCCCGTTTCCCGAGACTGATATCCGCATTGGTGAGATACACCGTATTCGCACCGAGTTGTTTCGCACCGATTTCAAATGTCACATGCGTTCGCAGCGACTGCTTTTCAAAAATGAGTGCGACGGATTTGCCTTCCAATGATTTTGAATACTGTTGAGGATTTGCTTTCATCTTCTTCGACAGGTCAAGAATCTGGAGCAGTTCTTTTTCCGACCAGTCGGCGATAGTGAGAAAATCTCGTTTCATCATTCTGTTCTCCTTGTGAGGGACACGGCCTCCGGCATCCCCCGGTCTGTGATCATTTCAATCCATGATTCTTCAGGAAGCCGGTCAAAATTTCATTCAAATTTGGTTTCGCGATTTCATCCAGTTCATAATAAATTCGCGTACTGGGCTTGTTGATCTTGATAATGCGCCGGAGATCAATGGGGGTGCCGATGATGACCGAATCGCAGTCGACCTTGTTGATCGTTGTCTCAAGATCCGCGATCTGTTTTCCGCCATATCCCATTGCCGGCAGCAAAGTTCCAATATGGGGATATTTCTTAAAAGTTTCAGCTATGGAATTGACCACCCACGGGCGCGGATCGATAATCTCTTTTGCACCGTACTTCCGGGCTGCGACATGGCCGGCACCGTAGGTCATCTCGCCATGCGTCAGCGTGGGGCCGTCTTCAACAACCAGCACCCGTTTGTTTCGGATAACGGATTCATCTTCCACGCTGATCGGCGATGCCGCTTCAATGATCACGGCATTCGGATTGATGCTGACGATATTCTTCCGGACGATATCAATATTGATGCGGGATGATGTGTCAATTTTATTAATGACGACGACATCGGCGAGGTGAATATTGACGGCACCGGGATAATACGATAGCTCATGTCCCGCCCGGTGCGGATCCGCAACCGTGATGGTCAGATCGGGCTGGTAGAATGACATATCGTTATTTCCACCGTCCCAGACGATCACATCCGCCTCTTGCTCCGCTTCCCGCAGGATCGCTTCATAATCGACGCCGGCATAGATGATCGTGCCGTTGACAATATGCGGTTCGTATTCTTCCATTTCCTCAACCGTGCATTCGTGCTTTTTCAAATCTTCGAGCGACGAGTATCGCTGTACTTT
>RPQN01000261.1 GCA_003819715.1 Ignavibacteriota bacterium | reverse complement strand
GCGGCAATGGTTGAATATTCCGGTTGTGCAAACGTGAACGCCCCCTGCTTGACCAGGTTCTCATAGTACCATGCACACACTGCTTGAACTTTCGTGCTTTCATCAAACTTTACGGCCGTCTTTACGGCATACACTCCGCGTGCATCGCCAATTTTGCAGAGTGCCCAGGCAGCGGCAACACGTACGTTTTCATCCGGAGTGTTATGCAGGACCGCCATCAATGGAATAACTGCACGATCGGATTTGACCTTCCCAAGCATCAGTGCAGCACTGCGCTGGAGCCCGAGGTTATTGTCAGCAAGCCCGATGAACAGATTATCCTCAATGAGGGCCTTATTGGCATTCGGTGGAAGCACTGATTCCTGTGCAACAACTGGAACAACAAACGCAATCGCCAGGAGCGACGCGAGCAACACCAGGGATTTTTTCATAACGACCTCCTAATAAGTGGAAATACAGCGTTGTTAGGTTAATTAATTTCTTATTAGGGTGTACGGTGGATCAACCGGGAAGTTCTTTTTTTTCGATAAACGGTTCGAACAACGATACAAACGGGATGAAATCGACGATGAACGGGAGGTTTCGCCGGCAGCGGATGTTACATGTCTTTTTCGAAGAGCGCGATGAGGCGATCGCGGTAATTACGGCTCAGGTTTAATTGTGTCGAATCGCTTAAGGTAATGAGATAGTCGCCATGATTTAAAGGCTCTAATTCTTTAATTCGATCGACATTCACAATCGCTGAACGGCCGATGCGTAAAAATTGTTGCGCATCAAGCCGCAATTCAACATCGCCGATTTTCTTATGAACAATGAAGGATTTATCCCTGCAGTGCAGCCGGAGATAATCTCCCCACGCTTCGATCCAGTCGACGTCTTCTATGCGAATGATGATCAGCCGTTTATTTTCCTTCACGAGTATTTTCGTGAGAACGGTTTGACGGGGGCTGTTGATCGGACGTGCAATGAGGTCTTCAAGCATGCGCTTGCACGATTCCAGTTCCCGAGCAAGCGCTTCAGAGTGTCCCTGGTTCTGCTGAGTGTTTAATGCATGATGAACACTCTGCGGCTGAAATGGATAAGGCATGGATGATATTCTTTTTTTTCTCTGTATACGGAAGTCCCTCTGAATAGTTGCTGGAAAAACCGGCAAAAAACTTCATTTACCATATCTTCACACGCATCATTGCAGGCCGCCACATGGCATCACCTTCCTTGACGCCAAAGGTGGTATAAAACTCCGGAATGTCAGCGAGAGGCCCGATCACACGGAATTTGGCCGGTGAATGGACGTCGCTTTGTAACTGGCTGGCAATTCCTTCCGGGCGTGTATTGATCATCCATGCGAATGCATACCCAAGGAAAAACCGTTCGTTGGGATTCAAACCCGCAATGATCTCGTTGGTCTGAAACTGACGTGTGCTCTTAAACGCTTCATACCCCATCATGACACCGGCAAGGTCGGCGATATTTTCTCCCTGTGTCAACTCTCCATTGATGTGCAGGCTGTCCACGGCAATATATCCATCGAACTGCTTTACGATCATTTTGGTCTTCGCGAAAAACTTCGTGCTGTCTTCGGTCGTCCACCAATTGTTTAAATTCCCGAGTTCGTCATATTGACACCCCTGGTCGTCAAATCCATGCGTCATCTCATGCCCGAACGTGGAACCGCCGATAATAGAATAGAGGATCGCATCGTCCGCGATCACCCGTTCGAATCCCGGCACTATGATATTACATCCCGGTACGCAGATCTCATTATTCGACGGATTATAATATGCGTTATAGGTCTGCGGCTCCATGTCCCATTCGGACCGGTCCACGGGCTTGCCGTATTTAGATATCATATACGTTGTATGCCAGGCATTTGCATTCATCACATTTCTGACGTACGACGACCGGCCAATCTCCATGCTCCTCAAGTCTTTCCATGTATCCGGATATCCGACCTTCATGATGATCGTGTTCAATTTTTTGAGCGCTTTCACCTTGGTCGCGTCGCTCATCCAATCGAGCCGTTTTATTCTCTCCGCATAGACTGCTTTAATGGCATTCCCGATCTCAAGCAATTTTTCTTTTGTTCCTTTCGGCAGATATTCCGCAACATACACCTGGCCGATCAGTTCGCCCAGCAGGCGGTCCGATTGTTCCACCACCCGTTTCCACCTCGGTTTCGGTTCCTCAACACCCCGCAGGACAGCGGAATAGAAATTGAAATTTTCCAAATATGTTTTGTCATCGAGACATCGAGCGAGATTGCTGACCAAATGATACTTGAGATACTCCTTCCAGTCATCAAGTGGGAACGATGTTAAATATCCATCAAGAGCAGTGAGAAATTCCGGCTGGCCGACAATAACCGTATCGACGGTCGTCGTGAATCCTGCGTTCGCGAGAAAGGTCGTCCAGTCAAAATTCGGTGCAGTGGATAACAATTGATTGTAGGAAATCTTATTATAATTTTTAACGGGATCGCGCGTGTCCTCCCTTTTTCGGGATGTTTGGGCGATCGCGGTCTCAAGCTTCATGAGATGTTCCGCAGCACGCTGCGATTTGATTTTATCATAACCGATAATCTTGAACATATTCCCGACGTGACGCACAAATTTTTGACGGATGGAGAGAGAACGCTCGTCGGTATCGAAATAAAATCGCCGGTCAGGTAAACTGATGCCGCCCTGTGAGATAAAAACGGCATTCTTACTGCTGATTTTATCATCCTGCCCCACGCCGAACCTGAACAGCGGTGCCCCGGCGACGACATGCATATATGCGGCTGTTCCGGCAACGTCCTTGAGGCTGGTGATGCCCTCAATCCTGGCAAGCTCGACATTCAACTCGGAGATTCCCTGTTGATTCAGTGAGACACTGTCCATACCCGTTCTGAAGAAGTCGCCAATTTTCTGTTTGTTGCTTCCTTTCTCTGCATTCATCAATCCGGCCGATGATTCACAGACACTGAGAATTTGTGCATTAATGGTATCCTGAATAATTTGCCATAACCCGTTGCTCGGCTCGCTTGCAGGAATTGGATTTTCTTTGAACCATTTGCCATTGGCAAAAAGGAAAAAATCATCACCCGGTCTTACCGTAGAATCGATATGCGCAATCAAAGGGTCCGGAGTGCCTTGCGGTTGACAGAATGAAAAGGAACAATAAAATATCGAAACCACCAGGAGTAAAAGAGCGAGTCGGTTGTTCATGTGGCGTTCTTTCAAAGATGTTATTGGATGACGGACAATCCTTGATGTAATCAAAGAATAATTTGCGATAATTGAAACATGAAAGTCGAAGTAAAATTCCTAATCCACCAGGGGATCGGAGACAATGACAAAGGAATAAAAACCGTGAAATAAGGATTTTTCAAATATTTGCCTCTTCTGATTTTCCAAACTAAATTATTTTATTAAAGAAATTTTACATATTCTAGGTATAGATCAAATTGATTTATTTTGGTTGATGCAAGTACTGAGAATAGTTCAAACAATAATTGATTTTATTTAATGGCATGACCGTCGGCGCACCCTTTCAACGCCAATCAACAATCGTTGCTGAATTTTAATAATCTTAATGAAATGCGCAGATTCAAAAGAGAGAATTTTATGTTAGAACTGATGTAACGCAGGCATCGATAACATTCTTATATCACCCCAAACGGGGTTCGGTGATGTTTATTTTACACTATTACAAACAGTTCGCTCCTAGCGGAGCTTTTAAAGGGAATTTATTTTTCACATATTTGATTAATAATCCCGTAGGGATGATATGACTCTAGCACAATTCATAAGAACAGAATCAAACTCCGTCAGGAGTGATATAGATAATAACGTGTAGAATAACGCACTACTATAATTTACGAAACATGAATTAGAATATATTTGAAGTACGTTACAATTCTATTCCGATTGGTTCTGGCTCAATTTTGAATTCGAAAATTCCTTAAAATAGAAGACGCAAGTATACATAGCTGTTTTTCAAGTAGTCAAGATTTTGAGTAAAATAGTTTGAATATTTCAACACCGACTGTAAGGATATTCATCGCAATATTAATCGCCTGAGCACAGGAAAATCAATTATCCGCGAAAACTATCGAAATATTGACACTTTTGTTGTTCATCATCTCCATACGACTGTGGCACGTATATTGGAAGTAATATGGTGAACAACTCGATAGAGATTGGATATCGGGTATATACTGAAGAAAACAAATTGATTATTCATTCTAAGGAGATAGTACCATGGTAGCATTATTCGTTATTGCGACAATCCTGCTTTGCGTTGGCATCGAATTATTAAGAGATCGAGCCAAACAGCGAAAAATGGCACCGGCTGCAGTCCAGGTTCAAGCGGACCGGTTCTTACTGCCAAAAGGGTTTTTCATCAGCAAGGCGCACACCTGGGTCGAGTTGACGTTTGCCGGAGAAGCGCGCATTGGTGTGGATGACTTTGCACAAAAGGTTATTGGAGCCATCGAAAGAATTACTGTGGCGCCGCTTGGCTCTGAAATCAAAAAAGGAGATACGTTGATAACCGTATCGCACGGTAATAAATTGCTTTCGATTCCGGCGCCCATCACCGGCAGAGTTCTGACCGTCAATGATTCATTGATTGCAGATCCGGACCGTTTGCATCAGGATCCCTACATTGCAGGATGGCTTGCTGTGGTGGCACCGAAGAATATCTCGTCAGAGTTGAGTTTCCTCAAAATTGCGGACGACGCCGCAAAATGGTTGAGAAAAGAAGTCAGCCGTTTTCGTGATTTCATCAAAGTGCAGTCTCAAATCGGCATGCCCGCCCCTGCCGGAGCAACCATGTTGGATGGCGGAGCCCCTCTGAGCGGCGTTCTGGAACATTGCCAGGAAAACACATGGCACGCGTTTCAGCAGGAATTCTTAAAGGCGGAATAATTCAATTCCACCCCCGATGAACCGGCAGAGCAGCCGGCGAGGCGTCCTGACGTACGCAGCAAAATCGGGTCAGCGATAAACACCGAATATGTTAATGGTCATGGAGAAATAGTATGTCTGGTTATGGAATGTTAATTGATACCACTCTCTGCATTGGATGTTATGCGTGTGAAGAAGCCGATGCGGAACGATGGGGAAACCCGGTTTCAGAAAAGCACATTCTTTCATCAAAACTCAATACAGCGGTGCTGCAGTTTGAAGAGACCAACGTGCCGCGAATGTGCATGCATTGTGCGGTGCCGACGTGCGCGTCAGTCTGTCCGGTCGGTGCATTTGAAAAAACTCAATCAGGCGCTGTCGTTTATGACGCCGATAAGTGTATGGGATGCCGGTACTGCATGCAGGCGTGTCCGTTCGATGTTCCAAAATATCAAT
>RPQN01000260.1 GCA_003819715.1 Ignavibacteriota bacterium | reverse complement strand
CGGAAATTACTCCAGGCGGGATATCACTTCCAATTTCCGGAGCTTGAAGAGGCATTACGAAATCTGCTCGATCAGCGTACGGGAATACGAAATTGAATTTTCGCGCTGCCGCCAAGATCTTCGGAGACATCAAAATCGTAGAGAGTTGCGCCGACGTATGCGTCAATGATATTGAGGAAATACGTGAGGCCAAGGTAGAGAATATATTCATCCCGCTGATCGTGATAAAAATCACGCGCATCTAACAGGTTTTGATTCCCTTGATGCGCCGCGGTGTCTAATCTGACCGATTCGGAAAATCTGCTGCGATAGTCTTCGTACTGCGTATTCGCTTTTATCGCGATTGAACTGAAATAAACGCCAAATCCGTAAATAAATGGAATCGTATAATAACGGTGAGCATAAATCTGCCCGGCTCCGGGGACCACTGCAGAGAGGAGCATCGCCAGCGATCCGGATTTTGACTGCACCGTGAGAAGAGGCTTTATTTTGGCGCCCTGAATGTTCAAAGAATCGGCGGGTGAAAACGTTGCATCTGTGGAATCCGGTTTAATCAGCGCAGATGTGATTTTGGCCTGTGCACACACCGATATGGGTGCGGTGAAAAAAAAGAAAACTGCGCCCATAAGCGGCATGACGTAGAAGGATTTCGGCGAAATCTTTTTCACGTCGACGGCTATTTTTCAACAAGAGCAATGACTTCAATTTCGATGCGTACATCACGCGGCAACCGAGCCACCTCCACCGTACTGCGCGCCGGAGATGCACCGCCGAGATATTCAGCATAGACTTCGTTCATGGCCGTGAATTCATTCATATCTTTGAGGAATACCGTCGTCTTCACAACAGACGCAAGCGACGATCCCCCTTCCAGAAGAACGGCTTCAAGGTTCTTCATGACCTGACGGGTCTGCGCTTGAATATCGCCTTCAATAAGTTTTCCGTTCGAAGGATCGATCGGAATCTGGCCTGCGGTGTAAAGAATTCTTCCATCGATCTGAAGAGCCTGGCTGTACGGGCCAATCGGCGCGGGAGCTTTATCGGTTATAATTTTTTTTATAGACATATGGATCGACGTATGAATTGATTGAGTGATGACGTGTCGGCGAACAACATCTGATCGCCGAATTCTATTTTCCCGAGAACAGGTCCATCAGCCGGTCAAAATCGTCGAGGGAATAATATTCCACGATGATTTCGCCGCGCCCGGATCCTTTTGTTTTTACTTTCACCTTTGTGCCGAGTGCCTGGCGCAGCCGTTCTTCCAGGTTTTGAATACTTGCCGATCCGCCGCTGTTCGACTGGTGCGGCCCGGATTTTTTTCTGGGCTGCTGGGTCGCCCGTACCAGCTCTTCCACCTTTCGTACGGACAGACCGCCGTCAACGATCTTTTCATACAACCGGAGCTGCATGCGTTCATGGGGAAGCGCAATCAGCGCGCGCGCATGCCCCATCGATATCTTTTCTTTCCGCAACCCGTCCTGTATTTTTCCCGGCAATTTCAGAAGGCGGATAAAATTCGTTATCGTACTCCGGTCCTTGCCGACGCGCTTTGCGATATCGTCCTGCGTCATACGGCACTCGTCTATGAGGCGCTGGTACGCGCTCGCGATCTCCATCGAATTCAGATATTCGCGCTGAATGTTTTCGATCAGCGCAAGCTCGAGCATCTCTTCATCGGATTCCACAGCGATGATATATGCAGGAATCTGCCGGAGGTGTGCTGCCTGGGTTGCCCGGAGACGCCGTTCGCCGGAGATAAGTTGGTACCCGCCATCGATCCGCCGGACGGTGATCGGTTGAATGACGCCTTTTTCCTGGATCGACCGGGTGAGTTCGGAAAGAGAATCCTGATCAAAATCCGTGCGCGGCTGGAACGGGTTGGGCTGAATTTTGACGATGTCGATGCTGGCAATGATTCCCGTTTCGCCGGTATCGCGTCCGACAGAACCATCCCGCACGTTCACCTCCATGCGCGGATTCTTTGGAATGAGTGCATTAAGTCCGCGGCCGAGAACTGATTTTTTCTGATCACTCATAAATTATGGCCCGATGAAAGTTTTTTCATGCTGTGGAGGTTCAATGGCGAAGAACTTATTGTTCTTCAATACTTCTTTTGCAAGCTCCATATAATTTCGTGTGCCGATGCAAATGGCGTCGTACAGAATAATCGGTTTACCAAAACTCGGCGCTTCGCTCAGCCGGATATTCCGTGAGACGACCGTGGCAAAGACTTTATCGCCGAAGTACCGCTTCACTTCTTCAACAATCTGATTGGAAAGGCGGAGACGTGAATCGAACATGGTCAATAAGACGCCTTCGATGTCCAGGTTCGGGTTCAACGTTTTCTTCACCATATTGATGGTGTTGAACAGCTGGCCGAGTCCTTCGAGAGCGAAGTATTCGCATTGCACGGGAATAAGGACGGAATCCGCCGCGGTTAACGCATTCAAGGTCAGCAGACCAAGTGACGGCGGACAATCGACAACAATAAAGTCAAATCGATCGCGCTCCGGCAGCAGTGCCGTTGCAAGCAAACGCTCCCGGTTTTGCATTTCGACCATTTCAATTTCGGCGCCCACGAGGTTGATGTGCGATGGAAGAACGGAAAGGAACGGCATTTGAGTCGGTTGAATGGCATCCGCCGCGGTGAGCTCTCCCACCAGCACTTCGTAAATTGTTTTCCCATCGATACCGGCTGAACCGACTCCGCTCGTTGCATTTGCCTGCGGATCGTTGTCGACCAATAACACACGCTTTTCTGCTGCGGCCAGTGACGCTGCCAAATTGATTGCGGTAGTGGTTTTTCCAACCCCTCCCTTTTGATTCGCAACAACTATTATTTTTGCCACAATGGGTCAGCCGTCTCTCATTTTGAAAAATGAATTGCAAAAAAATATACTGTTTTTTGCCTGTCCAAGCAACCCGGGCTCATGATCCACCGGAAATCTGCACAGGAGATCATGGGGACGGGATTTCACACTTACTGCGGAAGGCATCCGGGAGAGCACAAATCTTACGGGTCTGCCTATTGACGAACGCAATGCCTGTTTTTACCCGGGCAACCTCCTTCTTTGTCGCTGAATTTGTCAGCCGGAAAACGATATCGCAATAGGTCTGTTGAAAATCTGACGCGCCCACTTCCACCGTCAGGACATCGCCGTAAAATCCTTCGGATGAATAACAAACGATGGCGTCCGTCATGACTATTCCGGCTCCTTCGATGTCAAATTCCGTATACCCGAGATGCAGAAGAAACCGGAGTCGCGCTTCATGAACAAGAGACAGCACCGCATCATTGCCGAGATGCCCGCCGTAATTAATGTCGCCAATACGGATGGGAATTTCCGTCCGGAAAAGAAAATTTGAGGGAAGCTGAAGTTTAAGGCGGGCCATACATATCCTCGTGATGAATATTCCATGTCGATCCTGGATCAAAATACTGAATTGTTCTGAATGATGTTTGGAACGGCGGATGACCCCCGTCGTGTTTTTGCGATACCTCTGAAACATGAGAGAGGTGTTTAACGTAGAAAATGAAAGAATAACAAACGGGGGTTTCACATGTTCACTTTTCTCCTTTGGGTCATCCTGCTTTTTCTATGCTGGCCTTTAGCAATGCTTGCGCTGGTCCTGTATCCGATTGTCTGGATCCTGACGCTTCCATTCCGCATCATCGGCATCACCATGACGGGACTTTTTGCCTTCCTCTCTGCATTGATTATGCTCCCTTCAAGAGTTCTGCGTGGACCGGGTGCAGGTTGAAAAAAAGTGCGTAAGATCAGCATCCGAAAACGCATTTTCCTTCATTCCCAGCCTGTTTCAAGTGGTCTTTCATTGCAATTCGGTGTATATTTTATAATCTTTTATTCAATATTATCCGGTACCTATCTCCGTGCATCAACTGCTATTGCGTATAATTCTCATCGTATTTGTTCTTGCGCCGAATTTGGCGCGTTCCCAAAATAATGCCCCGCTGCAGTCTCCGGTGAAAATCGTGGAACCCGATTTTCGCGACTCGATATCGCGATATCCCAAAATGAACTCCTTCCGCTCACTTCGGAAGCCTCGTATCGCATTGGTGCTCAGCGGCGGCGGCGCGCGCGGTCTGGCCGCGATCGGCGTTCTTCGGAGCCTGGAGCGGAATAAGATCCCGGTTGACCTCATTGTCGGCACGAGTATGGGCAGTATCATTGGCGGGTTATATGCGATGGGCTACTCGACCGATCAGCTTCAGAAATTGGCAGACACCACCAACTGGGACGATCTGCTCAGTTACAGCGATGATTCAAAGCGCCGGGATCTATTTCTTGATCAAAAAATTGCCCGCGACAAAAGCATTCTTATACTGCGCTTCGAGGGTCTGGAGCCGGTGATCCCGGAAGCGTTTTCAACCGGCCAACGATTGTCAAATTATCTGAACCTGCTCACGCTTCAGGGAATTTACCATCCCGATCCCAGCTTTGACGATCTCCGTATTCCATTCCGCGCGGTCACGACGGATCTCGTGACCGGTAAACGAGTGGTCATTCAAAACGGCGATATGACCGAAGCGCTGCGTGCGAGCATGGCAATACCGCTGTTATTCAGCAGCGTACCGCGTGATTCGATGCAGCTTCTTGATGGCGGCCTCGTTGATAATCTTCCGGTGGAAGTCGCGATTGCAGAAAAGGCTGACATTATCATCGCCGTCGATATGGTGAGTCCGCTGAGGCCCAAAAACAAACTCAATGCGCCATGGGAAATTGCAGATCAGATTACAACGATCATGATGCAGGAAGCGAATAAGATTGCGCGGACAAAAGCCGATATCGTTATTGCCCCGACGCTGGGGGATCACCAGGCGTCTGATTTTACCGGCATGGATACGGTCGTTGCTGCCGGAGATATATCCGCAGAAGAAGTGATGCCGGCACTCAGCCATTTGATCAATGACCGCACACGTCGACTCTCCCGCGGAGACAGCACGCTCTTGTACACCCGTCCTCATTTTATATGGAAGAGCGCATTCCCTCCGGTGTTTCAGGACCGATGCAGGAAGATTGAGGAACGGGGCAGTCTCGCAGAAATCGACCTCCAACTTTTTATTAACGATTTATACAACACAGGCGACTATTCGGATGTGAAGGGAGTCATTTCGCAGCAGAGTGATTCCGTCACTATTGAAATAGTTGCCGTCACGAATCCCATTCTGCGTCACGTGAAAATCACCGGCAATACCGTTATGAGTTCCGATTCACTGCTCACCGTCTTCCGGCCGTTGATAGGCGGATATCTCAATGAACATTCTCTGGATCGGTCTCTCGAACGGCTTCTCTCGATTTACCGTTCTGCCGGTTATTCCCTTGCACGTGTGACCGACATGGAGTTTGATTCGTCGACTGCAACCGCCGCCTTTG
>RPQN01000259.1 GCA_003819715.1 Ignavibacteriota bacterium | reverse complement strand
CCCTGTGGAAGAGATGATAATCATCGGTTGTTTTTTCTTGCGGGCCACATCCGTTGCGCGTGCTATCTTTTCTCCAACGACCGAGCCCATGCTGCCGCCGATGAATGCGAAATCCATGCACGCGATAACCACCGGAATGCCGTTTATCATTCCCTCTCCGGTCCTCACGGCATCATAGAGTCCGGTTTTCTTGATCGTCGAATCCACGCGGGAGGCATATGATTTTGTATCGGTGAACTTCAGGGGGTCCACCGAACGCATCTTTTTATTCATCTCTTTCAATGTGCCGCTGTCGAGCAAAATGTCGAAATATTCCTTGCTCCCGATACGAAAGTGAAAATTGCACTTTGGACACGTAAAAAGATTTTTATCCAATTCTTTTTTATGAATGATCTCGCCGCAACCGCTGCATTTCGTCCACATGCCGTCGGGAATATCTTTTTTCTGACCGTCCGACGATATATTTTCTTTTGACCTCTTAAACCACGCCATGGTTCTCTCCTTCAACTGCCGGAATTCATTGTTCCAATTTCGTCCGGGTTCTTACGACGAAATCCTTCAGATACATCGGTTCCAATTCTTCCCAACCGGTTCTCCTCCCGGGAATCCCCTGCTCGAGAGCCGTTGCCGCGACCATATCTCCGCGGCAATAGGGAAAAACTTCCATGATGAGATCGGAACCCCGGGATTCCGTTTTCACACTATCAAGACGATCGGTGACAATAATGGACGCTGAAGCTGCTGCGAGATCCGGCAACGTGCCAATTTGGACGGGCAGCACTTCGCGTATCATTCCGTCGCGTTTTTCGTATACTCCAATATAATATTCTCTCTGCTTTGCATCAATGCATACGCCAACTTTTGGATAATTCGGATGCTCCCGGAACACACTTTTTGCCATGGAGAGAAACGTCGGCACGGCAAGAAGCGGCCGGTCCAACGCGTAGCACAAACCTTTTGCAGTGCTTAATCCTATGCGCAGCCCGGTAAATGATCCCGGGCCGATCGAGAATGCCACGCCATCGATTTGACGGAGTGTGACCTGCTCCATGTCGCACAACTCCTGAATGAGCGTCAACAGCTTCTCCGAATGAATATGTGATTCAACAAGAGATCGTTCGGCGCGCAAGCCGTTTTCATCGGCGAACCCGACCGAACAGACCGCCGTGGATGTTTCGATCCCGAGAATCAACATTCCTGATGCACCCCGTCAATTTCAATTCGCCGTTCATGTTCATCCGCCCCCAGTGAAAACCGGACCTCGTACCGCCGTTCCGGCAATAATTCACCGAGCATTTCGGCCCATTCGATCAGGCAGATGCCGTCTCCCTGCAGGAATTCCTCATACCCCAGGTCATATATTTCAGAGAGCGACCGCACTCTGTAGAGATCGAAATGATACAGAAGAATCTCGCTGTTGTTCTTATCCGATCCGCTGTACCGGTTGAGGATAACAAATGACGGGCTGGTGGCAGGCCGCTCCGTGCAGAATCCCTGGGCAACGCCTTTGACGAATTGAGTTTTTCCGCTTCCGAGATCGCCGAACATGGTCACCACATCACCCCGCCTCAGCCGGCCCGCGAACAACCGCGCATACGCAATGGTCTCTTCGGCCGATGTCGTTATGCGGGTTTCTCTCATTTCGGTTCGAGCTTGACAACGGGAAGTATCATCTCCTGCATGGAAATGCCGCCGTGCTGGAAGCTGTCGTGATAATGGTTAAGATATTTATGATAATCCGTCGGATAGACAAAATAGTAATCTTCCTTTGCCATGACATAATTGGTGGTGACGCTTCCCCGGGGCAGTTTATAATCGACAGGGTTTTTAATAAAGACCGCTTGTTTATCGTCCACCTTGAGATTTCTGCCGAATTTATAACGCAAATTTGTGGATGCATCCCGGTCTCCAATGATTTTCGAACCGCGCATACACCGGATGCTTCCGTGGTCCGTCGTCAGAATAATTTTTACATTTTTCTGCAGCGAGAGAGTTTTGAGCATGCCGAACAGAGACGAATGCTGGAACCAGGAGCGTGTCAGCGATCGGTAAGCGGCTTCGTCTGGCGCAATTTCTTTCAGGAGGGGCGAATCCGAACGGCCATGCGCCAGCATATCGATAAAATTCACCACGACGGCGGTGAGGCGGCTCTGTGTATACGAAATGATATTCCCCTCGAACTGCCTGCCAAAATCTGAATCGAGAATTTTCACATATTTCGATTCCGGCTTGAGCGTGATCCGCTTTCGTTCCAGGAGCTTATCCATCAATTGATGTTCGTATCGGTTGCGGCTGTTCTCATCATCGTCGTCTTCAGATGACCAGATTTCAGGGAATCGCTTTTCAATATCAGCGGGAAAATATCCGCTGAAGATGGCATTCCGGGAATACGGCGTGGCGGTCGGCAAAATACTGAAATAATACTGCTTGTCGAATGTGTAATACTCCGACAGGAGTTCCTCCAGAATCAGCCACTGGTCAAGACGCAGGCAGTCGATAACAAAGAAAAAGACAGACGTGCGATTGTTCAACTCAGGGATCACGCAGCGGTCCATAATATCCGGTGAAAGCATAATCGGGCGCTTCTCATCCGTAATCCAGGTGCGGTAGTTGCGTTCCACAAACTTGCCAAACTCTGCATTGCATTCACGTTTTTGGTCCTGGAGCGTCTGGCGCAATCCCAATTCCGGGTGAGCATCCAATTCCATTTCCCAGCTTGTGAGCTTCAAATAGAGATCGATCCATTCCGCTGCGTTTAGGGAATTGCTCAAAGAAAGGCTGATATTCTGGAATTCCTTGATATAATCGCGGGAGATCTGCGCCCCGGATATCTTTTTCGATTCGAAAATCTTTTTACACGCCATCAGAATCTGGCTCGGATTAACCGGTTTGACCAGATAGTCTGTAATTTTACTCCCGATGGCTTCTTCCATCAGACTTTCCGCTTCACTCTTCGTCACCATCACTACCGGAAGAGTCGGCGAGACCTCTTTCATTGCGGAAAGTGTCTGCAAGCCGCCCATGCCGGGCATCATTTCGTCAAGGAAAACCAGATCATAACCTGTTTTCCTTACCGATTCGAGCGCATCCTCGCCATTGGTTGCCGTATCAACGTGATAACCCTTCTGTTCCAATAATCTGAGATGCGGACGTAATAAGTCGATTTCATCATCGACCCAGAGTATTTTTTTTTGTGTTTCCATAGAGTCCTGAAGTAAAGTAGCAATTCCACATGCGAGAATCAACGCGTGCGGTGAATTATTGAATAAGGACGTGGACGTCCAGACCGCCTTCGTTCGTTGTGGATCCTGGAATCTGAGAACCGCCGTCGTCCGGTGCAAGCCTCGTGTACCGATAATAGACGGAGGCGGTGACACGTTCGCTCAGGGTATAGCGGATCCGCGGCTCTAACGATGTGCGCCCCGAACCTTCCATGGGCGTGCCGTCTGGCTGGAAACTGGTGAATGAATAGAGCAGCCGGGCATTGTGTGAATAACTGTAGGTAAATGTGATATCAATATTATTCATCATGGAAATACCGAAAAATGGGAATTCAAATCCCTGCCGGCTGTACGTTCCCGTAATGGAAATATCCGAAGTCGACGATTGCGTCACATCCTGCCCCGCCGGTGCGAGGTCAAACGAGGTTGCCGTACCGTACCGGAATGAAGCGCTCAGGTTTCCTTTAATGAAATCCTTAAATGTGATATTCACGCCAATGAGCGGAGAAAATCCGTAGGTGACGGTCTGGCTCGTCGTCGCTTCGGAGAGTTTCAGTTCTCCTGTGACGTCGTTTCTCGTGGGTGTTAATTGCCATCGCCTCTTATAGTCCGATGTGTACGCATGGTCGAGTGAGATGCGCGATGCAATACTGCTGAGAAAACTAATTTTCTCCAACCCATCCCAGTGGAACGACCAGTTCGCGCGCGGCGCGAGGGAACCGAGTATTTTTGAAAGCCAGGGAAGCGCCTCCAATCCTTGTTCAAACGCCTGAGATAATTTTTCGGCTTTGTTTCTCGTGTCGCTCCCATCCTGCATCAATGCATTGTATTTATCGTTTACATTTTGAAGATTGGTCTTGAAGATAAACGGCAGCGAAATATATGACCGGCTGACATCTCCGCTGACGTTTTTACTCACGGAACCAGTGTCGACATACCCGAATGCATTCGTCATGCTGGTTCTATTCTCGTTATAACTCCATCCGAGCTTCCAGTCCAGCTGCAGTGTCGCCCCCTCCCACAAAGTTCTCGAAGTATGCAGGGAAATCTGGTTGCTCTGTGAATAGGAATCGGAGATATTCGCGCTGTCGGCACGTCTCCCCGGTACGGTATAGCCCGCAATGAAGGGGAACGTTCCTTTCGTTTTCAAGACCAGTCGGCCGTTCGGATCGGAAAGCAATCCAAATTGATACAAAAATTTTGGACCGTATTCATCTAACGACGACTGGAAAAATGGAGCCCGTCCAAAGATATTGGCAAATCCTGTAGTGCCGTACACACCGCTGTTTTGAGATGTGTTCGACTGCGTAAAGCTGAAACCGAATTTTTCAAAATCAAATATCATATTCTTAAAGACGATCCTCGGAAGCTGGCCGACATGGTCCATGACATTGAAGGAGCTCCCCTTCCTGCTCGTATCGACGGGAGTCGATGTGGGAGTTTTTGAAACGGTTGGGCTCCAGATCGCATCGGAGATCGGTTTGAGATTCACATCGAGCGAGAACGAAGGCCCGCCGCTCCACCCTGCACTTTTTCCAAGACGTCCCGCCTGGATATTGTTCGCCCAGTTATAGTTCACTGAGTACCGGAAGTTGGGTGTCAGGATTTTGTCGAGCATCCACACTTGAGGTGCAGTGACTTTTGTATTCAGGACGATCCCCTGACCGTAATTCTGGTCAATGCCGAAATTAATGAGCCGGTCGCTGAAAAATATATCGCTGAAGATAGACATGAGAGAACGTTGACGGCCATATTGATCCGTTTCCAGATGCAGGAGCGTGCTGGCAATATTCACATTGTACGTTACGCCAAGATCAAATAACCCGCCCTGAAAGAACTGCCAGTTAAAGTCCATTGAACGCTGAGCACTCAAATTCCGCAGAATATCATTGGGCGTTGTCTGGGTGCGTGCTTTTGCCTGCGATTGACTCCTGGTGAGCGTCGCCCCAAAATTCATCTGCTGGGGAGTGAAGAAGAATTTTAAGCTTCCCAGGAAGAGATAATTATTTGGATTGAATTGCGTCCCGTACCTGAAACTTGCATTCCAGCTCCATGAATCCGAATACTCTGTCGATGCATTGCGCACATGGGATTTGGTGTACGTATATCCGAACGACATTTTATTTATCGTTTCGGTGACCAGCCATGTTTTTGAAGGGATATTCACTTTTATCGACGGCAGGGAAT
>RPQN01000258.1 GCA_003819715.1 Ignavibacteriota bacterium | reverse complement strand
TTTCACCCCGGGAATGAATGGCGCGATTTCTCCATTGGAATAGAACCCGGTCAACATGGTCTGATCACCGAACACCTCACGAATGACTTCGATCTCTTCCTCCACTCGCTGTTTGAGAATAAGTTTTCTGCCCACACAGCTGATCAGAATCGCCAGCTGCGGTGCCTGAGGACCGATCGCATGATAGCTGGTCTTCGCTGCACCGGCGGCACCGTCGATCAACCGGTCGAAGTTCGCTTTCATAAACCGTGCGTACGAACCTTCAGGGACATCCCCTGCGAATGTCATGCTCTGGTCGGTTTCATCCACCGATAATATCGTACGGACGACCCCTTTATCGCCGGATTTGGTTCGAATACTCAACGGGAACAGAAGCCCGGTGGCAGGAAGACCTTTTGCATGTTCCCCGAGATATTTCTTATACAGCTCCAGCGCCGATCGGCCGTCCAGTTCAAAAAGAACATTCCCTTTTGAATTGGTGATCAACCGCTCCGGTCCAAATGGATCCCATCCGCCCAGCGAGCTGAATCCCACTCTTAATTTATCGCCGTACCATCCCATGACCGTGATAATTTCTTTTTGCGGTCCGGCATCGCCGATAACGAGGGTTTCCAAAGAGTCATTATCATTTCCGGCTAATCCGCCCGTCACCGTCGTCCCTTGCGGCAGTTGCGAGGTCATTCCCCGCACGAGGTCGCTTCCGTTTACTTTTAACCCGTCTGAAAGGACGAAGACGTGGACCAGTGTATCTTCGCCATGTCCGCTGTTCGATGGCAATGTCACGGGAAGAGCGCTTGCCAAATAGGCCCCGGCTTTGTAACTGTCCTCCATTTGATTTAAATGGACCTGCACGGTTTTGATTTGTGTCTGTTCGAAGTACACCGCGGTGGAGACGATGGATTCCTCCATCACCCGAGTTCCGAAAATTTCACCGGAGGTCGAGCATCCGAATAACTGTGCCAGTGGATATGAATCTTTCACGTGCTCCAGGAGCGACGTCTCTTTCAATTGCAATCCGGCTCCAAAGATCATCACCAGCTGGGCGAATTTCATATCGGCCCGCGGTGTGGATGGCGTCCACCCATGAGTCTTGTCCCATTTCCGTTGTTCAAGCTTCATTGCAATTTCTCCTTACGGGTGTCATTGCGAACGCGGCTGCCAGAGTATTTCCCTTGGTACTAGCATGATAAAGTAATTTCAGTTCATGTATGATGATTTATTTCGATTGCGGATGATAGTATGAAAAGACCCCTGACCATGAATCGTCGATTTCCGCACATGCCGACTTTTATTAAAAATTGGTGAATGAATGCTGCAGAAAACCATGGAACTGCGTTTTGAGATTTTGAACATCCTCAAGTACAATTCTCGATATGAGACAAAATACGAAGTTTGTTGTTCGAATAACAGTCGAAATATTTCTTATTCCATTTTGTTTATTATATATTTTGGTATAAATTATGGTTAAAGGCAATCGCTATTATTCATCTATTCTTGCTCGTGGTTTGAAGTGCACGGGGCCATCGGAATTGCATCCGGATGATGGATGATCGCCCTTCACAAACAGAATCGTGCGTCGACTGTTTTCCATTCCTTCACTCGCGACGAGATCAACGACCATCACCCGTCGTCGAATTTATCAAGAGCGAGGGAAGAATTGACATAATGTTTACGCGTCGCCGTTGTGCGTATTTCTCACAGACAAATAACAGTAACGGATTATGATGGCTATGACAGCACCTATCAATATTCTCATTGTCGAAGACAGCCCGACCCAAACAAAACTCCTTCGTCTCATTCTTGAAGATAATGGGTATGCGGTCGATTCTGCATCCAACGGAATTAAAGCTCTGGAATGTATCCGCCATAAGAAACCCAATCTTATTATCACCGACATCGTTATGCCGGAGATGGATGGTTTTGCGCTCTGCAAAGCATTAAAAAACGATCCCGAATTAAATCATATCCCGATCATGCTCCTCACCTCCCTCTCCGATCCCCACGATGTTATCAAAGGTCTTCAGGCGGGAGCCGATAATTTCCTCACCAAACCCTATGAAGATACGTTTCTTGTTTCACGTATCCATTACATCATTGCAAATCAGGAGCTGCGAAAGACCACAAATGCAGGTTCGGCGGTCGAAATCATGTTTGCAGGTCAGAAGTACTTCATCAATTCCGACCGGATGCAGGTTATTGATCTTCTCCTTTCCACGTACGAAAACGCGGTCCAGAAAACCAATCAGCTGAAGAAAGCCCATAACGACCTGATCGATATTTACCGGCAGCTGGAACAGAAGAATATTGAGCTCGAAAAACTGAATCAGAACCTGCAACACGCGTTGACCGAAGTAAAGACATTAAGCGGATTGCTTCCCATATGCGCCCATTGTAAAAAAATCCGGGACGACCAGGGGTATTGGAATCAAATTGAAACCTATATGGCAAAAAGAATTGATGTTGAGTTTACTCATGGAATTTGTCCAAGCTGTGCAAAAAAGTTTTTCCCCGACACCGCACAAAAGATGTCGTGAATCGTTTTATGATATCCCGGTCGCACGTCGATGTATGAGAGATTGCCCAATCATCTTCGCCGACGCTCCGTCGAATATGGAGTAACGAACTGGATATGCCGATGACTGCACGACCTAATATTCTCATTGTCGAAGATAGTCCGACACAGACAAAACTTCTTCGTCTCATCCTCGAAGAGAATGGTTACCATGTCGAAGCCGCAGAGGACGGGAAGAACGCCCTGGAATGTGTTCGTACCAGGCAGCCCGACCTGATCATTACCGACATCGTCATGCCGGAGATGGATGGTTTTGCCCTCTGCAAGGCGTTAAAAAGCGATCCCCGCACGAAATCCATCCCCGTGATGCTCCTGACGTCGCTCTCAGACCCTGAAGATGTGATTAAAGGGCTTCAGGCGGGAGCGGACAACTTCCTGACGAAGCCGTACGAAGACACGTTTCTCGTTTCCTGCATACAAAATATTTTCGCCAATCTGGAGATGCGAAAAAAAAGAAGCACCAGCTCCGAGATCGAAATCATGTTTGCGGGTCAGAAATACCACATCAATTCCGACCGGATGCAGATTATCGATCTTCTGCTTTCGACCTACGAAAATGCCGTTCAAAAAAACAATGAACTTCACAAAGCGCATAACGACCTCATGGAGGCACACCGCCAGCTCGAACAAAAAAATTATGAGCTTGAAAAGGTTAACCGGGAAAAGACGCACTTCCTCAGCGTTGCCGCCCATGATCTTCGCAACCCACTGACCATTATTTATACGACCGCCGATCTGATTACGGAAGAATTAAAGGAAAAGACCAGCGCCGAGACGATAGAATTCCTTGAAATGATCAAACAATCCAGCAAATTTATGCGCGATCTGATAGAGGAATTGCTGGATGTCAGCGTTATTGATTCGGGAAAACTCTCAATCAATCTTGAGCTGGTCGACCTCATGGAACTCATTCGGAATAATGTCTCCTTAAACCGCGTTATCGCAGGCCGGAAACAAATCACCGTGGAGTTCAATCCCCAGAAGGACCTGCCGCTGTTTCCCCTGGACCGTAAAAAAATCGAACAGGTATTCAACAATCTTATTTCGAATGCCATCAAGTACTCCTACCCGAAGTCCCGGGTCTCTATTGATGCAAAGCGCGAAAAGGACAATCTGGTGATCGCCGTTCATGATACCGGCCAGGGAATCCCGCCGGCAGAAATGGACAAGCTCTTTAAACCTTTTCCCAGACTCAGCGTAAAAACCACTTCAGGCGAATCCAGCACCGGTCTCGGACTTGTCATCGTACGAAAAATCGTTGAAGCGCATAACGGGAAGGTCTGGGCGGAAAGCCGTCTGAATATCGGCACGACATTCAAAATCTCTCTCCCCATACCATAAACCATTCCATGGTAGGAATAAGGGTAACTCGAACCTCACATGCCGTGAAGCTCCAGCCGGTACTTACCGGGGCACTATCATTATTCGTTTGCTTTAATCAACAACAGGCTTCACACATAAATAAATCGGAATGAATAACCATTCTTCCTTCAAAGTCCCCCTGTCCAATTAAACGGGAAGGTGGAGTCACCATAATCGCCTGATCTTTATTTTGAAATCTCTACAAAGTTCTCTTTTCTTAACGTACCCATAATTAAACAATTTTGACCTTATTCCTTCATTACTGCCGGATTCCGGGGATTTTTAAGTTCATGTTGCCTGGCACACGGATTGTAAGTTTTAAAACAGTCACGTTTACCACATAAAAGGAACGGGAGTCATTATGGAAAACTTAGAGATAGCGGTTGTTGAAACACATTGCGAGCCGGAAGAAGTCCAAAGCGCAACGTGTGAAGATAAATCCACCGATCAGGAACCTCTCCAGATGGTTGATCGGCAGACTGAAGACCACCGACTCATGCGGAAAACGATTGAAAATCTCCCTCAGTTTGATGTTCAGATTGGACAACAACACCCGTTGAGGATATTACTTGCAGAAGACAGCCTCGTCAATCTAAAAATCACTCTCTGGTTCTTAAAGAAATTAGGATATCGTGCAGATGTTGCCTTCAACGGCATCGAAGCAGTGGACGCATTGAGACGTCAATCTTACGATGTCGTTCTCATGGACGCCGAAATGCCGGAAATGGACGGCCGTGAAGCAACGATGCTTATCCGCAAAATTTTTCCGCTCGAGATGCAGCCGCATATCATAGCAATGACCGCAAATAATTCCCCCAGTGACCGGGAACGCTATCAGTCGATTGGGATGAACGACTATGTCACCAAGCCTTTAGAACTGGAAGAGATGGTGCGTGTATTGCTCGCAGCTCCCCAGCTTCCCGGGACCAAACAGGAACAACCGGCTGGACAACATGACGAACAGAGAATATTCAGCAGGGTTGCCTGAATAATTAAGCCAAATCTCATAGTTACTCGTTGCGTGGATGTTGCACCCAGGGAGGCCGGATTTTGTCAGAGAACTTCGCTTCTCTGCCCTTCCAGCTGATCTCATTCTATGCCTGCACCTCAAGGCAATCCCTTCCTTTCGTGGTTTTCCTCTATCGTTCTCCGATATGGGATCCAACATAAAGCAGACATCCGAACTGCTGTTTTAGGCACTCCGGTGCATCGGTACAGAAAGATGCACATAATTTCGGATATTCGGTACTCGGCAAATTTCTATTTATTTCACACCTCATCCATACGGTTTTTCTCCCTCCCGGCGTTCATCATCTCCGGCCATCCGAAAAAAAATCATTCTCCTGTCAACTTCCTATCGATAAAATGATAAATGGGCCGTATATTATAAATGTTTGAGGGAGAACCTGAGGAAGGGGACCCCCTCTTCCTAAAACACTGGATTACAGTAAAATACCGCCTCGACGGTTTTCACGCG
>RPQN01000257.1 GCA_003819715.1 Ignavibacteriota bacterium | reverse complement strand
TGACAAACCAGAGCACATCAGAATCAACAATCTGTTGTATGCATTCCCGATGCGGCAAATATCCCAGGAAATGGACTGCATTGTGCAATTCCAATTTTTTTATAAGCTGCCGGTCTTCCTCACGCGCGTTGCCGACAAGATGCAGTTCGATGCGTCCGCGGATTTTGGGAGTTGCCTGTAAAACGTTGGCGAGCGCATGAAACATAACGGAGGGATTCCGTTCAGCATAGAATGTCCCCGCGTGCGCGATTTTCATCTTTACCGGTTTGATGTGTCTATCACTATTGAGCGGCGGGAAATCCTCGACGTCAAATCCCTGCGGAATAATGATGACCTCCTTGTAATCCACCATTTTATGACGGCGCAGAATACTTTCCTTTACGCGGCGGTGCGTCACAATGACCCGGTCTGCAGCTTTTAACACACGCCGTTCCAGGTGGGTATGCCACCATCGGTGCAGGGGAGTCGGGAAATATTTGAACGGATAGTCCAGCCAGGCGTCCCGGTAATCCACGACCAGGGGGATTTCAAATTTTCGTTTGAGTTCCGCGCCAATAAGGAAATCCGTTTGCGGCGGAGCGGTTGCGAACAACAAGTCAAACCGTTCCTGTTCGAGAAGCGCCGATGCCGCCTTGACGGCGATGGATTTCCATCCAATTTTTGTATCCGGGATAAAAAACAAGTCGCCGAAGAATTGCAGGATCTTCCTCATCCGTTCCGATGGCATTTTAATAACGCCCTGTTTTTTCAGCAGCCGGTTCACATCATACGATCTCGTACGGACGATCTTCACTCCGGCTTCTTCCGCTTCTTTCAATAAGGTATCATCAAATGCATAATACCCGGTCGGTTCGACGGTCAGTACCGTCGGTTTCCATCCGTACTTGGGAAGAAACTTTGCAAATTTTACCGTTCGCTGTACGCCGCTCAAACCCATCGGCGGAAAATAATATGCTATGATCAATACTTTTCTAAAACCGTCTTCCATCATATCTCACACAATAATTAATTCTTTTGACGAGGTATTCAATATTTCACAGCCGCTCTTCCGGACAACGACATCGTCCTCGATGCGAACGCCTCCGCGGCCCGGGATATAAATTCCCGGTTCGATCGTCGTGACATTGCCCGGTTCCAAAACCGCTTTACTGAGGGCGGAGAGACGCAGGGGATCATGAACATGAATTCCCAGACCATGGCCAAGGGAGTGTATAAAATAACGCCCATAACCGCTTCGCCGGATATGATTCCGGGCGATGGCATCTATCGATCGGGCTGCAACACCGCTTTGTATGCCCTCAATGGCTTTTCGCTGTGCTTCCAGTACAATTCCGTACACCTTCTTCATTTCCGACGTCGGTCTTCCGACGGCAAGTGTGCGGGTGATATCGCTGTTGTACCCGCGGTAACAACATCCAAAATCCAGCACGACCATCTCGCCCTTCCGGATTTTTTTTTCGGAGGCATGGGCATGCGGCAGCGCTCCGCGCTCACCGCTGGCAACAATCGGATCGAACGCATCGCCCTCTGCACCGTACATCCGATGGAGATAGCTGATCTCGGCGGCGAGGTCACATTCACGCACTCCCGGACGAACAAGTTTGAGCAGGCGTTGAAACACCCGATCACTGATGCCGGCTGCGATACGAATGAGCTCAATTTCCTTTTCATCCTTCACCGCGGTCACTTCTTCGAGAATGTTCGCCGCAGGAATAAAACGTCTTAACGGGAGCAGTCTCTTCAACGTCAGCATATCCGCCACGGAGACATGCTGGCTCTCGAATCCCATCCGTGAATTCGCGGGCACGAGTTTTTTTTCGGCAAGCAGGGGAAAAAGTGTCTGCTTCGCAATAATAATTTTGAATCCTCTGACCTCCTGCGGCGCCTGACTTTTATACCGCCGGTCAGTGATAAAGAATTGATCCGTCGGCGTCAAGAGACAGAGCCCGCATGATC
The DNA here is from genome assembly GCA_003819715.1 of Ignavibacteriota bacterium. GTDB lineage: Bacteria > Bacteroidota > Ignavibacteria > UBA10030 > UBA10030 > Fen-1298. The sequence continues at coordinate 3,485 of RPQN01000257.1, read as the reverse complement.
CGGAGAATCCCGTCAGGTAGCGCACATGCGGTAATTCGGTGACCAGCATGGATTGCAGCCGGAGCGAGGTCATGGCGACGCGCACCGCTTTAAGACGTTGGTGAATCATAAGAGAATCAGATATGGTAATTCGGCGCCTCTTTTGTAATAGAGATGTTGTGCGGATGACTTTCACGCAATCCCGCTTCAGTCATTCGTGTAAACTGCGCCTTCTTCTTCATGTCGGCTATCGTGCGGCAACCGCAATACCCCATTGCGGCATGCAACCCGCCCATCATTTGATAGACGGTATCGGAAAGGTTTCCTTTGAACGGCACACGTCCTTCAATTCCTTCGGGTACCAGTTTTTGAATGTCGTCTTCCGCATCCTGGAAATACCGGTCTTTGCTTCCCTTGTTCATGGATTCGAGAGATCCCATACCGCGGTACATTTTGTAACTGCGGCCTTCGTAGAGTACTTTTTCGCCAGGACTTTCTTCGACGCCTGCAAATAATCCGCCGATCATGACCACATCGGCACCGGCAGCAATGGCTTTTGCGATATCGCCGGTCTGCTTGATGCCCCCGTCCGCGATGATAGGGATTTTTAATTTGGCTGCCGCCTTTGCACATTCCATAATGGCGGTCACCTGCGGTACTCCGACGCCGGCAACAACACGTGTGGTGCAAATCGATCCCGGCCCGATGCCCACCTTCACCGCATCTACCCCGGCTTTGATGAGATCTTTTGTCCCTGCCGCCGTCGCAACATTGCCCGCGATTAATTCTATATCAAATTTTGCCCGGACCCGCTTCACCATTTCGAGCACGCCCTGAGAATGACCGTGCGCCGTGTCCATGACTACGACATCGACACCCGCCGCAACCAGGGCGGCAATCCGGTCGATCGTATCGGCGGTGATCCCCGCAGCGGCGCCGACACGCAGCCGTCCATGCCTGTCTTTGCATGCATTCGGATGCCGTTTCTTTTTCTGAATATCCTTGAACGTAATCAGTCCGCGCAATTTTCCCATTTTATCAACGACCGGCAATTTCTCAATGCGATGTTCCTGAAGAATCACCTCGGCTTCTTCCAGCGTCGTGCCGACCGGAGCGGTGATGAGATTTCCTTTCGTCATGACTTTTGAAATGACGAGATCCAGATTCGGTTGAAAGCGCAAATCGCGATTAGTCAGAATTCCGACAAGATTCTCCTGATCGACAATGGGGATCCCGGAAATGCTGTATTTACGCATCACCTCCAATGCATCGCCGACCGTTTGATGGGGCGAGAGCGTGATGGGCTTTTGAATCATGCCGCTTTCCGAACGCTTCACCCGGTCCACCTCTTCGGCCTGACGTTCGATAGACATGTTTTTATGGAGAATCCCAATACCGCCTTCACGCGAGATGGCAATTGCCATTTCAGCCTCGGTGACGGTATCCATTGCCGCACTCACGAGCGGTATATTGAGGTCGATATTCCGGGTCAGCCGGGTGCGGAGATCTGTTTCGCGGGGGAGGACAGATGATCGTGCAGGCAGCAGCAGGACATCGTCGTAGGTAATTGCTTCACCGATAATTTTTCTATTGGGCATTGGTTCTTTTCGGAAAGTGCTTCGTTGAAAGCCATCATTTTCTGAAAAATTAGTCAATAATCGATGCAAAAGCAAGATTGGGCGCCGGGAAGAAAATGATAGAGCCAGTGTCTCGATCGGCACCACCACGGGCGACCGATAACTGGCTCTATAAGAAGGAGATTTGGGAAAGTTGGTTCCGTTCCCGTATATCATTACGTGGACAGCGCTAAAAAAGTTGCAGGCAATTCAAAAAAAATTACGCTTCTGATCACTCGTCCGGCGAATCCATGGTCGGCACCTGGATTTTATACCGTTTGATTTTTAGATAGAGGGTCTTCGGGGTAATCCCCAATGTGGCAGCGGTCTTGACTCGATTCCATCGGTGATGCTTCAATGCCTGTTCTATATATACTTTTTCAAGTTCGTCGATTTTCATGAGCTTCTCCGCGGCAGGCAACGGCAACGGGGTTGAGGCGGCAGAGGACTGAACATTCAACGCCACATTCATCCATAAATCTTTCGTTTCAATGGAGTCGCTGTGGCTGAGGGCGACAGCGCCTTCAATGACGTGTTCCAGTTCGCGAACATTTCCCGGCCAATCATAACTCATGAGCACTTGAAACGCCTCGGGACTCAGGTGTTTCGTTTTTGTTTTCCGAGATAGAAAATTCTCCACGAGCAGCGGGATATCTTCTTTTCGTTCCTTTAAATCGGGAAGGCGGAGACTGACAACATTCAATCGGTACAGGAGATCCTCCCGAAAGCGCGACGCTTTTACTTCCTCCTGGAGATTTTTATTCGTGGCGGACACGACACGGACATCGACCGTTCGCGAACTAGTGCCTCCCACTCGGCGGAACTCGCCGGTCTCCAAGAATCGAAGAAGCTTGGGCTGTGTGGTAATACTGATATCGCCCACCTCGTCTAAAAACAGAGTGCCGCCGTCGGCAACCTCAACGAGACCTTGCTTTGTTTTGATGGCGCTCGTGAACGATCCCTTTTCATGTCCGAACAGTTCGCTTTCCAATAATTGATCGGGCATCGCAGCGCAATTGACGGCAATGAAGGGCTGATCTTTCCGCGTACTATGCTGGTGAACAAGCCGCGCAAAGAGCTCTTTCCCGGTCCCGCTTGCCCCTTGGATCAAAACGAAGGCTTCGCTCGATGCCAATTTCATGGCTTTGTTGACGACGTCCTTGAAGACCCGGCATTCCCCTATAAGTTCATCCGGCCTGCCCAGCTGGTTCACTTCCTTGTCGATCACCAGCGTTTTGTGTTCCAGTGCGCGGCGGACTGTTGCCAACAGCTCGGCGGTTTCATATGGTTTGCTAACGTAATCGTAGGCGCCTAATTTTGTCGTTTCGATCGCTGTTTTGACATCGACGACATTCGTCAGGATAATGACCTGGGTCGTCGGCGCATGCTCTTTTATATATTTAAGAACTTCGACGCCGCCGATACGCGGCATCTTGACGTCCAGGAGTACCACATCATACACTTTTGATTGGATAAGATTGATTGCGTCAGAACCGCTTAGCGCCGTATCAACTTCAAACTCCGGCAAATCCTCAAGTTCGGTTTTAACAAGGTAGGTTATGGATTCTTCGTCATCGACGACAAGAACCCGGTGTTTTTTGGGCATAGCGGCAGGTCTCCCTTGCCGGGTTATGCACTCGTAAGGACTCTCTCGACTGTGGTCAGCAAGTCGACGAGATCGTAAGGTTTGCTCACAAAATCTTCTGCGCCAAGTTTCTTCGACTCAATCGCATTCTTGAGGTCGGCAAATCCGGTGAGCATGACTACTTTTGTTTTTGGCCAGCGGTCTTTGACAAATTTCAGCACTTCAAATCCATCGACATTGGGCATCTTGATATCTAAAAGAATCAGGTCATATTCATTCGTTGTCAGCACATTGATTGCTGCCTG
>RPQN01000256.1 GCA_003819715.1 Ignavibacteriota bacterium | reverse complement strand
TCGGTAATTTTTATCCTGTCTTTACTCCGGATGGTTCAAAGATCGCCTATGTCTCGAACAAGGGATCGGACAAATGGGGCAGCAGCGTGTATCTCTATGACACACGCACAAAAACATCAAAACTGATTTTACCGGAATCTCTTTCCAGGCTTATCCGTTCTTCGTTGTCGTTTTCCCCCGACAGCCAATACCTCTACTACGCAAAAATCACCAGGGATAATCCGCACTGGTCGGGATACAGCGACTTGTACCGTTTCAATCTGCTGCGGGAAAAAGAGGAACGGTTGACATTCAGGCTTCGCGCAATGAATCCCAAGCTTTCTCCCGATGGAAAAAGAATTGTATTTACGACCGATAAGGACGGCACACTCAATCTCGGTGTCTGCGGCGCCGATGGAAAGAACATTTCCCGCCTGACGAACTTCCAGAATGGCGAACAGGTGTTCACTCCGGTGTGGTCAAAGGATGCTCGACGAATTGCCTTCGGATATTCGACAGGTCAGTTTCAGTCCGTTGCACTTATCGATTCCAGCGGAAAAAATTTTCAGGTTTTGACGCATGCAGGCGATTGCCGGAATCCCTTCTTCGAATCTGATTCGACTCTTCTCTATTCCTGGGATAGAGGCGGCATCTTTAATGTTTACCGGCTCAATCTTCGGACCAAATTTGAAGTGCAAACGACGAACGTCCTCGGCGGGGCATTCCTTCCTGCGGCAAATGAGAAGGGGGATGTCGCCTACGTCACCTATACTTCGACCGGATATAAAATTGCAGCATTATTTAAGGATTCGACCTCAGCCCCGGCGGCGCCTATCGCTGGAAGCGACTCGATGCGAATAAGGCTTGAACCCCCGAGTCTTTTCAGCGGATTCATTGAAGGGCAGAAGGAAGATAATTCGCCGGGAGCAGGAATGAAGAGTTCAGCGCCTGAACAGACACCTGCGCTTCAAGCGAAACAGTACCGGTCGGTTTTTTCGAGCCTCTCATTTATTCCCTTGCTTCGAATTGATACGTATAATAGAAATAGCAGCGGACTGGATGTGGTGAAACCCGGACTCTATGTCACTTCTTCCGACGTCCTGGATAAAATGAGCCTCTTCGGCGGCGGCGCGATAAATAGAAAATTGGAACGGGATATCTTTTTTATTCTCGAGTACCGGGACCGCCTCCCCATATTATATCAGCTGGGACTGGAACCGACCGCTTCGCTGGAGCTGTATAACATCACGCGGAAACGCGATGTGTCGTTCGATCTCTACATCGACAGGATGCAGACGTTTTTTACCGATGTGACCTACAACCTTTCAGAATTCGATTTCTCGCTCACACAGCCGATTTTCTCCGAGGAATTCACACTGAAGACCTCGTACGCACTGAGCCGATACAGCCAGGATTTCGGATCGTGGGTGCATCCGCACTTTGGGGTCATTCCCGCGACCAGCTCGACGTACATGATCGGCAATACATTCGCGGCACTGTTGAAGTACGACGGCATTGTGCCGACGATGGACAAGGATATTAATCCCATCGGGCGTTCGTTCTCGTTCAAATATATTTTTGAGACGGATAAATTCAATCCGACGGATTCCAGTTCAACCAAAAACGGATTTCGCGTTCCCATTTACACGAAATATAATTTTTCAAGGCTGGAGCTGATCTGGAATGAACACCTCGCACTTCCGTTTCCAAAGCACACGCTGTCGTTGACGTTGAATACATCCGCCATTCTTGGCCCCACCATCGATGAGTTCTTCGATTATTATGCAGGAGGATTCATTGGGATGCGCGGGTACCCGTTTTATGCCATCGGAGGGAATAAAGCGGCTTTCCTCAACGCGACATACCGGTTCCCGATTGCGACGGAGATGAATTTCAGGATCCTGCAGATCTATTTTTCCAAGCTTTACGGATCCGTCTTTTACGATATCGGGAATGCATGGCCCCGTGAATCCGCATCCGATAATTTCTGGAAGCAGGATGTCGGTTTCGAACTCAGGCTTGAGACATTCTCTTTCTATTCCTATCCGACGAGAATATTCTTCTCGGGAGCGTACGGATTGGATACATTCAGCAGGAATGTCAACGATATTAATATCCATACGGTTACCTATGGACGCGAATGGCGGTTCTATCTGGGAGTGCTGTTCGGATTTGAATTAGGCGACTTTATGCCGCGACAAATGATGAGGTGATTATGAAACAGACGATCTGCACAGCGCTCGCAGCGGTTCTTTTCTTTTCAGGTTCGATGCAAAGCCAATATCTCAACACCTTCGCTGATTCCGGAAACAAGACCATCCTGACCGGCAGTCTGCAGCATGATTTTATTTTGCAGGCAAGCCGCCGTGCAGAATGGAATGACCCGGAGAATTCAGGTCCCGCATCAGCGGTAAATAAATATTCTCCACTTGCGGCGGGATTGTTTTCTGCGGTCATACCGGGAGCGGGACAATTCTATACGAAAAGCTACTGGCAGAGCGCGGCATTCTTCGGCGCGGAAGTCATTACCTGGATTCTGTACGTCTCCAATGAACATAAAGGAGACGACAGGACAAATTTATTCCAGCAATTTGCAAACGACCACTGGTCGGTGGTGCAATATGCCGGCTGGATCAATGCAAATTTTGGAATGTCGATCAATATTAATCCTGATCAGAATCTTAAACCGTGGAACAGAATCCACTGGGATGAATTAAATACCGTTGAGGAACAGATTGCGCAGATGTCGCCTCCCACCGGATTTACGCATAAACTTGCTCCGTATAACGATCAGCAGTATTATGAGATGATCGGCAAGTATTCTCAGTTTGGCGGCGGCTGGGACGATGCCGGGGGATATACGAGGGCGGATATTCTGGCAAATGAAGGCATAGGCAATGTCTCTCCGAAATTTTTAAGCTACAGCCGGATGAGAGGGGATGCGAATAAGTATTATAATATCGCAACGACCATTTCGTATCTTATCGTTGCAAACCATGTGTTCAGCGCCCTCGAAGCGGCGCTGAATGCCTCAAAGATCAATCACCGGATCCAGCTGCAGGGACATATACAATCAAGGAGAGTTTACGGGAACATGGTCGAGTTTGTCCCGACGCTTTGTGCGAGTTACGAGTTATGAGTTGCGAGTTATGAGTTGCGAGTTACGAGTAATGAGTAAAATATTTTTTGTTCGTAGTTCTTGGTTTGTAGTTCTTAGTGCTTGGTTCTTTGTGCGTAGTTCGTAGCGCTTTGTTTTTTTAGTTCACAGACTTATAGACTCAACTGCTTATCTGCTCAATGGCTCAATGGCTATTAATCTCACTATCTCAACATCTCAATTTCTATTGTTATTAGTTCTTAGTTCGTAGTTCTTTGTTCGAAATTATTAGTGCTTAGTGCGTTGTTCTTTGTTCGTAGTTGTGAGTTTTTAATCTCAATGGCTTAACTACGCACCACGCACAAAACAACTCAGCACTCTTTCACCATCTCATCTACCAATATTTCGCTCCTATCGGAGCTGGATTCTTTTTTTAAACTATTCTATAAATATTTTGCCCCTACGGGGCATGCTGTAAATTTCAAGTTAAGAGTGAATAGTGAATGGTTAAGAGTTAAAGTAATTTGCTATTTTATTATTTTTACTCATCGGCTCAAATTATACTTAATATAATATGTTCGCACAATTCCGTTAGCTCCGTAGGAGCTCAATGTGTATAATAAATCCCTAAAAGCGGTCGGGAGCTCCAGAGGAGCGTCATTTCGCTCCTAACGGAGCTAGAATTCTGTCTTTTAATTATTCTATCTATATTTTGCCCCTACGGGGCAAGTACAATATTTCACGTTACGAGTTATGAGTAAGGAATGATGAGTTTTGAGTAGCTGCAAAACATAATTATTATATCGACTCATAAACTCAATTGCTCACCTGCTTATCGGCTCATTTTCACAACTACGCACCACGCACTAAATAACTAAGAACTCTTTTATCATCTCATCTGCTCATCGGCTCAATGGCTCTTTTGCTCAACTACGCACCACGCACTAAAGCACTAAGAACTCTTTTACAATCTTATCTGCTCATTTTCCTTGTGTGTCTTCTGAAATATCATTAATCTCTACTATAAACTATTCACCATTCACTGTTTACAATTCACTATTTACTATTCACTATTCACTATTTACTATTCACTCTTTACTATTCACTAATCACATGAAACATCTATTTTCGCCCTGGCGCTCTGAATATATCAAAACCTTCAGCGATGAAAAGAAAGCCCGTTCCTGTCTTTTTTGCCGGATGCAACGGGAGGCACGGGACGCTGAAAATCTCATTGTGTGGCGGGGAAAATTCTGCTTTGTGGTCATGAACAGATATCCGTACAACAGCGGTCATGTCATGATTGTCCCTTACCGGCATACATCCCGGTTTGGAAAGTTCACCGGTGAAGAGCATGCTGAAATAATGAAGCTGACGGCGAAATGCATAGAGGCACTCGAACATATTTCAAAACCCGAAGGATTTAATTACGGCGCGAATTTAGGAAGAACGGCGGGAGCGGGAATCGATAAGCACATTCATTTTCATCTGGTCCCACGGTGGAATGGCGATACGAATTTTATGCCGGCAATTGGTCAAACAAAAGTAGTGTCTGAAGATATTCGCCGGACGTGGAAAAAGTTAAAAAGCGAGTTCAAAAAGCTTAAATGAGGAAACGTTTGTGCGTAATCAAGTAATCAGTAAGGAGTAATGAGTAAGGAGTAGTTACAAAATATAATTATTCTTATATCGAATCATAAACTCATTGACTCAACTACTCATCTACTCTTCTGCTCATCTGCTCAACGGCTCATTGGCTCATCTACTCATCGGCTCAACATCATCTCACAACCTTCCAATCTCACCCAAAATAACAAAAATAAAAAATCACGCGTTTGCGTGATTGCGCTTTAATTTTCCATTTAGTAGTGTACATCCGTGATTGAATACCTTTGATTCGTTACTACTCAGTTCCAAAATAGAACAAAGGTGTAAAAGGATTTGCGCAGTCGGGGGATGCTGCCGGTTATAGAATAAAGGGAGGCTTACTTTTTTTAGGGGGATGCTGGACTACCGTCTTTCCGCAAACCCATTGGTTACGCCATATTCTAACCCGTAGAATCCGATCACCGATCGGACCAATTACATCGGAAAGATGTCAGGAATCTTAGTAGAGCCAGAGTAAGATTCCCATCAGAAACGTATGGGAATGACAGAGTAAAGGGTTGTCATTCCCGTCCCGACAAGTCGGGATTCTCGGGAATCTTATTTTACTTTGTCATTCCCGTCCCGACAAGTCGGGATTGTCGGGAATCTCGATGAGGGTCAAAGTAAGATTCCCATCAGAAACGTGTGGGAATGACAGAATGAGATGGATGTCATTCCCCAGTTCCACTTTGTCATTCCCGAATGCTTCTGTCGGGAATCTC
>RPQN01000255.1 GCA_003819715.1 Ignavibacteriota bacterium | reverse complement strand
TGCCGTAATGGCATCCACCACCAACGTTTTAAGGGTTGCGTCGGTGATCCCCGCTTCATTGGCGATCGTCTGAGCCTGGTCCGAAGAAAAACGGTATGTACTGCTCATCTCAAAGCTGGTCGGGCTCGTCTTCATCACCGTTCCCATGGCAACCACGCCGAATTCAAGATCGAAGCTTGTTTTCACTGCCTTCGGAGCTTTGCCGAGCCAGCCGCCATTGAGCGCGATGCCGAACGGATCAAATCCCGGCTGGATAAATTTCACCGCCGCACTCTGGGAGAGCTGTGAAAGACTTTCATTCAGGGATTGTGCGAAGGAGCCGCCTGCAAACAAAACAACCAAAAGCATGACGCAGATAATTCGTCGCGATCGGTTCATACGATAACCTCCTGTGGTTAAGTAGTGTCCTATGATATTATTTTCGCACTGGAGTATAGAATTAATTTATTCAAATTCCAATTGATTGGGCTCACACATTTCGTTTATTGATCCGCGTCGCAGCTGCCGGGTCTGCCGAGGACAAGAACGGTTGGGAAAAAATGGCGTATATAAAATAAATTCCTCAGGAAGGAAGAGAACCACCGGCACGTTGCGAGAGATGGACATGCGCATAGGATTTTTCCTATGCCCGCATTTCATGAACATTCCGATGTTCTGATTTATGGAAAGAGACAGGGTGCCGGCCGGAGGAAAGAAATCGGGAGCCGGTATGGTTACACAAATAAAAACGGCTGAAAGAATCTCTCCTTCAGCCGCCGTTTATTCTTCATCGATAAATTCTTTTACTGCTTGACAAACTTCAATTCAAAATCAGATCCGTTTTTGGAATAATTGAGTGTCAGGTTCGTCCCGTCAAACGTAAAATTGAACGTTGCAAATGCGCTGCTTTGGTACTCGATCGTGAAGGACTTGCTGCTGCCATTGCTCACGACGGAAAAACCGCCGGTCGCATTATAACTGTAACTGGAATTTTCCAGGCATGGATATTGAGCAAGGACGTTCGCACCAAATTGCATATTGATCCCCATCGATGCCGTGAGTCCGTCTCCGTTAATGACCAGACTGTTTGATGATGAGGTGTTCGTATATGTGAACGGGGGATTCGCGCCGGATACGCACCGTGCCGTAAAGGTGCTTAAGCTGTACGTACCGGCTGATAAGGGAATCTCCGAGCCCACACCGACCGTGAAGGTTAAGGTCGCAGTCGTATTCGCTTGCAGTGTATCGTACACGTCATAAAAAGATGCCGTTGCGGTATACGATCCGACACTATTCATCACCACCGTATCCACAAACGTTCCGGTATATCCTTCTCCCGAGGATCCTTCTTCGCTCAACATGATAAAATCGGATTTCTGTATGACGGCGGTTCCCTGTGTGATCGTTAACGTACCGATCAGATTGCGCGCCGAGTAATAGTCTTCTTTTTTGCAGTCTTTTCTTTCGTAGGATTCATTTTTCGCACTGATTTTGAACGGGAGTCTGGCATAGATCACCGGAGATGACGACCCGATTGTAAAATTTGAAAGTGTCGGCGCTCTGTAGTTCAGATCCGATTGATCCGTAATGCCGCCGGTGAACATAAAAAATGTTGTGATCATTAAACCGAGAAGAATGAGATAGACCGCTGATTTGTTTTTCATTGTCGTCCTTTGAGTGTCATTGTTAGAAGCTGAAGAATATACCGCTGGTCACGGAGTTCATTTTGCCGATATTATAATCAACCGCCAGATCCAGCACCACAATGTGGAACCGTGCACCGGCGATAAAGCGGCTCTTGTTGATGCCGTTGAGACTGAAATTAATGTTCACCTCTTCTTTTCCGGTGATGGATTCAATGGACTGTTTGTAATGCACGTCGACGGAAGAACGTTCCAGCAATCCTCCGATATACGGCGTGACACTGAATAAACTGCCGCCGAATGTTTTCGAGATGCTCAGCCCATACGCGGCACCCTTCACTTCAACGACGTCCCCCACTTTGGCGTTCTGTATTAAAAACCCGAGTGAGAGATCAACCGGCAAGGCGGTTCCGAGCCACACTTCCGGATTGTGCTGCAGTCCAAAACCCGTATAACTGAATTTTCCGAATTCATCCGAGACCTTCGTCGAAGGGACCAGGCGCAGGATTGCCTGCGTTCCGAAGAGTGTCCCGAGTTTTAACTGCGGTGCCGCAGAAGGAAGAATCGGAAATCCATCCAGCAGGCCCGTTGCACCATCCAGAACAACCGTTTTTGACGGTATGTTGACATTGATGGGAAAGGGATATCTCGGATCGTTGATCTGAAGTGTTTCTGTTCCGTTGGGAGAAAACACAATTTGCACATTGCGGTTTTTACTCCCGGTCACGGTCGGTCCGTAGAGCACGACAGGAAAATCTTTGCTCGTAATAGCGTCAAGCACCAGACCCCGGAGCGTCGGATCCGATTGGCTGGTGAGGCCCGCCTGATCGGCAATCGTCCCAGCTTGATCTCGTGAAAACCGGTAGGTACTGCTTAACGTAAAATTCGTCGGACTGGTTGTTAAGATCGTGCCCATTGCAACAACGCCGAACTCAAGATCAAAACTTGCCATCCTGGCCCGCGGTGCTTTCCCGAGCCATCCCCCATTCAAGGAAATACCAAACGGATCGAATCCGGGCTGGACAAACTTGATAGCCGCGCTTTGGGAAAGCTGTGAGAGACTTTCGTTCAGGGATTGGGAGAAGGAGGCGTGAGCATACAGAGCAAGCAACAGGATGATGCTGTGAATTCGAATCGAATATTTCATCTTCATAGCCTCTCGTCGTGTGGTGATGAATTCAATTGTTCGTTATACGATTGTAACACAGCATTATTTCGAATTAGTTCCAATTTTACGGGCTATTCATCCGGACAGCAGGAGGCCTGCCCGCCTGCATCATCTTCTGGCGGGCCTGTGAATGTTATGGTGCAGCCGGAGGCCTAAGAATGAATCGCGCGACGCGCGATACAATTTAATAATTCGTGAAACAATCCCTTATCTAACCATTCTATTGAGCTGCTGGAATCTAGCAAAGCGAGCTCTCCCATGTCGAATTTGTGAACGAAGTGAACAAATGAGATCCCGCCTTCTTTTGGCGGGACAGCACCCCACATAGTACCATCGGCTCAGAGGGGCTTTGCGCCGAAGGCGCATCCGCCTTTGGCGGAAACTTCTCTGTTCGGAATGGGAAGAGGTGTAATCCTATCGACAGAGTTGAAATTTGAATTGAATATTTAAGAACGGAACGAAATTAGTTTATTTGTCATCTCATCGAATGTCTGTACAATTTTGGTGTAAATCCGGCAATAGAGTTGTGCGGCAGGGTAATTCTTTTCTCTAAGCGCTCCTATAAACGTATAAAGCTCAATAAGATTGATTCCCCTATTTATTTTCTTTGCCCTTGCATTAATGAATTACGGAAAAAAGGGACCAGGAATAAGAAAAAGGAGTAATCATATATTAATTACGCTCAGGAACATAGGTCAAATGTCTCTCGTCTCAAGAACGGAACAGCCAATTACGTCAATAATATGTGTGCAATGATTTCCATTCATTATATTTTCCAACATTTATGCTTTTGCCAAATCACATTCATTATTTTTATACTGATCGGAAGTGAAGAGACCCTCGCACAAAAGTCTTACTCACCAGATAATCCAAAACAGGATACGTCGAGAACCGATAATGGAACATTCCCTTTTAGAACAGCGCCGCAACCTTCGTCATCTATGTTCTTCCCGCTTAGAAATTCCATTCCTGGGAATATTAACTTCATAGGATCACCATCTTTAACGCAAGTATTGGAAAAAAATCCAGAACTGCGAGATGCCGTTCTGAAGGAATACATTCGTCTTCAATTATTAAATGAAGTAAAGACCAACATTAATCTTAAAAAGACTTTAAGACTTTATCTTATAGAACAGCCGACTCTTGAAGACGATCTGAAACGGATGATGCAGCTATATGGTCTTCCATATAATCCCATACGACCGAGACTCTTAGGGAACAGTGTCGATCTTATAATTTATTGATTGCAATACACAAGAAAACCCCAAGCAACTTTCGTCACTTGGGGTTTTCAAAAAAATATCCGGCATCGACCTATTTATCCCGACGGAGTCGGGACTCCCCCATGTCGAATTTGTGAACGAAGTGAACAAATGAGATCCCGCCTTCTTTTGGCGGGACAGTACCCCACATAAAAAAAGAAAGCCCGGTCAACTTGCATTGACCGGGCTTCTAAAAAAAATCTGGCATCGACCTACTCTCCCATGCAGTTACCCACATAGTACCATCGGCTCAGAGGGGCTTAACTTCTCTGTTCGGAATGGGAAGAGGTGTAACACCCTCGACATAGATACCAGAAAAACTCAATTGGGAATAAATGCATACGACTAAACTCTGTTTCGTAATTCTAATGATGACCTTCATCTTCGAGATGATAATATCGATGGATCAACAAAAATTAAGATTAAGCCTATCGACCTATTAGTACCGCTCGACTGAACATATTACTATGCTTCTATCTACGGCCTATCAACCAAGTAATCTCCTTGGGGTCTTATCCCGATAAATCGGGAGGGAAACCTCATCTTTGGGCGGGTTTCGCACTTAGATGCTTTCAGTGCTTATCCCATCCGGACATGGCTACTGAGCAATGCCACTGGCGTGACAACTCATTCACCGTCGGTCCGTTCACTCTGGTCCTCTCGTACTAGGAGCGACACCCATCAAGTTTCCTACGCCCGCACAGGATAGGGACCGAACTGTCTCACGACGTTCTGAACCCAGTTCACGTACCGCTTTAATTGGCGAACAGCCAAACCCTTGGGACCTTCTCCAGCCCCAGGATGCGATGAACCGACATCGAGGTGCCAAACCTTGCCGTCGATATGAACTCTTGGGCAAGATCAGCCTGTTATCCCCGGCGTACCTTTTATCCTTTGAGCGTTGGCTCTTCCACTCGAAGCCAACGGATCACTAAGTCCTGCTTTCGCATCTGCTCGACTTGTAGGTCTCGCAGTTAAGCTCCCTTATGTCTTTACACTCGCCGCATGATTACCGACCATGCTGAGGGAACCATTGAGAGCCTCCGTTACAATTTAGGAGGCGACCGCCCCAGTCAAACTACCCGCCTAACACTGTTCCCTCGCCAGATTCATGGCGAAAGGTTAGAATTCAATCAGAACAAGGGTGGTATTTCACTGACGACTCCACCGAAGCTAGCGCCCCGGCTTCGCAGTCTCCCACCTATGCTACACATGTTTTGACCGAACCCAATGCTAGGGTGCAGTAAAGGTGCACGGGGTCTTTCCGTCCATGTGCGGGTAACCGGCGTCTTCACCGGTACCACAATTTCACCGAGCCCGTGGTTGAGACAGTGACCAAATCGTTACACCATTCGTGCAGGTCGGAACTTACCCGACAAGGAATTTCGCTACCTTA
>RPQN01000254.1 GCA_003819715.1 Ignavibacteriota bacterium | reverse complement strand
CTCCTGCAACACCAGTCAAGCCCATGCCACCAGTCAGACCGGCATCGCCCTTATCACCTTTTACTCCTGTAACGCCCAATAAACCAGCGTCACCTTTATCACCTTTCGCTCCTGCAACACCTGCCGAGCCCGTTCCGCCAGTCAGACCTATGTCACCCTTGTCACCTTTTGTTCCAGTAGCACCCAGCAGGCCTGCGTCGCCCTTATCACCTTTTGCTCCTGCAACACCAGTCAAGCCCATGCCACCAGTCAGACCGGCATCGCCCTTATCACCTTTTACTCCTGTAACGCCCAATAAACCAGCGTCACCTTTATCACCTTTCGCTCCTGCAACGCCCAACAAACCAGATTCACCCTTGTCGCCTTTCACACCGGCAACGCCCAACAGACCAGCTTCGCCTTTATCACCTTTCGTTCCAGCGACACCTAACAAACCTGCATCACCTTTATCACCTTTCACGCCAGCAATGCCAGTCAATCCCGTCAAGCCGATTCCGCCCTGATCACCTTTTGCACCTGCAACACCCAATAGACCGATGTCTCCTTTGTCGCCTTTGAGTCCTGGGGGACCCGGATTCTTTGCCGAATCAGCCAAAATTGAATGAGAGGAATTGATACTAAACGGAGCAGCGGACAATGCGACGCGCGGCGACATTTCCGCTCCTTCAAAAGAGACACCAAGCGAGTCAATGCCGTCAAATGTAAATTCTTGCGGGAATGGTCCGAGTAAAACGCCAAACAATCCATTATCGACATTGACCGTGATCGGCACACTCGTCCAGCCTGTCTGAATTCCACGATAGAGTTTGAAAACGAGAAGAGCCTCTCCATTAACGGGTTTGCCTCCGGTATTAAGAATTCCCTGATATGAAATGACGCGGGGGATTTGTGCGACCAATTGATGCTGCAAGCAGATGGTCAACAGCGCGAGGATAACAAATGCGCTTTTTTTCATGATGTTCTCCATAAGAAAAGATTAAAAAGCATTTCAGCTTATATAAATATACCCGCAGTGATCGTAAGCTGTGCTTCGCGGCGTGGTTCATTTCATCAGTTTGTCTGACTATTTCCATTTCGTTTATCGGACAAGCAAATCCCCGAATTTTTCGAATTTAATAATCCACTCCAGCATATGTGCTCGATGCATCGCCGCTCATGAGCAAGAGAGGCAAGGTTGATTATCAATCTGTTTTTGATCTGCGCAATAATCCAACCAGTCCTAAAACGATCGCAAACACTCCGCCGACTAGCATCCAAATCGATTTATCGGTCGCTGAACCGGTGAAAAATCGAGAAATATCAGAGCTGGATGAATCATACGCACTGACGCCGAAGACCAAAAGAAGAATACCGCCGGCAAGAAATGCGATCGAGATTGCTTTATTCATACATGATCCCTCTTTTTATTATCCTTGTGACTCCTGCAAAACAGTTACATGGGTTCTCGTTCGCCAAGAAGGTTCAACAAGACAAGCAGAACAACAGCGACCGTAATCATAGCAACCATCCTTTCTTTGGGTTTGCGCCTTTCCTCGTTTCCATAATTTCTTTTATAAAAATCAGTCGACTGCTCTGTACTGCTCGATCGGCTCAGGCGGTCAAGGTTTTCTTTCTTCCCAGAACGAGGAAGGCACCACCGATGACCATCATTCCGATTCCGGCATACGGTTTCCAGTTGACTCTGTGTTGTTCATCCTTTTTTTTCCTGAGTTCCTCCAAGTCTGCCTTGTTCTCTTTGGAAACATTGCTATACCCGACATAGAGAGTCTTTAACAGGTCCGCAGTAAATAAGATGATATTCGCGGTCTTCATGAGTGTAATCCTTTCGTGAGATACGTTTTCATTAATGTTCTCCGGCTGATGGCAACCCCGCCCACGCTAATTTGAGAGAATGACCTTGAGTGCTTTTTCTTGTGCTGCATGTCCGAAGGTGTCATATGCTTTCATGATTTCATTGAGCGTAAAGTGATGCGTGATGAGTTTCTGAGGCTGAAGTTTTCCGGATGCAATAAGTTTCATGACCATGGGTGTTATTGCAGTATCGACCAGGCGAGTGGTAATCGTAACACTTCTTGCCCAGAGATTTTCCAGATGCAGCTCCACGCTCCTGCCATGCACTCCGATATTGGCGATATGTCCACCGGCCGCCACGATCGATTGGCAGATGTTAAAAGTGACCGGTGTCCCGACGGCTTCGATAGCGACGTCCACCCCTTTCCCATGTGTGAAATTCATTATCTCTTCTATGACATTCTCATGAACAAGTTTCGTTGCACCGAACGCCTTCGCACTCTGAAGCCGATTCTCGTCTGTATCGACCATGATGATTTCAATGGGGGAATAGAATTGTGCTGCGAGTAATGTTGCAATCCCTATGGGTCCTGCACCGACGATCGCGACGGTATCTCCAGGTTTGACCTGACCATTGAGAACTCCACACTCAAACCCGGTCGGCAAGATGTCACTGACCATGACATACGCTTCCTCATCCGCGCCGTCAGGAATGCGGTACAAACTGGTATCGGCATAAGGTATCCTGACATACTCAGCCTGTGTCCCATCGATCGTATTCCCGAGGATCCAGCCGCCGTGATCGCAATGTGAATACATCCCTTTTCTGCAAGAGGCACATTTCCCGCAGGAAGTAATGCACGAGATCAGCACTTTATCGCCGGCTCCAAAATTCGAAACATTCGAACCTGTCTCCTCAACAATACCGACTCCTTCATGACCCAGCGTCCGTCCATCGATGACACTCGAGACGTCGCCTTTTAGTATGTGGATATCTGTTCCGCAGATCGTTGTGCGAATGATTTTAACAACCGCGTCGGTCGGATCATTTATTTTGGGCTTTGGCTTGTCTTCAAGCGCTCTCTCACCAGGGCCATGATATACGAGCGCTTTCACGTTGGCACACCCTTCGCTGTTGCATTCATCTCAATTATCCTTCGACGGAAAAACGTTCCCTTCATTGGGTCATGAGAAGTATACCATTGAATTCCTGCGATTGTAATCAGCCAAAAGGATGAAAAGGGAGTTAATCCTTTTTGGAGAAGATCGAACTTCTTTTCAGACTCATTATTTCAAAGCGGCTGAACAACCCTTTCTGCTTCTTTCAAAAACAAAGCCGATGCCTCCCCACCAAAGGCATCGGCTCTAAGGGTGAAGAACTATTTTCTCGTCATGTTCATCCTGCTTCATTTATTTGTCGACTGCAGAGCTTCTGGCCGTTGGGAGTTTGGGAAGAGGACTTTTTAAATCTTTGCAATGAGTTTGCGAAGTTCTTCCTTGGTCTTTCCCAGTTTCTGCTGCAGCCGTCCCAACAGCTCTTCCTCCTTGCCCTCTTTCAAGAGCAGATCATCATCTGTTAAATCGGCATATTGTTGTTTGAGTTTGCCGGCAATTTCATTCCAGTTGCCTTTCAAGGTAAAGCTGTTCATTGCGCATCTCCTCTGATTTTATATGAATATTATAGACGACGTTACACTCCATCAACACAGGAGCATCTACTGCAATCTCATAATCATGCATCCACGAATGCTTTCCGAAGATGGAAATCCTCCGTTCCAATAAATCGCATTTAACGAAAACCGTACTCATTCTTCGATTCTCTTGAGCACGAATAAGGCTTTCGAGATTGTTCTACTTAATGTCCGGATAGAGTGTCTTCATACAATCCGGACACACTCCGTGCGTAAAAGTCGCATCGGTGTGTTCAATAATATACCCCTCCACCACCTGCCAGTACCCTTTGTCATTGCGAATTTTTTTGCAGTTGCAACAGATCGGCAGCAATCCTTTTAATTCCTTGATATGAGAGAGCGCCTCCTGAAGTTTGTTCATCAGTTTCTGCTTATCTTCTTCAAGCCATTTTCGCCTGGTGATATCGCGGATATTGCACTGGATTACTTTTTTACCATTGACCAGGTAGACATTACTGACAAACTCCACCTGACGGCTTTGTCCGTCTTTTGTTTCAAGCGGCAGATTTTCATAACGGATGTATCCTTTTCGTTGCAGTTCTTCAAAGGCAGACATACTTGCTTCCCAATCCTTAAAAGCACTGACTTCCCACAATCGTCTTCCGATCAATTCCTCCCGATCATATCCCAGCATTTTTGTCAGGAAGGGGTTTGCATCGGTCATTGCTCCGGATTCCGCATCGAGAAGGAGTATTCCGTCTTGAGCGGTTTCAAAGAGCCGCCGATACCGTTCCTCGCTCTCCCGTAATGAATCCTCCGCACGCTTACGCTCTGAGATGCTGCGGATATTGCACTGGATCACTTTCTTTAAATCGACTTCATAGACATTGCTGATAAATTCCACTTCCCGCATCTGTCCATCTTTGGTCTGAAGCGGCAAATGATCGTAGCGAATATATTCCTTCCGCTGCAATTCTTCAAATGCAGATCTACTGGCGATGATATCAAAGAATGCACCGATTTCCCACAATCGTTTTCCTATCAAATCTTCCGGTGAATATCCGAGAATTTCTATGATATAAGGATTTGCATCGGTGATTGCACCTGAGTCTGCGTCGAGAATCAGAATCCCGTCTTTCGCTGCTTCAAAAAGCCGCCGGTAGCGGGTCTCAGAATCACACGCGCATTCCCTGGGGCGATACTGTTTCGGTTCATTTCCACCCCGGTATCTCTGTTCCTTCGATGGCGCTTCCATGGTGTTCATTTTTATGTTGCTTTTCACATCACCTCTGCCCCGGATCGTATTAAAATCATTATTCAGATAGACATAACGAACGTCACCGGTCAATGACAATCTTGAACTGACGGGCAGTACCAAACCGCCTTCAAAATGACAGTCGACATTTTGTGTCGTCCCATCTGAAAATAATGGCAATCACCTCTGGTCGACGTCGAAGGACGCATTGTACCAGTCCAATCCCATTGTCCCGTAAACAATGGGGATGGGATAAATCAAATCTCATAGATTGTGTAAAACCCTTGAGTTATTCTCTTTCATTTACATCTACCTCAAAAAGGACATGCATATTCGCGCATACTTCTTTTGAATTCATGTCACCGGACACTGCATTATACGATTCCGATATTGTCCTGTCATATCCGAGATAGGAGATTCTTTCAACGCAATACCTTTTTCGATCAGACCATTCCACACTGCTTTTTCTTACTGATCGATCCGGATCGTTGGCGGTATACCCGTCTGGATGATCACCGTGGTGCGCGTGTCCTTTTCAGCATAAAATTTCGCCGTTGGAGAAATCAACTCATTCTTAATGACCGCCGTCGCAACGATATTCCCTGCAGCGGTTGATTGGTATGAAGTGGTTTGACCGTATTCGACATCATTAAAATTGATGGTGTTACCGGCGGACGTCTGAATCTGGACATTGACTTTATCTGATCGTTGATTCAAGATACGAAACTGGGGGTCCGCGTCTTTGGAGCATGCACCCAGTGATAGAATGAAT
>RPQN01000253.1 GCA_003819715.1 Ignavibacteriota bacterium | reverse complement strand
CAAACGATTCCGTCAGGTATTCCA
The DNA here is from genome assembly GCA_003819715.1 of Ignavibacteriota bacterium. Taxonomy (GTDB): domain Bacteria; phylum Bacteroidota; class Ignavibacteria; order UBA10030; family UBA10030; genus Fen-1298. The sequence continues at coordinate 5,463 of RPQN01000253.1, read as the reverse complement.
CCTCCGGCAGGATTCGATCTTTGGATCTTGCCGATATTCTAAAAGATCCCCTGTACGGAAGCGATCTCTCATTCGACCTGGCGGCTGCCGGAGCGATCGGTGCTTCGACGCGGTCCGATACAATTGATTTGCATTTTTATCATTCCTCGTTCGCTTCACAGGATTTCGAATCGGCACAAGCAAACGCGGTGTTTCAGGTGGTTGATCATGCGCACAGTCATCTGAAGATAACGTCGACCATGGGAGATCTGGATGTGGACGGGCAATTTACGCCGGCTTCATTTATTGCCGCCTGGCAAAATTCATATCAACTGATTACCGAGGGGGTGGCGTATCGTTTCCGAAGTCTCGATTCAATTCGTTCGTTTAATAGACTCGCCGCCAGGGCTCAATTCCATCCTTCGCATGTCTCAGGAGTCAATCCCGTGGATATGCACTATCGTCTGCACATCAAGGATTTGAATCCTGTCGGAGCGTTCATACACCTGCCGCTCGCTGGTCAGGGTATGGTTCAAGGGAGAGTGGTTGGCGATTCGCTGGATATGCAGCTGAGCGGTACAGCAGACCTCGAAGAATTTGAACTTGATGCGCCATCAGATACGCTGACCGCAGATACGGCAGCAATCAAATTTTTCTTCAGCGGAGTCGGATATAGTACACTCTTCGAAAAATTCCGTGGATCCATCGAACCCGATCTTCATAGTTTTGAAATCAACGGCATTCTCTTCAACCGATTATCTGGAGATCTTCAAGCAGATCCGGATTCTAGCAATTTTAGATTTTCAGCGGTCATTGATTCCACCGCTCAAGTCGATATCGAAGGTGAATCGCACATGAATTCGAACCTCATGGACTTTGAATTACCTCGATTGAAAACCGTGCTTGGACAATACACCGCAGAAAACAGGGATATCATCCGGATGACATTTGGGGGTGACGGATTCCAAATCAACTCGTTCACGATGGTTCATGATAATGAACAGGCAGTCATCGCCGGCCACTTCAGTCCATCGGGGGTTTCGGATTTGAATATCTCAGTCCGTAACTTCCTGCTTCCTCATCTCAAACAGGTTCTGTATCGCGGTCCTTATGCCAAGACTTCTACGAAATTCGGCGGAACGCTCAATGCGGTGACCCTCTTTCGCGGCAGTTTTAAACACCCCAACATTGTCATCGATTTACAGGCAGACAATGCCCGTATCATCGATACGCTGCAATCGAAAGACAAAATTCTTGGCAGAGTCGATTCTCACATCTCCTATTTTGAACATATGCTTGGACTGGACATAAAATTCAAAAGCAAGCCCAATGATTCACAAGCCCCGCCGGATTTACTTCTTTTCGGATCACTGCCGTATGAATTTGTTCTTGCCCATGAAGCACCGCATAAGCTGGAAGGAGTGATGGACCTGAAGCTCAAATCCGCAGGGATGAATTTGGAAATACTGGAACCCTTTATTCCAGTTATTGCCAACCTTTCAGGAACCATGACATGCGATATGTCCGTGAAAGGCTCTATCGATGCCCCGCAGTATACGGGTTCGATGTCTCTACGGGATGCCCACTTTGTTTTTGAACCGCTTGGCGGCATGCCCTTTGTGTTGAACGGAGATTTAATTCCCGCAGGAGATCGAATTCAACTTGTCAATTTTACGATTCAGAATGACCCCCACGAGCGGTTCCATATCGGGACGATGAAGGTCTCCGGCAACTTTACGCTTCTCGGTTTAAATTTTCATCAATTCGATTTTCTCGCACAGGGCGATTTAAAAGTAATGAGTGAAGAACGACGCCTGACAGGACTGAAGCTCTATGGTAATTTGTTTGCTGCGACAGGGCCCAATGGTCTTGTCTGGCAGGGGGACCTCTCCTCATCCATTGTCAGCGGAGAGATGTTTATAAAAGATGCCTCGTTAATACTTCCCCCGGACCGGGAAGCGGAATCTGCCCGGACGAGCGTCGTGAATGTCGTATTTAAAGATGACACTTCGCATGTCATTCCAAAAAATGGAGAACCATCCGGTGCAACCCGTGAACGAATGAAGCCCGGCCAATCGGTAAATCAGCCGGCAAAAATCAAAGCATCGTCGTTGGCGGCTCCAGCGCCGATTCATAATTCGTTTCTCGACGGCATCAGTTATGATGTTCGTATCGAAACCCAAGGTCCAACATCACTGCGCTTTCTCTTTAGCACCCAGACCAGCGAAGAACTTTTTGCAGACCTGCAGGGCAGGCTCTATTTTAACCGGACACCGGAATTGTCGCGTTTGACGGGTCAGGTGGAGGTCAGCAACCGTTCTTATTATAATTTTTTCAAGAAATTTGAAGCCACAGGAAAATTGTTATTTACTGGCGACGTCCTCAATCCAGAACTCGATGTGACCGCAACGTACCAGGGAACCCATGATACCACCGCCACTCAAATGAAGGCACCGCTTGTTCTGGTGACATTGAAAATCACCGGTACCAGGAATGAGCCGAAGACGAAGATATTATTGCAGACAAAAACCTATTCGGAAAAAGAATGGACTCCTTGGAACGAAGGGGACGAAGAGGCAAACGCAATGACCTTTATTATTTCCGGGCAATTCAGCAATGAACTTACAGACCAGCAGCGCAGAAGCCTCGTTGGTTCGAATCTTGGCGTGACGGTTGCCTCGGGAATGGTCATGGGACCCATCAGTGAAGTACTTCGTCAGCAGACTCTGGGGATTATCTCATCGGTGGATGTATCGTACGGCGGCGGCCAATTAGATCAGTCGGATTTACGTGTCTCAGGACAGGTGGGGAAAGCAGTCTATCGCATGGGCGGAAGAGTGCTAACCGATTTAACAAATGCGAATGTCAGCGTTGAGTTTCCGGTCAGCAGTATCGTAAATTCGGACCGATATCGGAACCTTATCCTGACCCTGGAGCGCCGCGTCGAAGGTATTAATGCCGAAGAACAGCGCCGCGCGTCCAATGGCGTCCGGCTGTTTTATCGCTTTATTTTTTAACTATTCTTGGTGCGAATTTAAAGATTGTATTTCGCATTCTCATTCATCAAGGAGTTTATCATTGTCAACCAAAAGTGCCGGCGAGAGTTTCGAATCGCTTCGAGATCGTATCCTCCAGTTTCTTGCTCGCTTTCCCAACGAATCGTTCAAATTAAAAGAATTATCACGGCGGATCGGTATCCGTGATAATAAGGATGAGCAGATGTTCAGGAAAGCGCTTCGGTCCTTGCAGGATGAAAATAAAATATTACGGATTCGCGGAAAAAAGTACGGCCATCTTCATAAAACAGAGCTGGTCATTGGCCGTATGGAAATCGCCTCCCGCGGCTTTGGCATCGTGAGCACCGAAGAGACTGGAGAAGAGTTATTTATTCCGCAGGACGCCCTCGGCGACGGTGCACATGGCGATACGGTGGAAGTGTCGATCGCGGCGCAAAGGACAAAACAAAAGGAACGAGGGGCCCGGCGTGAAGGCGAGGTGGTGCGAATCATACGGCGGGGAATCCTTTCCTTTGTCGGAACACTGGAACGTACCCAGAAACAATTCTTTGTTGTCCCTGACGATCGCCGGATGGCGCGGGAGATTCGGATTGCGAAGGATCATCTCCATAACGCAATAGAAGGCGATAAAGTGGTCGTCACCATAACGGATTGGGGAAAAAATCGCCAACCAGCGGAGGGTGAGGTTGGAGAAGTCCTCGGAAAATCCGGCGAGTTGTCGGCAGAAATTAAATCGGTGGCCCGCGAATTTCATCTCATCACGGAATTCCCGCATGAAGTAGTGGCGGAAGCAGAAGCGATTCCTTCCACTCTTCCGCAGTCTGAAATCGACCGGAGGCGCGATCTGCGAAAGCACATGTGCTTTACGATTGATCCGGAAGATGCAAAAGATTTCGATGATGCGGTTTCGCTTGAACCACTGCCGGAAGGAAATATCCGTCTCGGTGTCCATATCGCAGATGTTTCCTTCTACGTTCCTCCGGGAAGCGCGCTGGATAAAGAGGCACTCAAACGCAGCACCAGCGTCTATTTCCCCAACGGGGTCATTCCTATGATACCGGAAAAACTCTCGAACGGTTTGTGCAGCCTCCGTCCGGACGAAGACCGGCTGGCATTCACCGTCTTTATGATCGTTTCCCCCCGGGGCAGCGTCAAAGAATATGAGATTGTGGAAAGTGTTATCCGGAGCAAACAGCGGTTTAGTTATGAACGTGTTCAAGAAATTATCGATCGCCTGAACCAGAATCTGCCGGCGGCAACAGCCGATGCACCGTTTACCGAAGCGATTCAGCAGATGTCCCGGTTGAGTTCAATGTTGACCAAGAAACGGATTAAAGAAGGCAGCATCGATTTTGATTCAGCGGAAGCGAAGTTTGAATTTGATCAACTGGGGAATCCAGTCAAAATTATTAAAAAAAGCCGCCTGGACAGTCATCGGTTAGTGGAAGAATTTATGCTGCTGGCGAACCGGATTGTTGCGCGGCATATTGGATTGGCGAAAAAAGAAGAACAGGCGAAACCGTTCCTCTACCGAGTCCATGATTCACCCGACCCGGAACGAATCGGTGAACTGGCCGTGTTTGTTGAAAAATTTGGTTTTACGTTGAACACGGACGGCGGAGTGACGTCTAAATCTCTACAACTGCTTCTTGATCAGGTCAAAGGTTCGGAAGTGGAAAATGTGATTAATGAAGTGGCATTACGATCGATGGCGAAAGCCGTTTATTCAGAACGCAACATCGGCCACTACGGATTAGGGTTTGATTATTATGCACATTTTACATCGCCGATCAGACGATATCCGGATCTCATCGTTCACCGAATGCTGAAACAATATGCGGCAGGCATTTCGCCGCAGGAACGGAATAACCTTCGTGAACGTTTACCGTATATAGCGAAACAAACTTCCGTCATGGAACGGGCGGCCATGGAAGCGGAACGCGCCGCAGTGAAAGTGATGCAAGTAGAATATATGAAACGTCATATTGGTGATGAATTCCATGGCGTTATTTCCGGAGTTACGAGTTTCGGCATTTTTGTTGAATTGACGGATACGCTGGTGCAGGGATTGCTCCACATTCGTGACTTGACTGACGACTATTATATTTTCGATGAAAAGCAATATACACTGAAAGGACGCCGGAGCGGGAAGCAGTACCGTCTGGGAGATCCCTTGGAGGTCAAGGTTGTCCGGGTCAATCCCGAAGAGCGCCAGATAGATTTCATGCTCATAGAAGAAGAGAGAAGGACCAATGTACGGCGGCGGAAACGCTGAAATAATCAGCAGAGGATTTTCGCAATGAATTTATTGACTATCTCTAACAACAAAAAGTAATGATTCCCATGATGAAGAATACGTGTATGATGCGCCGGTTTGCTTTCCTCGGTATTATTCTCTGCGGTATTGCAGGAAGAACAGATGCGCAGAATTCGGCTTTTGGCAAGAATAAAGTACAGTACAAGGATT
>RPQN01000252.1 GCA_003819715.1 Ignavibacteriota bacterium | reverse complement strand
TTGATCTCGCACATTTCCAGCGGTGACGTATGATGGTGGCGCACCAAGTAGCGGATCAATCCTTCATCTTCGCGCAGTTTCTTCGTCCCCTTGCCGTATGAAACGCGCGCGGCCTGAACGATGGAAGAATCGGAACCCATATAATCGATCACACGGACGAACCCGTCGTTCAAGACTTGAAAGGGAGTCCCCAGAATAGTATCCAGCTCCGGGACGCTCGACCGTTCCAGTTTTTCAAATGTTTGTTCCATTGTTTCCCGTAATAGAAAAGTTCAAAATAGTGGAATCGTCAAATTACAGTGCGTAATTCAATATTTTTGAAACCAATTTTGCTGCGGTCACATCGGCATGGTGAAGTCCTTTGATGGGCGCCAGCTCGACGAGGTCAAATCCGACAATATGCTTTTTGCGGCCGACTTTCCGGAGGCATTGCAGCACTTCGTCCCAGAACAGGCCGCCCGGCTCCGGTGTTCCGGTGGCCGGCATGATGGATGGATCAAAGGCATCGATATCGAACGAAATATAGACATTCTCGGAAAGTTTCTCCACGACAAAATCATCCCAGTATTTCAGGACTTTGGTATAATTACCGCGGCGGATGTCGTGCGCATAAAATGTATTGATGCCGTGATCCCTGATGAACTCCGCTTCTTCTTTACACTGTGCGCGAATGCCGACCTGCACAAGTCGCCGCGGATCAAGGAATTCGCAGACTCTTGCCATCACCGATGCATGGCTGTATTTATTGCCCCGATATTCGGGACGGAGATCAGAGTGCGCATCGAATTGAAGGACTGAAAGATCGGGATATAATTTTGCATGTGCCGCGATGGCCGCGGAGGAAATTGAATGTTCGCCGCCAAGGGTGACGACAAATTTCTGCCGTTCGACCATTTCGAACACCGTATCATAAATGATCTGCAGCGCAGTTTCATCGCGTTTCTTGACAAATGCAAGCGGCGGAAGAGTTGCGATGCCATGTTCCCGGTAGATTTCGCGCTTTGTTTCTTCATCAAAATATTCAACCTGGTGCGAGGCGTTCAGTATTGCGTCCGGACCGTTTTTGGTACCTCCGCCGTAACTGACCGTGTGCTCGTATGGTACCGGCAGAACAACGATTTTCGAGGTTTCAATTGCAGAATATTGTTTTTCGATACCGAGGAAATTCCGTTTGATATCGAGCGCCTTTACCATAGTGCTTTCTCCAAAAAATGTGATTCAATATATCTCAAACCTGATGGAAAAGCAAGTTTGACTTTAAAGGTCCCATGCTTGACAAAGTGAGCTTTTGTTCCGATAATATCAACACAAGACGTATGAGAATATCCATTCCCAAGAAAATTTATTTCGTCATCACCCTCGGCGCAGCACTCTGGTGTGCGGGCATTCTTGCTGCACCGTTCCTGCAGCATACAGGCCACGCAGACAGTGCTGAAATGACCTACGCATTCTATTCAAAGATCTGTCATCAGAACACTGCGAGTTCGATCCATTGGGAAGGCGAGAAATTTGGTGTCTGCATGAGATGCAGTGCAATATATTTTGGATTCCTCGCAGGACTTCTGGTTATGCCGCTGACGGGAACGCTTCAGCGGCGACGTGCACCGAAACCGGCACTGCTCGTTGCCGTGATCATTCCCATGGTCCTGGACGTTGTACTGAATGTTGCCGGTCTTCACTCAAGCACTGCCTTGACGCGCATCGCAACCGGATTGTTGTTCGGCAGTGTGATGCCGTGGTGCATTGTTCCATACAGTATCGAAGCGTGGACCCAGTTGAAACAACAAAAGAAAATTCAATCACCAGATTCCGGAGTATGTCCGCATGTTTGAAAAACCCAGTAAATTACGCTCAGCCGTTCTCGGCGGGCTCATCATCGGTGCACTTTCGGGCATTCCGGGATTAAACCTGATTAATTGCTGCTGCTGTGCCGGGATTATCCTGGGCGGTGCTTTATCGGTTTATTTGTACCGGCAGGAATTTACAAGCGAAATGCAGCCGATGGAATCCTCCGATGCATTGATTCTGGGCATCATCGCCGGTATCGTCGGCGCACTCATGACGACCGCATTGAGTGCGATGATCACCCTGGTGCTCGGACCCGTAGAAACAGAATTGATGCGCGGTATGATGGAGAAGTTAACGCAGAAACTGGAAGACCGCGGCTCCATTCCTCCGGGAACGATGGATAATATGCGCGAACAGTTTGAACAGGCGGTGAAAGAGGCGGGCACCATCGACGGGATACTTCGTTCCCTCGTCTACGCGTTAATTCTTTACCCGATTTTTTCCATGCTCGGAGGACTGATCGGATTCGGCATTTACGGAAAGAAAAAACCAGCGGCTCCGCCTCCGATGCCGCCGATGCAGCAATAGCAAAATTTGGATTTCCGATCACCAACCCCCGATATCAGGTTATGATACCGGGGGTTTTCTGTTTTCATCCACGCATCATTGCGTTTGAATGATCTCTCACGTACTTTAACAGTATTCCTGTCATTCGTGTATCAGCGAACGATACGAGGGCACTCTCCAGCTTGATCATTTCTCATTCAAAGAAAAGCCCGGTTATTGGGGAGTAACTCTCGCTGCATCATGAACGCTTATGGATTTCTGAGAGTACTGCGTAAGAGAATGAGAATGCACGGGCACATGGCCCGTTCACGTGTTGAAGCGTGAAGGAATGCTGAGCTGCTTTACGCAACGTTTGGATACAATGTCACGTATGATCTGTTCGTGCAGCCTATCGAATAACCGATTGAGTAAAGGATTTTTATGCCGGGGAAAGGAATAGCAATTATTACAGGCGCCAGTAAAGGAATCGGAGCCTGCGTCGCTCAAGGATTAGCCGCTGATGGTTATAAAACCATATTAATCGCTCGCAATGCAGAACGACTCGAACGTATTACTCATGAATTATCACAAAATGTTCCTGCAGAATTAAAGCCGGAATATATCGCCATGGATATCACCGACCATAAGAAGGTCAGTGAATCATTGAGAGAGCTTCAATTAAAATATACTCCCATCTCCATACTTGTCAACAGCGCCGGGATGTGGCTTGACGGCACCCTGGATGAAACGGAAGAGAATTTTCAAAAATTATTGGATGTCAATTTGATTTCGCCGTTTGTGTTCTTACGCGAGATCGCCCAGGCAATGAAAAAAAATAGACATGGGCATATTTTTAATATTTCTTCGCGGGCAGGTATTTATGGATTCGCCGGCGGAGGACTTTATTCCGCATCGAAATTTGGACTGAGCGGCTTGAGTGATTCCTTGTACCGTGAAATGGCCGAGGTTGGCGTTAAAGTCACTTCACTTTGCCCCGGCTGGGTGAACACGCAGATGGCCGTCGAGGCAAAAACTCCCTGGAAAGAACATGAAATGATACAACCGGAGGATATATTAAATTCGATCAGATACATCCTGAATTTATCCGGATCGGCATGCGTAAGAGAAATTGTTCTGGAATGTACGAAAAGCGTATTATAATACAATGAGACGGGATGACCCGCGGCCGCGTGAAGAGGCTCCGGTCTGTGAATATCTTGAGGAGCGACGAATCATGAAAAACTATTATTTTATTCTTCTCATCCTCTCTATCGGGCTTGCATCCGGTTGTAAAAAAGAGAGTAATCCTGCTGCACCGGACCTGTTGCCCACGCCGGAAATGATCGCTGTTCAAGGCGGCTCTTTTCTTATGGGAAGCGTCTCGGGAAATACTGATGAGCAGCCCGTCCATAGTGTCACCCTCATAGGATTTTCTCTCGGGAAATACGAAGTGACACAGAAACAATGGCGGGAGGTGGTGCAGTGGAAACAAGGCAGTGCAACGACACCGCTCGATCCCGAACCGAGTTTTAGTAAAGGGGATTATCTCCCCGTTGAATCAGTCAACTGGGAAGATGTTCAAACGTGGATCGGATATCTGAACGAGAAGGAAGGTACGACCGCATTCCGGCTGCCCACCGAGGCGGAGTGGGAATTCGCGGCACGCGGGGGAACAAAGAGCCAGGGATACATCTACAGCGGCAGCAACACGATCGATGATGTGTCATGGTATAAGTCTAATTCCGGCAAAAGAACCCATACCGTCGGGACAAAAGGCGGTAATGAGCTGGATTTTTGTGATATGAGCGGGAATGTCTGGGAATGGTGCAGTGATTGGTATGCAGAATACAGCCCGGACGCTCAGACAAATCCTGCCGGGCCATCAAGCGGGTATCTGATGGTTTTGCGCGGAGGCTGGAGCGATGACATCAGTCAGCTTTGCCGCTCAACAAATAGGGGTAACAGCACGCCCGATTATCGCTATAGTAATATCGGATTTAGACTGGCGATGGGAATTAATGCAAGATAGGAATGCGGAGAACCCGGCTCGTATCGCGATTTCGCAATTACTCAATGTTTTTCTAATGCTTCTTTCAACGTTCAGCAATTATTGCGCTGGACCTGCTTGTTTCTCTGTGGAGGGATCATGAACGATATTCTCGGAAGAACGACGTATTGATTTTTTTATCGCCTCACGAATTACTTCATTCCAATCGCTATCGTACTGAACGAAATAAAACCTGTCGATCTACCTCCTCGATTCATTCAAAAGTAAGAGAAGGGTTTTTGTAAATTCGTATGATATTTTCAAAGATCCCGGAGAAACAAGATTTGAACGATCATCCATCGTATGAATGACGTCCAGAACTTTTGGCTGTTCCAGCGAGTCGGCCTTGTCGCCGTTCTGCACGAACCTGCTCAGACGGTCTCCGTCGCCCTTCGGTACAACGGAGATGGAAATATTTTCCAGCCGAAAATAGGAAAAAGATAAATTGTCTGAGCCGGGATAATTTTCGCTCTCCACCAGCGAGACTCCATTCTTTTGGGCTGCTTCCCGTACATACCGGATCATGATCCGGTTCATTTTTCCGACAGGCCCGACATAGACTTCGTTGCCGGATCCTTCAATATCAAGATTGATCATGGCAAGATGTTTTTTAGGGATGACAAACTGTTTGATGTAATACATCGAACCGGTGAGCCCTGCTTCTTCCTGGTCGAAGAAACAAAAATCGATCGAATAATTCCATTCCATCTTTCTCAAATGCCGGATCAACGCCAAGACGACCGCAACACCGCTGCCGTTATCGTTGGCACCGGGCGAGTCTTTGAACGCATCATAATGAGCGCCAACGACCATGCGCTTGGCGCCGGTACCGATACGTGCAATAATATTCTCGCCGGAAATGATGGAGGTGTCCGACTTAAAGCGCGGATTCGTTTTGAACGGCGCGGTGACAAAGCCGACCCCCATGGTATGCAGCTGGTCTTTGATAAATGCCCCCCGTTCCGCATGCGTTCTTCCTTCTATGCCGAGGACCGATGCGTAGAGTTCTTCTTCCAGCGGCATCTGCGCCATGACAAATGAGGACGCTAAAAAAGAAATACTGAGGAGAACGATTAATCGTTTCATGCATGCCTCACTTATTCAATTTAATCCGAAATGTT
>RPQN01000251.1 GCA_003819715.1 Ignavibacteriota bacterium | reverse complement strand
GATGGCCGAGTGGCTGAAGGCACAGGTTTGCTAAACCTGCATAGTGGGTAACTGCTATCGAGGGTTCGAATCCCTCTCTCTCCGCATCACCGTGCCGCCTTATTGGGCAGGCAAGTCCTGAAAGATGGTCAAGCGTCTCGAATCTTCGGGACGCTTTTTTTATATCACAGGTTATGAATATGGAAAACCAGATCCGCGTTCGTTTTGCACCAAGCCCAACGGGGTATTTGCACGTTGGCGGGTTACGGACTGCGCTTTATAATTACCTGTTTGCAAAACACCATGGCGGCAAATTTATTCTCCGCATTGAGGATACCGATCAATCGCGCAAGGTCGAAGGGGCTGTTGAAAATCTCATTGAGACGTTGAAATGGGCGGGGATTGAGTACGACGAGGGCCCGGATCGCGGCGGCAGTGCCGGCCCGTATATTCAATCTCAACGGCTGGACCTCTACCGAGCGCATGCCCAGGAACTGGTCAATCAGGGACACGCATACCACTGCTTCTGCACCACGGCACGGCTGCAGGAAGTGCGTCAGAAGCAGCTGGCAGCGAAACTTTCCACTTCGTACGACCGCCATTGCCGTTCACTGTCGCGTGAGGAAGCGGAGCGGCGGATTGCCTCGGGCGAGAAGTCGGTGATCCGGATGAAGATACCGCTCGATGGTGAATTGTCATTTGAAGACGTCATCCGCGGCAGCGTGACGATCTCGTACAAAATGATCGATGATCAAGTCCTGATTAAATCCGACGGATATCCCACGTATCACCTGGCGGTTGTCGTCGATGATCATCTCATGGGTATCACCCACGTCATTCGCGGCGAAGAGTGGCTGTCGAGCGTTCCGAAACATATACTCCTGTATCGATATTTTGGATGGGAGGCACCGGTGCTTGCGCATCTCCCGTTGCTGTTGAATCCGGATAAATCGAAGCTGAGCAAGCGGCAGGGAGATGTCGCAGTGGAGGATTACCGTACGAAGGGATACCTGAAAGAAGCGATGGTGAATTTTATTGCCTTCCTGGGTTGGAATCCGGGCGATGAACGCGAGATATTCTTTATGGATCAGCTCAGTCAAGAATTTTCTCTGGACCGTGTCGGCAAATCAGGAGCGGTCTTCAATATCGAAAAATTGAATTGGCTCAATCAGCAGCACATCAAACTGAAATCGAACGAAGAACTCGCCCGGCTCATCAAACCTCTCATGCTCTCCGGTCAAAGTGCGGACCGGGATGACCAGTATTTTCTCAAGGTCGTGGGACTGTTAAAAGAGCGGCTGAATTTTCCGAATGATTTTATCGAGATGAGCGGATATTTTTTTCAGGATCCGGATTCATTCGATGATGCGGGGGTGAAGAAATACTGGGAGCCGGAAACGAGCGGCCGACTCAAATTGCTTGCGGACCGGTTTGAGTCTCTGCCGGAGTATTCTCATTCGGCCATCGAGAGTGCCCTGAGACAATGTGCCGACGAACTTCAGATCAAACCGACAAAGCTCATTCATCCGGCGCGGCTTGCACTCTCAGGAAGGACCATCGGTCCCGGATTGTTTGAAATGCTTGAACTCCTCGGAAAAGAATCGGTCGTTCGGCGATTACGCGGGGCAGCAGAAAAATTTAAAGGAGTGTAAGTTGCCTTTCCGATTTTGGTTCTCTATATTCATCTGCCTTGAAAAGAACACTCTATGCCGATAAAACGGAAACAAACGTTAGGCGTCATTCGTTTGCACAATGCAGTCTTCTATGCGTATCATGGCGTACTGCTGGATGAGCAGAACCTGGGCGGCAAATTTGAGGTGGATGTCGAATTACATTGCGACCTCACGCGAGGGGCAAAGAGCGATCATCTCGATGATACCGTCAATTACGAACGTGTCTATGACTGCATCCGCACCCTGGTCATGGAAAAAAAACATTTCCTGCTTGAATCGCTTGCAAGCGCTATCGGCAGGGGAATATTAAAAAACTTCCCAAAAGTATTTTCTGTCACGGTGAAGGTGCGCAAACCCAGCGCACCGGTGAAGGGCATCATCGATTATGTGGAAGTAGAACTCATGGAGACGCGGAGATAGCTGAAAAAGATGAGTCGGATATTTATAGGATTGGGGTCGAATATTGGTGAGCGGGTCGTGTATTTGAACCGGGCGCTCTCGGAATTGGTGGAATTGCATCAAACGACTGTGAAAAAAATTTCGTCGGTCTATGAAACGGAACCCGTCGGAGTAAAAGAACAGCCCAAGTTTTTGAATATGGTCGCAGAGTTGGACTCCACGCTTCGGCCGGATGATCTTGTACGCGAGCTGAAAGAAATCGAAGTGCGGGTGGGAAGGACGCTGCGCGAACACTGGGGGCCGCGTGAAATAGATCTCGACCTTCTCTATTATGGCGGTGAAATGCTGAATGAAACGACGCTGCAGGTACCGCACCCGGAAATATCCAACCGACGGTTCGTCCTGGTTCCTCTCAAAGAAATCGCCGCCGAATTTCAAGATCCCCTGCGCCACTTAAACGTAGAGGAACTTCTTCAGCGTTGTTCGGACACCAGCTCCGTGCGCAAAACGAATCGGCAAATATCATTGCAGGGAAAGAAATGACGTCAGAGCTTCCTTCCGAAATTCATTACATCGCCATTGAAGGGGTCATCGGCGTTGGAAAAACAACGCTTGCGCGCATGTTGTCGGACCACCTGGGTGCGCGGCTCGTGCTGGAAAAGTTTGAAGAAAACCCGTTTTTACCGGCTTTTTATAAAGATCCGGAACATTATGCATTTCAGACCCAGATATTTTTCCTGCTCAGCCGCTACCGGCAGCAGCAGGAATTATACCAGGCCGATCTCTTCCATTCCCATATCGTGTCCGACTATATTTTTGAGAAGGATAAAATTTTTGCCTACCTGACGCTGCGTGATGACGAATTGAAATTGTACGAGAATTTGTTGACCGCGATCGAGAAAACCATCCCGCCTCCCGATCTTGTCATTTATCTCCAATCGAGCAATGACCGACTGATGGCGAACATCAAAAAACGCGCCCGGGAGATGGAGAAGCATATGTCGGAGGATTATATAAAAGAACTGAATGAGGCATATAACTATTTCTTTTTTCGGTATAAATCCACGCCGCTGCTCATCGTCAAAGCAACCGATATTGACTTCGTTAATAATCCGGAGCATTTTGACGATCTTCTGGAACAAATACTCCGGCCGAATAAAGCACCGGTGGAATATTATAATCCGTTAATCAAAAAGTAGCTCGAAAACACGCAGCGTGAGATTTATAATTCAATGGTGGTTTGTCCGTTGTCCGATTTGTTGCATGTGAAACAGAACGGGTGAGTGAACTCCCGCTGTTGCAATATCCTCTGGAATACCTATGTTCCGTTTATTCATATTTATGCTCGTCCGTTTTTTTGTCGTCGCTTGTGCCATTTACCTGGCACTGACGCTTCTGAAAAAAATAATCATCCTTCTGAAAGAACGATCTCATCCGGCAGCCCGCCCGCCTCATCAAGAAGAGAGACAGAAGCCAAAAGAAGAGTATAACAACGTGAAAGATGCCAAATTTACCGAACTTCCGAATGACCGTTCTGAAGAGAACTCCCCGTAAGACGGATGTTCCGCCAGACCGGCAGATCAACTCACGAAATCACACTTCCAGGTACATCATTTCATTTGAACAAGTCTGATTAGTTCGCTATATTCATCAAACATTTCTCTCATTATTGAATGAAAAACAATGGCGCGTACGTATATCAATGAATTAGGTTTGCATGCGGGCAATGAAGTTCAACTCCATGGATGGCTGTATCACAAGCGTTCGAGCGGAAAAGTCCGTTTTCTGCTGATGCGGGATGGTACCGGCGTGGTGCAGTGTGTCATGGTGAAAGGACAGGTTCCGGACAGCGTGTTCGATGTATTCGATACGCTGACGCAGGAATCTTCATTCTCGGTGAAGGGGAAGGTGCGTAAAGATGACCGCGCCCCGGGCGGTTTTGAGCTGGATGTCATTGATATCCCGAAAATATATCAGATCGCGATGGAATATCCTATTACGCCGAAGGAACATGGAATAGAATTTCTCGCAGACCGAAGACATCTCTGGCTTCGCTCGACACGCCAGCATGCGATTATGCGTGTCCGGCACCGCATCATCAAATCCATTCGGGATTTTTTTGACGGGCGGGGATTTACACTCGTCGACTCACCGATCCTGACACCCGCCGCGTGTGAAGGAACGAGCACTCTGTTTGACACGGACTACTTCGATCTGGGAAAAGCCTATCTGACACAATCGGGTCAATTGTATGCTGAAGCCAGTGCGATGGCGATGGGAAAGGTATATTGCTTCGGCCCGACGTTCCGGGCTGAGAAATCCAAAACCCGCCGGCACCTGACGGAGTTCTGGATGGTGGAACCGGAAGTCGCATTTAACGATCTCAATGATGATATGGACCTCGCAGAAGATTTTTTGGAATATATTGTTCAAAGCGTTTTAAAAGATTGTATGCCGGAATTGAAAGTGCTGGAGCGTGATGTCACGAAACTCCAGAATGTAAAGAAACCGCTGCCCCGTATTACCTACGACGAAGCGGTAAAAATTCTCCTGGACAAAGGGCTGCCGTTTGAATGGGGCAATGATCTGGGGGGGACGGATGAGACCGTCGTTTCCGAACAATTCGACCGTCCGGTTATGGTGCACCGGTATCCATCCGAAGTGAAAGCGTTTTATATGAAACGCGATCCCGAAAATCCTAAAGTGGCGCTCGCGGTCGACGTGCTGGCACCGGAAGGATACGGCGAGATTATCGGAGGCAGTCAACGTGAGGATGATTTGGATGTCCTGCTGTCGCGAATTAAGGAACATCACCTTCCACAGGAGGCATTCGAATGGTATCTCGATTTGCGCCGCTTTGGGAGCGTACCTCATGCGGGGTTCGGTCTGGGAGTTGAACGCACGGTCGGCTGGATTTGCGGATTGGAACATGTGCGTGAAACTATTCCATTCCCGCGTATGATTTATCGGAATACACCGTAAGAGGCATGCGGGGCATTGGTTATTCATGACGTCATGTCCTTTGCGTATTCACCTTATTCTTTACCTCTATCGTTCATCTGAGAAAGATGAGCTGCAAAGAACGCAGAGAATAAAAAATTATGCTCAAAATAAAAAATCTTAGAAAAGAGTACGATAACGTCGTCGCAGTGGACGGGGTATCCCTGGAAGTAAAACGCGGCGAGTTATTCGGCTTGCTCGGTCCCAATGGCGCCGGCAAGACCACGACCATCCGCACCGTGCTGAACATTATTCAGCCGGACAGCGGCGAGATTACGTTCAACGGCAAACCGTTCACAAAGGAAATGTGGAATAGGATCGGGTATCTGCCGGAGGAACGGGGGTTGTATCGTAAGAGTAAAATCATCAATACGATTTTATACTTCGCTTCGCTCAAAGGGATGTCCGCAAAACAGGCAAAACCGCTGGCGTTCTATTGGCTGGATCGATTCGGACTCAAAAACGAGGGCAACAGGAAAATCGAGGAATTGTC
>RPQN01000250.1 GCA_003819715.1 Ignavibacteriota bacterium | reverse complement strand
GACGACCGCCATCGGCACCATGTTTTTGTACCGATAGACCACGTCCACGACTTTCTCTATCGGCCTGACTTCCCGGAGATGCCGCCGGAAGAATGCGTGCTTTGCTTCGACCACAGTTCCCGGATCAAGATTCTTGTGCATATGAATATTGTAAAGAACAACGATTTCTTCTTCCTTCATTCCCTTTTTCGAAAAGAAGAATTCGTAATCAAATGTACTCCCGGTGCTCCGAAGAGCATCGGCCCAGGCCTCCATATGAAGCGTCATAGAATCGACCAGCGTTCCATCGCAGTCGAAAATGAGTCCTTTGACAGAATCCGGAATTTCAATTCGGGAATCGATTGCCAAGTTCAATTCCCGAAGGACGCATCGTTCCAGCGAAGCTCCTTCTTAAACTCCTGGAGCTGCGTCCGGTCGTTGATCAACAGGTATTCGATATCCGCAATCTCTGCGAAATCCTCAAGATATTCCACTGTGAGAGCCTGGCTGAATCCGGTATGATGAGCACCGCCGGCCAGGATCCATGCGGCAGCACCGATTTCCAGGTTGGGTTTCGGGACCCACACGGCACGCGCCACCGGCAGCCTGGGCAGCGGCTTGTCCGGAGCAACCACCGTCACCTCATTGACAATGAGACGGAACCGGCTGCCCATATAAATAATGGATGCATTCAACGCCGGCCCTTGCGGCACTTGGAACACCAGACGCGCCGGATCTTCTTTTCCTCCAATTCCCAATGGATGCACCTCCAACGACGGCCTGCCTTCCGCTATGGATTCGCAGACTTCCAGCATATGGGCGCCCAATACTTTCATTCCGGCGGGATTCATATGATAGGTGTAATCTTCCATGAACGATGTTCCGCCTTTAAGTCCTGAAGCCATCACTTTCATTGCGCGGACCAGACCGGCGGTCTTCCAATCTCCTTCAGCACCAAATCCGTAACCATCCGCCATAAGGCGTTGAACCGCAAGGCCCGGTAGCTGCTTCAGCCCATGGAGATCTTCAAATGTCGTCGTAAACGCTTTAAACTTGCCCTGCGTCAGAAACTCACGCATCCCCAGCTCGATGCGGGCCGATTCGCATAAATGGGCATACCGCTCGCCCCCTTTTTTTGCCGAGGCAGCGACGACGTATTTACTTTCGTACTCCGCAACCAGTTTGCTTATGTCTGTCTCCGAAACTGTACCAACCTGTTTCACGAGATCGCCCACGCCATATCCGTTGACCGAATAGCCGAAACGGATTTGAGCTTCCACTTTATCGCCTTCCGTGACAGCCACTTCGCGCATATTATCGCCAAAGCGGGCAATTTTTCCTCCCTGGGCATCAGCCCATGCGGCGGCGACACGCGTCCAGATATTCAATTTCTGCTGGACCGATTTGTCCTCCCAGTATCCGACGATCACTTTCCGCTTTTTGCGCATACGGCTGCAGATAAATCCGAATTCGCGATCTCCATGCGCCGCCTGATTCAGGTTCATGAAATCCATGTCAATCGTATCCCAGGGGATATCACGGTTCGCTTGCGTATGCAAATGAACAAACGGTTTTGCCAGAGCTTTCAAACCGCCAATCCACATTTTCGCAGGAGAGAACGTATGCATCCACATGATCAACCCGATGCACGACGGCTGAGAATTCGCTTCAAGACAGAATGTGTGAATCGCTTCCGGATTTTTTAAGACCGGTTTGAAAATTATTTTTACCGGAAGAGATCCGGTTTTGTTCAATCCGTCGACGATGGCTTGCGAATCCAGCGCAACCTGCCGGAGCGTCTCCGCTCCATACAAATCCTGACTCCCTGTCGCAAACCATACTTCATACTGCTTTAGATCGATCATATGTCTCCTTGAATATTATACTGGTGAGATAATTATTTCTGACCATAGTACGCATCAGGACCATGCTTTCGCTTAAAATGTTTTTCTCTGATATATCGCGGAAGTTCGTTCACGCCCGGATCCAACTGCAGTGTACCCAGCGCCATCTGCGCAATTCGTTCCAGCGCGAGAGCATTCCTGACAGAATCCGATGCGTCGGTGCCCCATGTAAACGGGGCATGCCCTGCAACCAGCACGGCCGGCAATGCGAGGACATCCAAATTTGCAAACCGTTCTATTATGGCAGTTCCGGTATTCATTTCGTAGCCGGTGTACACTTCCTCTTCCGTCAGGAACCGCGTTACGGGAACAGGTCCATTGAACTGATCGGCATGCGTTGTCCCAAGGCATGGAATTTCTCTGCATGCTTGTGCAAACATCGTCGCATACGTGCTGTGCGTATGTGTTATTCCGCCAATCTTCGGGAAGGCATTGTAGAGTTTCAAATGTGTCGGTGTATCCGATGAGGGCTTTCTGTTTCCTTCCATAATTTTCCCGCTCAGGTCGACAACCACCATATCATCGGCACGCAGAGAATGATAGGGAACGCCGCTCGGTTTTATCACGACCAGGTTATCGCCGGCATCTCTTCCGCTGACATTGCCCCACGTCAGCGTGACGAGTCCGAGTTTTTGCAAATCGATATTTGCGGCGCAGACTTCTTCTTTTAACTGTTTTATCATGTTATTTCCGCGGCATCCAGACCTTCATGGACCCCGGTCCACGATTCGACCAGGCATAATAAGGGAGAGCAGTAAATTTTCTAACTGAATCGCTTCCTTTTTTCCGGAGTTCACCACTTATGATGTTCATCTTTTGATGGAATAAATCGTTCTGCTGTTCCATCTTGAGCGATGCGTGATCAGAGAGTGTCAAACTGCCTAATTCATTGTTATTGTCAATTCCCTCGAAACAATAGACCAGCGGGCCGTATTCCAGCGCCGTTAAATTCTCGTCGTCCTTCACTCTTTCGTTGGCAACGACGCGCCGGATACTCATGGGGAGAGTCAAGCGAATACTGTCGCCCGGCATCCATGTCCTCGCGAGAACAGCATATCCATGATCTACGGCATAAGACAGTTCCCGTCCATTGACCGTGATGACTGCTTTCCCTGCAATGGAATCGGCATACGAATATAAATCTCCCGGGAGTACCTGGTTCTGTGCCCACCCTGGCAGCCGTAATTTTATAGTGAAGTGTCCGGCCCGTTCAGGTATGATGTTCATATGGACCGTCCCTTCCCAGGGATAATCCGACTGCTGTTCACATTGAACCGTTATCTGGTCCAGTTGCACCCGGGCTTTGCTGGACATATAGAGATTCACGTATAATATATCTCCTTGAACGGCGTAAATCAATCCCGGAAGAGACGGTATAAAACGGATAAGATTCGTGGGACAGCAGGAGCAATCGAACCATGGCCGGCGCGTGCATGCGCCACTGTTAAATTTAAACGACCCGTCCGCTTCGAGGGGGTTCACATAAAAGAAGTTTTTGCCGTCAAGGGATATCCCGGAGATCAACCCGTTATATAACGACCGTTCAATGACGTCAAAATATTTTGAGTCCCCCGACAGCATGAACAACCGATTGTTCCAATACACATTACCGATGGATGCGCAGGTTTCTCCGTATGCCGTCAGGTTGGGAAGTTCATAGTCGTTTCCCAGCGCTTCGCCTTCATGCTTTGCTCCGATGCCGCCCGTCAGATAAATCTTCTTCTCGATCATATTGGTCCAGATGACGGTCACCGCTTTCAGATAAGCGGAATCTCGATAAAGCGCTGCAATATCGGTCATCCCGGCATACATATAGACTGCCCGGACCGCATGGCCCACAATGACATTCTGCTGAACGACGGGCTTCTGGTCCTGGCTGTATTCACCGTATAACGAATGGGTGGTGGAATCGCCCCTCACATCGAGAAAGTATTTTGCGAGTTGTACATATTTCTCATTGCCGGTAATTCGATAGAGCTTTATTAAACCGGTCTCCACAATCTGATGGCCGGGAGGCATTGAGAGTTTACCGGGACCGAACGTCTGCACAAGGAGGTCGGCATTCTTGAGCGCAAGTTCAAGGAAATTTCTTTTGCCCGTTGCATGATAATGCGCGGCGGCTGCCTCAAACAGATGCCCGCTGTTATAGAGCTCATGATTCGACGATTCGCCGATCCATCGCTTACCGGTTTTTTGTGCCCAAGGGGCGGGCGGGTGGAACGGGTCGATGGTACACCAGGTGGTCAGATAACCGTCAGGTTCCTGGCCAATTTTTATGATCGCAATGATCGAATCGAGCGTGGCATCCAATTCTTTATTCGGCGCACTGATCAGCGAATATGACGCTCCTTCGATAATTTTATACACATCCGTATCATCGAAAGGCATTGCTCCCCTGACTGTTCCCTGTTTTTTCTTTCCGGCAATGAGGAAATTGTCCAGACGGCCTTCCACGGTGCATTTATCGAGCGCAAACGGTATGGTGGTCTGCTGGATCGTTCTGATTTTTGGAAGCCAGAAATCGTCGGTGATTTCAACATTGGTGATATCCACCATCGATAACGGGTAATCAAAATACTTTTGCTGCTGCCCCGGGCATGAGGTAATAATTGAAAAAAGGAATGCAAGCGGATAAAAAATTATTTCCTTGATCACGCACTTCACCTCGTGTCATCATCATTCAATAAACTGACTGTATGAGCGACTTACTTTGATTTCAGAACCTCATCGCGCAGTTCCAGTAAATCTTTCATCACGTTGAACATCCCGCCGGACCAGTGTTTTGTTCCAAACCCATCATGAAGCTGACAGTACAGTTTGTATAACTTTTTATACGCTTCGTGATTTTCTTTCTGCGGTTCATAAACTTTACCGGTGCCGGTCATCGCCTTTTTTGCATCATCGATACTCTCGTAGCCCCCTGATTTCTTTCCTGCCGCAACCGCCGCGAAAATTCCCGCACCGAGTGCCGGGGTTTGTTCACTCCGGGATATCTTCATGGGACGCCCGGTAATGTCGGCGTAGATCTGCATCATCAAAGAATTCTTGACTGCGAGTCCGCCGCAATTCACCACTTCCCGTACCTTCACTCCATATTCTTCGATACGGTCAATGATGACCAGCGCACCAAATCCCGTCGCTTCAATGAGCGCCCTGTAGATTTCTTCCGGACTGGTGTGGAGTGTCTGTCCAAGGAGCAGACCGGTTAACCGCACATCGACGAGTATCGTGCGATTCCCGTTGTTCCAATCAAGAGCGAGCAGCCCGCTTTCACCAGCTTTTAGTTTTTTTGCCGCTTTTTCCAGCGTCCTGAATTTTTCGTCCTGGGTTTTTCCGTATGAATCGGGAACAAGCCGGTTGATAAACCAAAGGAAAATATCTCCGACCCCTGACTGCCCTGCTTCGATGCCGTAATACCCGTTCATGACCGAACCATTGACGATCCCGCAAACCCCGGGAATGTCCTTCAACGTTTCCTGATGCGGATGAATCATAATATCACACGTGCTCGTCCCGACAATTTTAACCAAAGAACCGGTAGAAATTCCAGCTCCTACTGCTCCCATATGTGCGTCGAATGCACCAACGGCTATGGCGACTTTTTCAGAGAGTCCGAGTTTCTTTGCCCAGCCCGGCGAGAGGGTTCCCGCAAGGGTTTCTGCAGAATACGCCTTCTGGTAAAG
>RPQN01000249.1 GCA_003819715.1 Ignavibacteriota bacterium | reverse complement strand
TCCAGTGGTCCTGTACGGTCCGACGGTCACCGGCAGCAGCAACAACAAAGTCCGGATTGTGTTTTCACCGAACGGGAATGAAAGCCTTCAGATCAACGATCCGCGTTACCCGTTCCCGATCAATGTCGTCATCCCTTCGAAAACAGTCGAGCTCGACGGTGCGACCGGTCTGATGAATGGATTTCCGATTCTTCCTTCGGCAGCTCCGCAGTTAAAACTCGGGACACTCATGGGCACCCAGGCCATCATCCGTTTTGTTCCCGGGATTAAAATTTCAGATGAATTTGGGAAATTCAATTATCTCGGTTACGGCCTCCAGCATAATCCCATGGTCTGGATGGGCATTGATCTCCCGGTAGAAATATCTTTCGGGTTCCTGGTACAGAATGCAAAAGTGGGAGATGTGGTGGAATTGAAAGCGACGTCGTACGGTATCAATGTTTCCAAAACATTCGGCGGAAGGTTATTCAGCGTGACACCCTATATCGGCGGATTGCTCGAACGCTCCTCGATCGATGTCCATTATACGCAGTCCATTGAGTCGATCACCGGCAAGGAAGATGTGAATATTAATTTCAGTCTCAATGGAATCAATAAGAGCCGTTTTACAGCGGGTGCGCGCTTCCATCTGGTGTTTCTCGATTTAGCGGTGGATTATAATATCGGTAAAATGAACTCGGTGACAAGCGGAATTTTCTTCAGCTTCTAATTCTATTACACTATGAGGACGACAATGAAAAACAAATCAGCGGTTTATCTCCTTCTTCTCGGTCTAATGATCACAGCATTTTTTATTTTTACCGGAGGAATTACCGACTCCAGCAGCGGCGTAAGTGATGTCATTCTCCTGTCGAATTTTTCGCTGAAAGCCGCATCACCGGAAATCTATGCGAAACTTCCATTTAGCATTGAGGCATATAACCCCCGTCATGACAAAGAGAAAGATCCCAATAAATGCGTGGATGAATATTACACCGCACGGGATTTAAGCGGCACGCTCGAGATCTCGCAGCAAGGATCGAATGCGGTCGTGGGTTCATCGAGCTTTATTTTTGTCAGCGAAGCCGGCAACAAAAGCGATGGGTTTACAGGAACATTTGTCGATACGATATCCATCAACAATCCCGGCAACTATGTCGCAACGGCAAAGTTTTCCAATAATTCGATTTCAGGCGGCGGATTAACGACCAGTATATTGAACTTTACGGTGGGAGCTGGTTCGAAAACTGCCCTGGCAGCCGGTACTTACCGTTTGAGTACTTTTAAGGCAACCTGTGCTTCCGGAGGATCCTATACTTTTTCGAATGCGGCGGCATCGAATAGCCTTGTCATTAATGCCGATATGGTCTCCGCATCATTGAATATGGATATGCGATTTGGTCCGAACGTTAAGGCACAGTATCCATGCCTGCAGGATTCCAGCTACAACTACAGCGCCTCCGGTAACTTCAGCGTGCTGACCAGCGGCAGCAGCCAGTCCTTCAAGATCGAATACGAAAACAGTGCCTTCGTGACCTTCGACTTTACTTTTGACGGAGTAAATCTCATACTCAACTATTCTAAAAATGGTTCGTCATATGAGATGAGTTTTGTAAAGCAGTAAAAGAAGTTGTTGTTTGATGAACGACGACGGCTGAAAGAGAAATTCTTTCAGCCGTTTTTATTGATACACCACTCCTGTCGCCTGAAGTCTTTTCCGTGACGACGTCACTCTTCGTTGTTGTAAAAATGAAACGTCATGAGATGCTTTCGCACAACCGCCATCCTCACCTCACGCTGTTTTTTTGTGCTTCACCAGATATGTCAAAAGGACGACTCCAAAGGAGAATAAGACGACTGCGATGTACTGCGACGGACTGAAGTGAAGAATACCGAAATGATATGCATCTTCCCGGTAGAATTCGACCATGAATCGCAGCACATTATAAAAAATAAGGTACGAAGCGTAAATCGTTCCCGGGATGACAAACCGTTTCCTGAAAATCCAGAGCACGACAAACCCGATGGCGAGCGGTATGCTTTCGTAAAGCTGTGTCGGATGCACCGGACATGGTCCCTTCGGGAAGGTTATCCCCATCCAGGAATTTGTGGGTATGCCGTAACAGCAGCCTGCAAGAAAACAACCCAACCTGCCGAGCGCATGAGCAAGCAGGAGGACGGTTCCACCGATATCGACGGGACGTAAAAACTCTACATGGTGCAGCAGAAGATAGACCACGAGCCCGACGGATCCGCCGATTTCAGCACCGTAATACATCCAGCCGCTGGGACTTGTCAAGACGACGAGAGGGATGTCCAGGAAGTTGTTCCAATTATAGCACACGACATCGAATACTTTTGCACCAATGATACCGCCGAATATCGACCAAAATGCTGCGGCAGGAAAAAGAAGGACGGGAAGTCCATATCGTTTGCACTCACCATAGGCAACAAGAACTGCCAAAATAATAGCAGCGGCAATGCAGAGTGAATACGACGAGATGAAATAATTGTCAGTAATAAAAATGCGCGGATACATAGGTTCTATTCCCGATTCTCATGGCTGGTTCATGTGATTCTTTTCAACTGCCGATTTGATGATGGAGAAAATTTCCGCTGTCAACGATGCCGGAGTATGACCATCCGGGTGCACCGGTTGTAAAAAACGCACAGAAACAGAGACGCCTCGCCTGGGAAATAACGTCCCTTTCGGGAGCGCATCGATGGTCCCATCAATGATGACCGGGACTACCGGGACTCCCAGGGCGCAGCTGAGGAGTGCAAAAGATTTTTTAAAGTCGGATAACGATCCGTCCGAAGACCGGGTCCCTTCCGGAAAGATCAGCACGCTGCCGCCTTGCTGCAAACAGCGCGCTAATTTTCGAAGAGCCAGGAGGAGGGTTTCGGTCGGATGGACCAGCACCACATTATGCCGGTCGACCAGCCATTGCTTCCACGCTGCGCGGTAATGAAATTCCTTTGCAAGATAATAGATTTTCCGAAATTGCCGATACGAAAAAAAAGAAGTTACTAAATACTGATCGAGTGAGCTCTGGTGGTTTGCGACAAAAAGAACCGGTCCGGGAGGTATCGTTTCCATTCCTCGAATGGAAGCATTCAGCCAGATTTGATAGGCCGACCGGACCAAAAACTGCCATAGAGCAATGGTCCACCAGGTTTTCGGAATGGCGACGGTTTCCGTTTCGTCAAACATCGTCTGCCAGTCCAGGTTTCCGGATTGTTTTGAGTCGAGATAGTGCTGGATATACTCGGAGAGCGCACCGACGGTTTGCTGCCGGAGCACGTCCTCTGCCGTGATGACAAGGCCGTATTCCGATTCGATATACGAAAGGAAGAGTACCATATCGAGAGAATCCATGCCGAGATCGAGCACGAGATTATCATCCGGAGATGCATTGATCTTTTTTTCTTTTTGAATATATCGAAGAAGAGGAGAAGTGTCGCTGGAGATAAACGCTGCGCTTCCTTTTTTATTCGCATGCTGTTCTGCAAAAGAGGAGAGGGCATACCGTTTGAGCTTCCCTAAAGAAGTTTTAGGCAGCGGGGCATCCGTCAGGGTCCAAGAATAAATCTTTTTATAAGATGGAACCGTTCGGTTATAGACATCGATCACGTTCCACTTAATTTCGTGATGGATCGATTCGTTCTCGATCTCCAACCCATTTTTTGAAACGATAATCGCTGCAAGCCGGCCGTGCCGTTCGTACACACCCGCTTCTCTTACAGAGCGTGTAAATGAAGAAAGAGAATGTTCCACGCTCAGCGGATCTATGTTTTTCCCATTCGGCAGAACGATGATCTCCTTCTTTCTCCCGGTGAAAAAGAGAAACCCCTCCTGGTCGATATATCCGGTATCACCGGTATATAACCAATTATCCCGAATGATCAACTGCGTCTCTTCCGGATGGTGAAAGTATCCCTGCATCACATTATCGCCCTGCACCACGATTTCATCGTTCCTTATTTCCACCGTCACGGCCGGAATGGGAAGTCCGATGGACCCTAATTTCAAAAAGCCCGGCTTATTAAATGATATCATCGGTGAGGTCTCGGTAAGACCGTATCCGGTGTATATTGGAAATCCCAGCGTCATGAAATCCTTTTGAATTGCGATGTCCAGTGCTGCGCCGCCGCAGATCAGGTACTTGACCCTGCCGCCGAACTGTGCATGCACACGTCGAAAGAGAAGCCGTGATAAAGAAATTGATCCGATGGTCTGACAGAGACGGAACGCCGCCTTCGCCTGCAGACTTCCTTGAATTTTGTCAAATATACTTTTATGGATCCGCTCAAATAATGCAGGGACCCCTACGATCGCAGTAACCCGTGCATGCTGGAGAACCGCAAGCACTTCACCGGGATCGAGCGATGGGGAAAAAACAGTGCACACTCCTGCATACATCGGAGCAATGACCGTCCAGAGCAGCGGAAAAATATGATAGAGCGGGAGCAGCAGGAGAATCGAATCGTGCGGTGTGGCAAATTCCAGGACGCTCCGGATATTGGACATCAGATTCCTGAAAGAAAGCATCGCCCCTTTCGGCATCCCGGTCGTGCCGGAGGTATACATCATCAGCGCGGTGTCATCGATATCATTCCACGAGACCGAATCAAGAGAAACCGGATGATGGGGTCCGGGGAGGTTTTCAAATACATGAATCGTCGGGTGTGAAACGAGGCTGCTTGAAATCGCACGGACTGCGGTCTCATATTTTAATGAACAGAAAATAATTTCGGGTTGTGCTTCGTTCAGAATGTACCGTATCTCATCATCGGAGGATGTAAAATCAAACAGGACGGGTATCCCGCCCCGATGCCACACCGCGTACAGAACAGAGATCCATTCCGGTCTGTTTTCGGAGAAGAGGGCAGCTCGAAAGGGTTTTTCCGGAGGTAGGAGGCCGGCGAATTCAGAAATGTGTGCAAGAACCGAATCGAATGAAAATCTCTGTGTTCCCCATATGATTGCAGGGGCGTCAGATTTTTTTATGAGAAATCTATTTCCCGTATCTAAAATTTTAGAACTCCTGCAGCGAACCGAATTTTTTGGAAAAGAGTGCGTCCTGGTACATTCGTGAGGTAAGGTAGTCGAATTTCAAATTATTTCCAAGTTCAGGATCGGTGTTTTCGTTGAACGCATTTTCTCAAGGGTCCATCAACATCGTATTCGATTGTTCAGGAGTCGAAGGGAAAATCAACGAGAATTTTTGCAGTGCGGCCCCCGATGGGCCTCTTTCTTGAGGGACACACGAGCCTTGTTCCACGCAACATCTTTCCGTACCTTGCAATCTATGACAAAGAAAAATCTCAAAGGTCTTAATCGCACAGAGCTTCAATCATTTGTCGAGGAACTCGGCGAAAAGAAATACCGTGCAGCTCAGCTTTACAGCTGGCTCTACTCCAAATCGGCCCAGAGTTTTGATGAAATGACCGATATTTCCAAGGAGTTTCGGACCGTGCTTTCTCGAATCGCCTGTATCTCGAACCTTCAATGCGTCACCCGGCAGCAATCAACCGACGGTACATCGAAATATCTCTTCACGCTTCAGGATGATCTGGCGATCGAGAGTGTTCTAATTCCATCGGCGAAAAAAACCTCGGAGGATGAACAAAGGCTGAGGCTTTGAGTCTCCACACAGGTCGGCTGCCCGCTCGCCTGTA
>RPQN01000248.1 GCA_003819715.1 Ignavibacteriota bacterium | reverse complement strand
TCATAGAGCGGCTGTTGGTTCCCGGTCGGTATGACCGTCGTTTCATGAGCGCCGGCCTCTTTCGGCTCTGCATTCAGCTTCAGCTTCACCTGTTTCCCGGCGGTATTAACCAGTGATTCATAAAAATCCGTCATCTGGTTGGCCGGTTTGCCGTCGACCGCAATAATATATTCACCCTCTTTTGCATTCACGCCGATTTCCGTCAATGGCGACCGGACACGCTGATCCCAGTTCTGTCCTTTCAGAATTTTAATGATGCGGTAATACCCCGATGCTGCATCACGCTCGATTGTTGCGCCCAGCAATCCGGTTTGAATGCGTTCCGCTTTCGGCATATCCCCGCCGCCGACATACGTGTGCCCGGCATTCAATTCTCCGATCATTTCACCGATAATATAGGTCAGGTCGGCCCGATGATTGACAAACGGAACCAACACTTCATATTTTTTCCGTATTCCCGCCCAATCGACCCCATGCATGTTGGGAGCAAAGAAGAAATCGCGCATCTGCCGCCAGCACTCGTTATAGATCTGCATCCATTCGGCGTGGTGATCCAGTTTTACCTTCATGTCGGAAAGGTCGAGTTTCTCTTTGACTTCGATCTTTGCCGCCGGGAGGTCGATAATCGCATAGGACTTTTCCTGTCCGACCAGCATCTTTTTTCCGTCGGCGGAAATTTCAAACCCGTTGAACTCGCCGAGCTCGGTTTCCTTCTGCTTGTCCAGGTCATAGAGGAACAATTTGGATTTCTCATCTTTTAAACCGTTTCGGATATAATAGACTTTCTCCCCCACGGATTGGATATTCCGGTAGCGCGAGCCCGTCACAGGAAGCACCGTGATGCGTCCCTGAATTCCAGCGGTATCCACTTTGACGACCACTTCCTTTTTCTCCTCTTTCTTTTTATCGGATTTTTCCTCCGGCTTGCCGGACTTTTCTTCCTTCATTTTTACTTCATCGCTCTTCGGCTCAAACGGCGATTTTGTCTCCTTCGAAAGCGTCACTAAATAAATTTTCGCCATATCGAAGTAGGCATGGTTCCATTCCGTCTGACTGTAGGATGGATTGAACGTACGGTTGGAAACAAAAAATAAATATTTCCCGTCCGAGCTGAATGCAGGTTCATACGATGAGAACCAGCCGTCCGTTACTTCCGTGACTTTCTGAGTCTCCAGGGAATACAAACAGAGCTTCGTCATGACTTCCGCTTCCGGCTTTGCAAATGCGATCCACTTGCTGTCGGGCGACCATGCAAAATCGGTGAACTCCCATACATCCGAACGCATCACGAGCGTCACTTTCCTGGATTCGACATCGACATATTGCAGCCGCTGCTGTTTATCGGCCCACAGTATTTTTTTTGAGTCCGGAGACCAGGCAATGTTATACTTGTAGACATCGCCTTTTGACGTCACCTGGGTCGGCGTTCCGTTTCCATCCTGAGGCATGACATAGATCTCGTCTTCACCGGTCGCATCGGAAATGTATGCAATCGATTTACCGTCGGGGGACCATTTGGAACTGCGTTCATGGACACCGGCGGTTTTCGTCAGGTTACGGGTGTTGCCGTACTTGACCGGCAGAGTAAAGAGTTCACCTCTCGCACCAAACAATGCCCGGTTGCCGTCAGGCGCGATTTCATAATTTGTAATATTCTTGCTGACATCCACCAGGCTGCCGCGCCCGCCGTCGAAATCGTCATTGATGGAGATCGTCACTTTTTCTGTCGTTCCGCTGACGGCATCATATTTGTAAATGAAGCCGCCGTTCTCGAAGACGATTGCATGATCGCCCAGCGATGGAAACTTGATGTCATATTCCGTGAAATTCGTAACCTTTTTTGTTTCCTTCGTGTTCAGGTCGCAGGAGTAGAGATTCATCCTCTTGTTCTCATCCCGGTCGGAAAGGAAGTAGATCGTGTTCCCGCTCCACATCGGCCACATCGGAAAGATATCCTGCGCGGGATTATTGGTGAGGTTTGTTGTCTGCCTGGTTTCAAAATCGTAGATCCAGACATCATCGGCCTGGCCGCCGCGGTATCGTTTCCAGGTTCTGAACTCGCGGAAGACACGGTTGTAGGCAAGTTTTTTCCCATCGGGAGAGTAGGAACAGAATCCTCCGCGCGGCAGCGGCAGCTGTTCGGGGATGCCGCCTTCGACCGATGCGAGGTACAACTGTCCTTTGAAATCATTGAACTCAATCCGCCGCGAACGAAAAACAACATGCGTGTCGTCTTTCCAGCCCATGACAATATTGTTCGGTCCCATACGGTCGGAAACATCATCGCGGTCGAGCGTCGCCGTGAAGGTGAGCCGTTTCGGCACGCCGCCTTCGGCCGGAATAATAAAGACTTCGGTGTTGCCATCGTACTGTCCGGTAAAAGCGATTTTCTTTCCATCGGGCGAAAAATGGGCAAACATTTCGAAACCGATATCCGTCGTGAGTTTTCTGGCGACACCGCCAGCTGACGGTACGGTGTAAAGATCCCCTGCATACGTAAAAACAATTTGATTCCCATGAATTGCCGGGAATCGGAGCAGGCGGGCTTCCTGTGCAAAGAGATTCGATAGGAGCATTATTAAACTGGAGAACAGAAGGACGAGACGGCGGGTCATAAGAGTACCTCAAGAGATATGAGATGATCAATTTTGATCAAATCTACCGAATTGTATTGGAAAAAGAAAGGAACTAAGCAGATGAGCCTTTGAGCCTTGGAGCAGTGGAGCCGTGGAGCCTTTAAGTCAATGAGCCAATGAGCATTTGAGTAATTGAACCAAAGTGTCTCGAAATAAACACTCATCTGCTCAACGGCTTATCTGCTCATCGGCTCATAAAAAAACCGCCATCAAGTACATTGATGACGGTCTTTGATTCGCAAAATGAAAAACCTACGCTGCTGCCTGCACGATCGCGGCAAATGAATCGGCTTTCAGGCATGCACCGCCAACCAGTGCGCCGTCGATGTCCGGCTGATGGAGCAGCTCTTTTGCATTTTCCGGTTTCACGCTGCCGCCGTACTGGAGAACCACTTTTTCCGCCGTTGCCCAGCTGTACAATTGCCCGATGAGTTTTCGGATAAGCTGATGCACTTCCTGTGCCTGCTGCGGCGTTGCAACTTTTCCTGTGCCGATCGCCCATACCGGCTCGTACGCGATGATCAGTTTCTCGGCATCTGCCGAGGAAATATCTTTCAGGCATCCCTTTACCTGCACCGAGACGATCTGATCGGTAATGTTCTTCTCGCGCTCTTCCAGTGTTTCACCGACGCAAATAATCGGAATTAACCCGGAGGCAAGCGCCTTCTTTGCTTTGGTGTTGATAAATTCATTCGTCTCTTTGAAATACTGCCGCCGTTCCGAATGCCCGAGGATCACATACTGGCATCCGACGGATTTCAGCATCTTCGGCGAAATCTCGGCGGTGAAAGCGCCTTCATCCTCGTGATACATATTCTGCGCACCGATCGCAATCGGGCTCCCTTCGAGCAGGGTCTTCGCAAGAGCCAGCGAGGTAAACGGCGGGCAGACGATCGCCTTTACGCCATTCGGCAGTACGGCAAGTTTCGTTTTCAGACCGTTCAGGAGTTCCGCCGACTCGTTCAGGTCTTTGTACATTTTCCAGTTACCGGCGATGATTTTGGTTCTCATGTTCGTTAAGTCTTTTAGTAAGTGAGTAATAAGCCTATGAGCCATTAAGCCTATGAGCCTATGAGTCAATAAGCAGTTGAGTTATTTAAAAAAGCATTTAAGCCGATGAGCCTTTGAGTCAATAAGCAGTTGAGTTAATTAAAAAAGCATTTAAGCCTATAAGCCAGTGAGCCAATAAGACGATGAGTTATTATTTTAGTAAAGATTTCTTCAAACCGTACAACATCGCAATGATTTCATTAATAGAAGATAAGACATGTTCATAATTGTCCTTATCGATATAATCATTTGTAACTGCGATATCCAAACAACCGATACATTCAAAGCCTGAGCGAATGGAAAAATCCAAGAATCGCGCAAATTCCTTTTTTGAACTGTTGCCGGCACCTTCTGCAATATTGAGAACAATTGAATCTGCTGCCCGGCGAAATTGAGAGATCAAACCAAAAAGCTCATCCTTTGGAAAGACTTTCGTCGTCTTTCTAACCACCTTCGAGAACTCAAGAGCTTTCTGATAGACACTTAATGTCCGAAACTTTTCCATAGCCCGTTTCCCTCCCTAATTTTGACAGGCTTATCTACTCAACTGCTCATCTGCTCATCTGCTCATTGGCTCATCGGCTCAACTGCTCAATGGCTCAATTTCCTCTCCAACACCTCATTCACCACTTTGGGATTTGCTTTCCCTTTCATTGCTTTCATGGTCTGGCCGACGAAGAAGCCGAAGACCTGCTGTTTTCCGCTCTTAAACTGCTCCACCTGTCCCGGGTTGTTTGCCAGTATTTCATCAATAACTTTTTCGATTGCGGAGACATCGCTCACCTGCACGAGGCCTTTTTTCTCGACGATCGCCTGGGGCGGTTCTTTTGTTTTCAGCATTTCCTCGAACACATCCTTGGCAATCTTGCCGCTGATCGTGCCGTCAATGATGAGATTGATCATCCCGGAAAGATTTTTCGGCGATACGGGAAAATCTGCAACCGCCAGATGCTGGTCATGGACGACCCGCAGAACGTCCACCATCGTCCAGTTGCTTGCTAATTTATATGATTCTTCGTTTTTCGTTTTAAGATGTGATATGATCCCCTCGAAATATTCCGCCAGCTCGCGCTCATTGGTCAGGAGTTCGGCGTCGTACTGCGGCAGTTTTAACTCGCTGATGTAACGGTCGCGGCGCGCAGTCGGCAATTCCGGCAATTGCGCTTTCATCTCATCGATCCATGGCTGGTCCACGAGGACCGGCACGAGATCGGGATCGGGGAAGTAGCGGTAATCATGCGCCTCTTCTTTCGAGCGCATGGGGACACAGACGCCTTTATCGGAATCCCAGAGGAGCGTCTGCTGGATTATTTTTTCTCCGTTCTCGAGCGCATCGATCTGGCGGTTGATCTCATATTCCAGCGCTTTTTCTACAAACCGGAATGAATTTAAATTCTTCACTTCCAGTTTCGTCCCTAATTTCGTCTCGCCCTTCTTCCGCACGGAGACGTTCGCATCGCACCGGAGGCTTCCTTCTTCCATATTGCCGTCGCAGATACCAAGATAGGTCACCAGCTGGCGGATCATGGAAAGATATTGATACGCTTCGTGCGGCGTGTGCATATCGGGTTCACTGACAATTTCGATCAGCGGTACACCGCACCGGTTCACATCGACGAGAGTGTCGGCATCTTGATCGTGGATCGACTTGCCGGCGTCCTCTTCCATATGAATGCGGGTGATGCCGATCCGCCGGACCGAACCGTCCTTCAGTTCCACGTCCAGCCAGCCATGTTCACAGATCGGTTCCTCGTACTGCGAAATCTGATATCCTTTCGGGAGGTCCGGGTAGAAATAATTTTTCCGTGCAAAAACCGATTTTGGCGCGATGGTGCAGTTCGTCGCCAGGCCCATTTTCATGATGAATTCAACGTGGCTCTTGTTCAGCACCGGCAGCACGCCCGGCATGCCCAGGCAGACCGGGCAGACGTTGGAGTTCGGATCGTTCCCGAATGTTGTCGAACATCCGCAGAACGTTTTCGATTTGGTTAAT
>RPQN01000247.1 GCA_003819715.1 Ignavibacteriota bacterium | reverse complement strand
CATCAAAGTGCGGCAATGCTCAAGAGTAAGGAATGAGGAATGTCCCTCGTTTAAATGAAAGACCGACGGCTTCAATCCCACCGCTTCCAACGCCCGGCAGCCGCCGATGCCGAGGAGAATTTCCTGCTTGATGCGAAGCTCCCGATCCCCGCCGTAGAGCTGGTCGGTGATGTCCTGATCATCCTGAGAATTTTTAGGAATATTCGTATCGAGGAGATAGAGCTTTACTCGTCCGACTTGTACCAGCCAGATCTGCGCAAACACCTGCCGGCCGGGAAAATCCACAGAAATCGTTTTTGGTTTTCCGTCTGGTTGAAGTACCTGGGTGATGGGAAGGGCATAAAAGTCATTTTCCGGATTTCGTTCCTGCTGCCAACCATCGGCGTTGAGGTACTGCCGGAAGTATCCCTTCTGATATAATAATCCGACGCCGACCAGCGGAAGCCCCAAATCACTCGCCGCTTTCAAGTGGTCGCCGGACAGCACTCCCAATCCGCCCGAATAATTTTGCAGACACTCGGTCAATCCAAATTCCGCGGAAAAATATGCAAAGCATGCATTTTTTTCTGCAGGATGAGTCTTACGGTACCAGCTCGATCCGTTATTCTGATAATCCGAAAATCGTCTGCATGCGCGTTCTGCCTGGGCGAGGAATGCATCATCCCGCATCAACGAGTTGAGTCGTTCCTGTTTTATCATTCCCAGCATAAACACCGGATTGTGATTTGAGAATTCCCATAAATCCAGGTCTATCCTCATAAAGAGTTCCATAAGCTCATGATCCCACACCCAGAGCAGGTTATATGCAATGGTCTGGAGGCATTGAAGTTCTTTGGGAATGGACGGGGCAACGGTGTACGAGAGGATTGGCCGAGTCATAAACATCACTCACTTTCTCATTACTGATTTATTCCGACATCGACCATCGGTAAATTTAGAGAAAAACTATCAGCCGGCTGCAGTATTGGTAAAATCATAGCAAAGATTCAGCATAAAAACCACTATAAGTATTGGAAATTTCATTGCTTTCGCTGGTTTTATGTATTATATTAAGATGATTTTGGGCGATGCCGTCATAATCGGCGACCTGGCTTTGTCGAGGTGCGATAAAGTCGATTTCCTCGCACAACTAGTTCATTAAATTGGCAAAAAAACCTCATATTTACGGTATCTTTTCTGCGTTCCTCGCTCTTTCCATTGTTTCGAGTCTCAACGCTATAGTAGTGTCCCAGCCGCTCATTCTTGCCAATGGCCAGCCGACTCTCGAAAGCCTGGATGCTGGAATGTTTATTGACTCGCCCACCCGAAGCAAAATTGACCTGGCGGGGACCTGGAAGTATTCCCTCAACGGTGAGGCATGGCAGGATTTGAAAGTCCCTGGTTCGATTGCATATGAAGGACAAGTGGCCTTTCAGCGTACGTTCACGGTGAATGAAGAACTTCTAAAAAAATCCGCATTCAAGTTTGTGGCGCTTGGAATCAATTACGAATGTGAAATTTATATCAACGAGATATTCGTCGGGAAGCATGTCGGCGGCTATACCAGTTTTGAATTTGATGTTCCGGACGATGCGCTGCAGATCGGCCGTGAAAATACCATAAAGATTTTGGTGAACAACCGTTTAAGCGCCCGCAGTACGCTTCCGCTCTGGAAACAAATCTGGGGCTGGAAAAATTACGGAGGCATTCTCCGCGATATCTATTTACTGGCCTCACCGAAGCTGTGGGTGGATCGGGTTCACTTTCATACCATTCTCAACGAACAGACGGAACAGGCGGCGCTCCAGCTTGAGTGTATACTGAGCAATAAACAATTCGGCCCATTGAACCGGGATTCGGTTGCTTCGAAAACGAAACAACCGGTGTACTCTCTGAACGTCGAACTTCATGAGCGGTTCTCGGATGTGCTCATTGCCCAGGGAATGTCCGCTCCTCTGGTTCTCGAATCAAATAAAAATGCAACGGTTCAGTTGACACTCACGGTCAATGCTCCCAAACGCTGGAGTCCGGAACACCCGGATCTCTATATTCTGAAAACAAGCATCATTTCCCTCGAAGCGAAGCAGCGATCAACGGTTGACCAATATAATTTGAATATGGGTTTTGCTTCGGTACAGGTGAAAGACAATGCATTCGTCCTGAACGGCAGTACAGTGAAACTGAAAGGCATCGTCTGGCAGGAGGATTCGCCGCGATACGGGGCATCACTCTCCTATGAGCAGATGGAGAAGGATGTCATCCTGATCAAATCTCTTGGTGCGAACGCGATTCGATTCGCATTTCATCCGCCTCATCCCTATATGCTGAATCTGTGCAGCCGTTATGGATTACTCGTCATTGAAGAAGTTCCTGTCTGGAATGTCCCGGCGGAAATTCTGGATGATGATGCCTTCCAAACGCTGGCGGAAATTCAGACGCGGGAGATGGTCGAACGGGACGGCGGCTATCCGTGTGTGCTCGCGTGGGGAATCGGAAATCAGTTCGATTCGGCTGATGAGCAGGCGCTCGGTTTTGTGAAGAGAATGTCCGGAGTGATCCACCAGCTGGACGAACGTCCGGTCTATTACGGCACCCTGATGCTCAAGAATGACGTCTGTACATCGGGTGCGGATTTTGTCGGTTTGACGCTTCCGCCATGCGATCTGAAAACATACAGGCAGCTGTTGTCGGATTGGAAAAAAGATCATCCGAATCAGCCGCTGGTGATTCTCGACTACGGAAAAGGTGTGGAGCAAAACAATCGGAACGGTTACAGCGATCCGATGTCGCAGGAATCACAAGCGAGATATTTTATCCAGTTTTATGCGGCGTTGAAAGAAGCAAACGCGGCAGGCAGTTTTATACAGGCCCTCAACGACTGGCGCGGCGATCGTCCCCTCCTGAATTATGGATTGGGCGATCGATACGTGTACCCCTTCGGTCTGGTCAGCCAGACCCGGGAAAAACGCCTTGCGTATGAGGTGGTACGCGTTCTGTATAATGAGGAACGCATCACGGCAATCCCGGCGGGAAATTTTCGCCAGAAATTCCCATGGGTGCATGTGCTCGTCGGATTACTCGTCATTATCCTGATCGGTTATGAATCGACCAACCGGAGGTTTGCCGAAAACCTTCAGCGTTCCCTGATCCGATCGTACAATTTTTTCGTGGATTTACGAGATTTACACTCCGTGTCCGCAGGACACACGCTCATTCTTGCCGGCGCCATCTCGGTGACTCTCGCCGGGTTGTTTTCGAGCATTATGTACCATTTTCGCGGCGACCGGTTTGCGGATTACCTCATCACCTATCTATGCACCATGGATTATGTGAAGGAACAATTCATACGCGCGACTTGGCATCCGATCGCCGGCATTGCGGCATTAACCGGTTTGTTCTTTGTGATCGGTGCACTGCTCGCGCTCCTAATGAAGGTCCTTGCATTGTTTATCAGAGCGCAGGTCACATGGATGCATGTGTATTCCGTTTCGGTTTGGGGTGCAGCGCCTATTATTTTTCTCAGTCCTCTGGCGATGAGCTTATTCAAAATTATGGAGAATCCGCCCTATGTTCTCCCATCGCTCGTACTGATTGCGTTGTTTCTCATTTGGACATTCTTTCGAGTGTTAAAGGGAATTTCGGTGATGTACGACCTGAGTCCCATCAAAACGTATTTCGGAGGAATTCTTGTCTGGGTTCTTCTCTGGGCCGGTCTGTTCTTTTATTATGATTCCGTCTTTGCCTTAAGTTCCTACCTCAAATTCATTCTCCATCTTGCGCAGAATCTCGGGTAATGTATCTTTCCAAATTAGAAATATTCGGGTTCAAATCTTTCGCCCAGAAAGTGAACCTGTCCTTCGACCAGGGGCTGACGGCCATTGTCGGGCCGAACGGCTGCGGGAAGACGAATGTGGTTGATGCGATCCGCTGGGCGTTAGGGGAGCAGAAACCAACGACCCTGCGGTCCGATAAAATGGAAGATGTGATTTTCAACGGTACAAAATCGCGCAAGCCGCTGAACGTCGCCGAAGTCTCCATTACCATTGAAAACACCAAAGGGATTCTCCCGTCTGAATATTCTGAAGTCACCATCACCCGCCGCGTCTTTCGATCGGGTGAAAGCGAGTATTATCTGAACAAAACCCTTTGCCGGCTGAAGGACATCAGAGATTTGTTTATGGATACCGGCATGGGCTCGGATGCGTATTCCGTCATCGAATTGAAAATGGTGGAAAGCATTCTCAGCGACAATTCTGACGAACGGCGCCGGTTGTTCGAAGAATCCGCCGGTGTCACGAAATATAAATACCGGAGAAAAGAAGCATTCCGGCGGCTTGATGTGGTCCGGCAGGACCTGACGCGCGTGAACGACATCATCCGTGGAGTGGAGAAGGCGGTCAATTCGCTGGAACGCCAGGCACAGAAAGCGGAAAAATATAATGAACTGGTCAAACAGCTGCAGACGCTGGAGCTGGATTTATTGATTCGCGATTTCTCCAGTGTGGCAATGAAAATCGATCCCCTCACGCAGCAGCTTTCCATCGCGGTGGATGAAAAGAACAGGCTGGAAGTGGAAGTGAAGCAGGAAGAAACGCTGCTCGATGTGCTCCGACAGGAATTGGAGGAACTGGAACGGCAATTGACGGCAACCCAGGAAGATCTGGCAACACGGCAGACCGCGATCCACGAACTGGAACAGCACCGGGCAACATCCCTGGAGCGCAGGCGTTCGCTCCAGGAAAACATGGAACGTTTTGACAAAGAGAAAATTGAACTGAGCCAGCAGCGGGTGGAGCTGGAGAAGAAGCAAGCCGATTTGACCCGGTCGATGGAAGAGCTTCAGATAAAAATAACGGCCGCCGAAGAACTCTACCGCAATAAAAAAACACAGCTCGATGAATTTGAAGTCCAGCTCAACGCGAAACGCACCGAACTGAAATCGAATCAAGAGCAGGTGGTGGCGCTCATGCATGAACTTGCAGAGGTGCGAAACCGGGAGAATCAGGTGAAGGCCCGCATTGAAAATATCCGCGGGCGCGTCAGTTACACGGCTGAAGAAAATACGGGGTATTACCGCGATATTGAGAAAAATGCCGGCCTCATTGCTGCACTCACCGCGGAAAATAAGCAGCTTCGCCTCTCGTTTGCGGAAGCAGAAGTGCGGACGCATAAGATGGAGGACTATAAGCAGAAACTCCAGGCAGATATTGAACTTCTCCGCCGGCAGGATCACGAAGTCCTGGGCGATGTGGAGCGGAAGCAGGCCCGAATCGATTTTTTACAGGGGCTGGTCGAAAGTTTTGACGGGTATTCCGAAGGCGCGAAGTATCTCATGACGAGCAACGAGTGGAACGCGAAAATACAAACCACCGTCGGCGAAGCGATCCAAACAGATCCCCCATACCGCATTGCCATCGAGGCGGCGCTGGGCGAAACCGCAGGATTTGTCGTTGTCGATAACGCACAGGAAGCATATGCGGCAATCGATTTCCTGAAAAAGAACAATAAGGGGAAGGCGACATTCATCTGTCTGGACCGCCTTCCGAATCTTTCCAATCATCGTGTCCCGGTTCAACGCGAGGGAGTGATTGGATGGGCGAACGGCCTGGTGAAGTTCAGCAGCGAGCATGAGAAATTATTTAATTTCCTTTTTGATGAGACGCTGGTCGTCAACGATGTCCCCGGTGCACTCCAGATCGTGAAT
>RPQN01000246.1 GCA_003819715.1 Ignavibacteriota bacterium | reverse complement strand
GGCAGTGCAGCCAAAGTAATGTGAGATGATGATGACAGAAACCCCAAAAGAAACTCCGATACGGACCTTGCGCCGTGCGCGTTTCGGAGTTTCTTTTGGGGTTTCTGTCATCATCATCTCACATTACTTTGGCTGCACTGCCTGAGCGGCCGGAGCCGATGCCGGTGCAGTTTTTTCGGTTGATGGATTCAATTGCCGAGCGCGAAGTATCGTTTTAATCCGCGCGATATCTTTTCGAACGTGCCCCAGCTTCATCGGGTTTTCCAGCTGTCCGATGACTTTCTGAAATTTCAGATGGGACAAATTCTCTTCTTCTTCTTGAATTCTCTTCTGCAATTCTGCATCGGAGAGTTGCCGCAAGTCATGTGCCTTCATGGATTTACCTCTTATGCACCCTGATAATCGATCCGGGTGACAAACTTCGTTTTGATTGCAAGCTTATGTGCTGCAAGCTTCATTGCTTCTGCCGCTGTTGCACGGGTAATACCGCCCAATTCAAACAGGACACGGCCGGGTTTTATCACTGCCACCCAGAATTCCGGAGATCCTTTGCCGCTTCCCATTCGGGTTTCTGCAGGTTTCTTGGTTACCGGTTTATCCGGGAAAATTCGAATCCATACTTTCCCTTCCCGTTTCATCATCCGGGTCAGCGCCACGCGTGATGCCTCAATTTGCCGCTGCGTCACCCATCCCGGTTCCATGGCTTTCAAGCCAAAATCCCCAAACGCGATCGTCGCACCGCGTGTCGCTTTCCCCTTCATGCGTCCACGCTGGGCTTTTCGATACTTCACTCTTTTTGGCATCAACATAGATCAACACTCCTTATTGCCGCGGTCCGATAATTTCACCCTTACAGATCCACACCTTGACGCCGATGGCTCCGTAAATGGTATGCGCGGTTGCACCCGCATAATCAATGTCTGCCCGTAATGTCTGTAAAGGAATCCGTCCATCTTTATAATGCTCTGTGCGCGCAATTTCGGCGCCGCCCAGGCGTCCCGCGCACATCACTTTAATTCCTTCTGCGCCCATGCGCATGGCAGCGGTGATCGATTGCTTCATCGCACGACGGAACGAAATTCGTCCTTCGAGCTGACCGGCAATCGCCTCTGCGACGAGAAAGGCATCCAATTCCGGGCGTTTGATTTCATGAATAAGAATTTTTATTTCTTTTGACGTTACTTTTTTCAACTCTTCTTCGAGCTGCGCAATCTCTTTTCCGCTTTTCCCAATCACAATTCCGGGTCGTGAGGTGTGAATGGTAACGACCGCGCGCTTCGGGGTCCGGTCAATCTGAACCCGCGCAATTCCAGCTTTCTTTAATCGGTTGCGGACATAATTCCGCACAAGTGCATCTTCCTGTAATTTGTTAGCAAAACTTTTATCGTCGTACCAATTTGCATCCCACGCACGAACGATTCCGAGACGAAATCCAACTGGATGTGTTTTTTGACCCAAGTGATCCTCCGATTAACTTTCGGTTACTTCTTTTGTTGCTGATGCTGGTTCTGATTTCTTTGTTTCGGTTTTCTTTGCACCGGTCACCGCTTTGGCTTTTGGAACCGCCGCCTTCGCCTGCTCCCGCTGCGCGACTACAATAGTAATATGATTTGAACGTTTACGCACCCGGAAGGCCCGTCCCATCGGTGCAGGCAATACCCGCTTCGCCATCGCGCCGCCGTTGACAAACGCTTCCTTCACATACAGGGTCGCCGTATCGACACGACCGCTCT
The DNA here is from genome assembly GCA_003819715.1 of Ignavibacteriota bacterium. GTDB lineage: Bacteria > Bacteroidota > Ignavibacteria > UBA10030 > UBA10030 > Fen-1298. The sequence goes on along the minus strand of RPQN01000246.1, from coordinate 4,007 downwards.
CTTCTTTATTCTGCACATTGGAGATGGCTGAACGAAGAACCTGTTCGGCAGTTTTCGCGGCGGCTTTCGTCGTGAAATGAAGAATGCTCAACGCCTCTTCGACTGCTTTCCCGCGGATGAGGTCAATCACCAGCCGCATTTTGCGCGGTGATGTTCCGATGTATCTATTTATTGCTTTTGCTTCCATGGCTCACTCTTCTGACAGACCGTTCTTACGCTGGTGTTGTTGTCTTTTCGCTCTTCACGCCGGGATGTCCGCGGAACACCCGCGTCGGCGCAAACTCGCCGAGCTTATGCCCGACCATTGCTTCGTGGATATAGACCGGAATAAACTTGTTTCCGTTATGCACCGCGAAGGTATGCCCGACAAATTCGGGAATGATGGTGCTCGACCGCGACCAGGTTTTGACGACACGCTTCTGGTTGGATTTATTGAGCACCTCAATTTTATCCTGCAGCTTGAGGTCAACGAACGGACCTTTTTTTATGGAACGACTCATAGGACCGACCCTATTACTTACGACGTTTAATGATATATTTGTTCGATTGATTTTTCCGCTTGCGCGTTTTCAATCCTTTTGCATACTTGCCCCAGGGCGATTCCGGATGTTGTCCGCCGCCGCCGCTTTTTGACCGGCCTTCACCGCCGCCCATCGGATGATCGACGGGGTTCATGGCCATACCGCGGGACTGCGGCCGAATACCGAGCCAGCGTGATCTTCCCGCTTTTCCCAGACTGATGTTTTCGTGATCTGCGTTCCCGACCAACCCAATCGTTGCATTACAGTCTGAACGAAATTTTCTAATTTCTCCCGAAGGCATTTTCAGCGAAACCCATTCGCCTTCTTTCGCCATCACCTGAAGAGAATTTCCGGCGCTGCGTCCAATCTGACCGCCTTTTCCGGGGGCAAATTCCACGTTGTGCACGAACGTGCCTGCGGGAATATTTTTCAACGGCATGGAATTGCCATTTTCAATATCTGCCTGCGGGCCGGACATAATTTTTGCACCGACTTTCATTCCAATGGCCGCGAGAATGTACCGCTTTTCACCATCGGGATAATGAATCAATGCGATGCGCGCCGCACGGTTTGGATCGTACTCGATTCCCGCGATCGTCCCGGCGATTCCCAATTTATTGCGCTTGAAATCGATAATGCGATACTGACGTTTATGTCCGCCGCCTCGATGACGCGAGGTGATTCTTCCAAGATTATTCCTGCCGCCTGATTTTTTATTCGATTCCAGCAGCGCTTTTTCCGGTTTGCTCTTCGTGATTTCATCAAACGCCGAGATAGAATAAAATCTCGTCGCGGGAGTCATCGGTCGTAGTTTTCTGATTGCCATAGTCTCTTAACCCTTCACGATCAGACGTTGCCGAAGTAATCGATCTTATCGCCTTCTTTCAGCGTTACGATCGCCTTCTTCCATGTCTTGGTATGTCCTTCAAAACGGCCACGTTTGGTCATTTGATTCTTCCGTTTCCCTTTGACGATGACCGTACGCACACTGGTCACCTTGACATTGAATTTTTTTTCGACTGCTTTGCACACTTCAATCTTGTTCACCGAGGTCGGGACCTCAAATGCATACTGGCGTTTGTCGCCGAGTTCTGTCATTTTTTCTGTGATAATGGGCCGAACGAGAATACCTATCATTGCCTGATGTCCTAATTCTTCAATGATTTTTGCAACACATCAACGGCGCTCTTTTGAATGAGCAGCACCTGGTTTTTTAGAATTTCAAATGTCGATGCCTTGTCCGCCTCGCGCACCTGCAGCTTTGGAATATTGCGTCCTGACTTCAAGAGCGTTCCGTCGGTGGTCTTGGTCAACAATAATGTTTTTTGCTTGTCGATGGACAGCGCTTTCAGGATTGTTGACATTTTTTTTGTCTTGACTTCATCAAACTGAAAATCTTCCACGACCTTCACCGCCCCGTCTTTCGCTTTGTAGCTGAGCGCGGATTTGCGTGCAAGCTTGCGGACTTTCACAGGAAGTTTGACCACATAATCATGCGGCATCGGCCCGAAGATCGATCCGCCGCCTACCCACAACGGCGAACGTGTGGTCCCCGCACGCGCGCGGCCTGTCTTTTTCTGTTTAAACGGTTTCCGTCCGCCGCCGCTCACTTCACTGCGGGTCTTCACTTTGTGTGTGCCCTGACGCTGATTTGCCTGAATGCTGCGCACGGCCATATAGATCACGTGGTCATTTGGCTCGATCTCGAAGATCGTCGAGTCCAGTTCAACCTGCTCGCCGCTGAGCGTGCCATCTATTTTATAGACATCAACCTGCATGGTACTTTTTCCTTACGAGGAAACCCTTAATTATGCTTCTTCTCAATTTCCAAATATCCATTAATCGCTCCAGGAACCGAACCGCGAATAATCAGAATATTGGATTCCGGTATTACCTTCACCACTTTTAAATTCTTGATCGTGACTCGCTCGAATCCCATCCGTCCCCCCATCCGCATGCCTTTAAAAACACGCGAAGGATAAGAACTTCCGCCGATCGAACCAGGAGCACGCACGCGGTCCGATGCGCCGTGTGTGGTCATACCGACACCACCGAAATGATGCCGTTTCACAACACCTTGAAATCCGCGACCCTTTGATTTTCCGCTCACGTCAACAATATCTCCGGGGGAGAACATATCCACTTTCACTTCGTCGCCTGTTTTCATTGAAGCTTCAACCGCTCCCCTGAATTCACGCATCAAACGCAGCGCTTTGGTTGCTGCCTTTGCAAAATGCCCCTTTAACGGTTTGTTGACCAGACGGTCTGCCTTTTCGTCAAAACCAAGCTGGATCGCATCATAGCCATCTTTCGCCTGAGTTCTGACCTGGGTGACGTAGCATGGACCCGCTTCGATGACGGTGCATGGAACTGCTTCACCATTCTCATCGAAGAGACTTGTCATTCCAATTTTTTTACCTAAGATGCCGCTCACTGTTTCCACTCCTTTGCGCACCAGCGCATGAGCCTTTATCTCTATAATCCAAAGTAAGAGCGTCGACCAACGTTAGTTACTCTTACCACACTTTCTCTTCATTCAACACGCTTCGAAAAAACTATACTTTAATCTCGACGTCCACGCCTGCCGGGAGTTCCAACTTCATCAGCGAGTCGACCGTACGGCTTGTCGAATTCAGAATATCAATCAATCTCTTGTGCGACCGTGTCTCGAACTGCTCGCGAGACTTCTTGTCGACGTGGGGAGAACGATTGACCGTATAGACGCTTCGTTTCGTCGGCAGCGGAATCGGACCGGAAACAATCGCACCGGTTGATTTCACCGTTTTGATAATTTTTTCTGCAGACTTGTCGATCAAATTGTGATCGAATGACTTCAGCTTTATTCTTATTTTTTGTCCAGCCAAGGAAAACTCCTCAGAGTACGATCCGCTCCCGGATGAGCCCGGGAGCAGAATGAACGTTCCATTACTTAATGATTTTTGTGATAACGCCTGCACCGACGGTGCGTCCACCTTCGCGGACCGCAAAACGCTGTCCTTCTTCCATTGCGATGGGGGAAATTAATTCGATGTTAATCGCATCGAGGTTGTCTCCCGGCATAACCATTTCAACTCCGGCCGGCAGTTCCGCAACGCCCGTCACATCCGTGGTACGGAAGTAGAACTGTGGACGATACCCCGTCAGGAACGGTGTGTGGCGTCCGCCTTCTTCTTTCTTCAGCACGTAGATCTGTGCCGTGAACTTGGTATGCGGTGTAATCGTCCCCGGTTTCGCAACGACCATGCCGCGTTCGAGTTCGTCTTTTTCAATACCGCGCATGAGCAATCCGGCATTGTCACCTGCAACCACTTCATCCAGTTCCTTGCGGAACATTTCTGCGCCGGTGATCACGGTCTTTTTGTGCATGCCCAGACCAACGACTTCTACTTCATCGCCCACCTTTGCCTTGCCGCGTTCCACACGGCCTGTACCGACGGTACCACGGCCTGTAATAGAGAACACGTCTTCAATCGGCATCAGGAACGG
>RPQN01000245.1 GCA_003819715.1 Ignavibacteriota bacterium | reverse complement strand
ATACCGTCAACCCGGGTCGCAATTTTTGCAAAGGAAATATTCAATCCCAGCCGGGAGATGGTTTCGGTGATCCGGTAAAGAAGTCCGAGCATATCCGGTGCATAGACGTCGATGATCGTAAATTGCGGATGGTCTTCGAATGTCACGTCGCACCGTGTGTTCGGATTCACCAGGCGGGTGCGGCGTTTCCAGCGCAAGCGATGACGCTCCAACAGCTGCGTAACATCGGAACGCCCTTCCATGACGATCGTCGCGTCCCGGCTGATCCGCGAACACTGCTCTTCAGAGAGTGCGGTATTGCTGCTGAATTCCACCACGCGGAATTTATCAATAATGATTCCGTCCCGGCGGGTAAAGACTTCCGCATTCAAGATATTTGCATCGTTGGACGTCAGGACACCGCAGAACTTCGACAACGCGCCGGGAGCATCATGAGCAATGAACGTGACGTCGGTAAAACTGCCGGACTGCTGAAAGAGGACAAAGACCTTTTCGGCACGTTGAATGGCCTGCAGGTGGTTTGCTATTTCGTCCGGTGTGAATGACGAAAAATAAGAAGTGTCCGAAAGCTGCGAAAGATGGGCGTTCACTTCATCTGCAGGAAACGACGAGGCGAGTGCGAGGAGGATCTCCGAATGCTTTTCCTCCACCAGCTGTTCGGATTGCTGGTGGACCTCTGCGCTCGTCATTTCTTTTTCAAGGACGGTGCGTGCTTTGCGGTATAAATCCCGAAGCAGCAATTCCTTCCATTCCGTCCAGACATTCTTATTGACCGCGGAGAGGTCTGCGTAGGTGAGGACGTAAAGATAATCCAGCTGTTCAATACGCTCGAACGTGCTCGCGAAATCCACGATCGTCTGCGGGTCGTTCAGATTGCGGCGGAACGCCACCTGTTCCATCAGCAAATGATGCCGGATGAGAAAAGAAACATCCGCTCGTTGATCGTCGTAGGAGAGTCGATGAAGGGCGCGCTTCGCAATGTGCACCCCTATTATTTCATGTTTTCCGATATGAGACGGCTTGGCGATGTCGTGCAGCAAACAGCCGAGGTACAGGGTGTCTCTTCTCGGCAGAGAGCGGTAGACCATTCCAAATGATGAACTGGAATGCTCCAGCGCTTCCGCATGAGACAGGGCAATCAGCGTGTGTTCGTCAGCAGTATAATAGTGATATTGATTGTGCTGAAAGAATGAGACCATCGGCTTCCATTCCGGAATCCACCGTTCGAGCAGGCCGAGTTCGTTCATTTTGCGCAGCGCGCTGCCCACACCGTTGGGACGATGGAGAAGGAGACGGAATAATTCGGTTTCCGGTCCCGACCGGAGCGGCTTGATAAACCGCAGCCGCCGGTGAATGGCATCTTCCAGCTGGAATGAGAGCTTGGCGTGGCGCTCACTCCGGAGCAAAAATACCTGCAGGAGCAGTTCATTCGAGATTTTGGTGCGGCGATGGGATATATAAATCCGGCCGCCTCTCCATAATAATGGAGCATGGAGTTTCGTCGGCTTCGATTCAAAGGTTTCGGCCGGCCAGTGGTCAAAAGACCAGTCGATGACCCTCGAGCAAAATGATGCCACCGAACGCGATGCCCGGTAATAATCCTGCATGAAATGCTCAACCTGTGCACGCTTTGATTTCGTACGATACCGGAGCCCGGATGCCACGTGCTGCTGGAAACTGAATTCCAGCGTGTCGTGGAGCGATTTGGACTGGAGATGCATTTCGTTTCGTACGCGCAGCAGGATATCGAACGATGATTTTATTTCTTTCAAGGAATCCGCTGTGAATTGCTTCTTCAGCGCACGGGATTTCAGAACATGAAGCGTCGCGGTTTCCGACGGCCCGAGATTGTTCGGCAGGGGAATCGACCCTGTCCCCCGCATAATCCAGAGCGCTGCATGAATGTCCCGTAAACCGCCGGCGCTGTTCTTGATGTTCGGTTCAAGCAGCTGGGAGGAATTTCCGTATTTTTTTAGCCGTACTTGACGGCCTTCGGAAATTCGTTGGATGAAGACGGACCGGTCGTCTTCCTGTATCTTTGTTTGAAGCGAGGAGATGAATTTTCGAAAGAGATGTTGATCGCCGCAAATAAACCGTGCCTCGATCAGCGACATCCGCGATTCGAAATCATCCGGCGGAAGATTGAGGCACTCCTCGCTCGTGCGAAAACTGTGGCCGACCGTTAATCCGGCGTCCAGAAGATGATGGATAAATTCCTGAACGGCAGGTGTGGCCGGATCCCGCTGTGGTTCATCACCAATGAGGATCATAATGTCGGTATCGGAAGAAAAGCAAAGTTCCTTTCTTCCGTACCCTCCCAGGGCAATAATTGCTGTGCGGCTGGAATCATTCGAGAGATGTTTAAAAATTGTACGCAAGAGAGCGTCGCGCTGCTGAGTCAGGGCCAGAGCAATTCGAATACCGCCTGTTCCCGCGCGGTGCATCCGGAGAATTTCCTGGGTTTTTTTCTCGTAGGCGGTTCTCATTTTGAGGAACGTAGTCACGTGCTTAATATAATCAAATTTGACCTTCCTTGTGAAATACAAAACCTGTGCTGATGAATCATTCAGCACAAACCTCACCGCTGAACTATCTCCACAGGTGATAATTCAAAACCAAAGAAATCATTAATAAAATCCGCGTTCTTTCCAATTCGTAACTGATCTACAATAAATTTAAAAAGAAAAATTCTTGTCGTTTTTTAATTTGAGGTATATGTTGAGATCACGATCAACCATCGATATTCGTCACACGGTAAGGACATTCAATTTTTATCCGCCGTTTGCTTGCCCGCCGTATTTATGGCGGGTGTGGCGGAGAATGTCCTTACCGTTTTTAAAAATTAAGAATATTTTTAAATTTAGGATATCAGCCTGGACAATGGCGGACATTAAAGGATATTCATCTTATACCATTGGACATTAAGAGAACTATCAGTAAATTTATAGTCAAAAGAGGGCATAATGGAACTCAAAATTAAGGATATTATCGATATTTTACAGGTATCCGAAAAGACCGTATACCGCTGGATTAAAGACAAAAAAATTCCCTGTTACCGGATTAACCATCAATATCGTTTTAACCGTACCGAAATTAATGAATGGATTTTGAGCAATAAGATAGAGCTTTCGTCTTCATTAATAAATTTAACCAATCCGGACAGGCGCGATAGTTTGGAGCAGCTTTTATTAAAGGGAGGAATTGTCACGCAGGTCTCCGGTGAAAACGTCCGGGAAGTTTTGCAAAGTGCCGTTCAACGGATCATCACGCCGCCCAATATTTCAAAGGAAGAAATTCTCTCGGCACTCCTGAGCCGGGAAGAGTTGATGCCGACTGCAGTAGGGAAAGGCGTTGCATTCCCTCATCCGCGCAACCCCATTATTACGGATCTAAAAAATGCGAGCGTTTCGATTTGCTGTCTGGAAAAACCGATTGATTTTGGATCGCTCGATAATCAACCGGTTCATACCCTGTTTATCTTGCTGACCGCTAGTCCAAAAATGCATCTCGAAGTACTTTCAAAAATCTCGTATCTCTGTCAGGATGATGCCTTCCTGACTATTCTCAAGGACCATGCGGAGAAAGAAACCATTTTGAACTATGTCCGCACGAGAGAAGGAGAATGGCAGAAGAAAAAGGAGACCGTGAACCCATGATTCAGGTTCTCATCGGCACGGTGCTTTTTTCAGTCGGCGGAGTTCTCTGTCTTTTTCTCAAAGAGAAGTTCAAATCGTTGACGTTCATTTCGTTTGCCGCTCTCGCTCAACTCTTTATTCTCCCGGGTGTGATCAGAATTCTTTTTTCCGGCGGCCAGATCGACATCCCGATAGTATTCTCCGAACCCATTGGAATTTCATTTCTTCGATTGGATCCTCTCGCCGCGCTCTTTGCCTTGATTATCTCTTTTGGGGTATTGCTTGCGGCCGTGTATTCCCACGGTTACATGAAAATGTACGCCGGTCAAACAGCGGAACTTTCGTCCTACTATTTCTTTCTGGGATTGATGGCGACATCCATGCTCCTGGTGGTCCTGGTCCAGAATGCCCTGCACTTCCTTATTGTCTGGGAGATGATGTCGCTGAGTTCATTCTTTCTTGTTAATTTCGAACATCATAAGGAAGAGGTCCGCAAAGCGAGCATCTATTATCTCGTGGCGATGCAAATCGGAGCTGCATTTCTCATCGCTGCGTTCGGTTGGTCTTCCGCACTGACGGGCTCGTTGGACTTTCATTCCTATAAAAGCGTACTCGGCAATTCCGGCCCCTATTCCGTGTACCTCTTTATCCTGTTCTTCATTGGATTTGGAACGAAAGCCGGATTTGTCCCGCTCCATACATGGCTGCCCAAAGCGCACCCTGCAGCCCCGACCGGTGTCTCGGCACTGATGTCTGGTGTGATGATTAAAACCGGGATATACGGCATCTTGAGAATATTATTGCTGACCGGCGTTCCGGATTATCGTCTTGCATACGGCGTACTCTTTATTTCCATTCTCACGGGGCTCTACGGTATTGCCTATGCGATCGCACAGACCGATATTAAAAAAATGCTTGCATTCTCCAGCATAGAAAACATCGGCATCATCGGAATGGGGATCGGTGTTGGTATGCTCGGCCTGGTGTATAACAATACCCCCGTCGCCGCACTCGGTTTTATCAGTGCGCTGCTTCACACGGTCAATCATTTTATTTTTAAAAGTGTTTTATTTTTTGGCGCCGGAATGATCTATTCGCAGACACATACGCGGGACATTGAAAAACTCGGCGGACTGAATAACTATTTACCGTTGACATCGGTTATGGTTCTCATCGCGTCGCTCGCGATCAGCGGCCTGCCGGTCCTGAACGGATTCATCAGCGAATTTACATTGTATATCGGCATGGCAAAAAGCTTTTCCATTGATAACATCGCAGTCAATATTGCCGCACTGGTGGGCCTCTCGGGCCTTGCTCTTATCGGTGCCATGGCGCTCGTCTGTTTTACTAAAATTTATGGTATTTGTTTTTTGGGGACTCCCCGGTCTGAAATCCACTTCAGGCCCGAGAAACAGGAATATCCTCTGCTCCTTCCCATGACCATTTTTGTTATCGCCATAGCGGTCATCGGTGTGTTCCCCAACCTTGCAATACGATTCATCGCAGCGGCCGCCGGATTATTTTTTCCCGCCGTATCACATACGGTCATGCCGGAGATTCTCTCGCTCATGACCACGATCTCGTTTTCCGTTGGTTTGTTCCTTGCGATGATCGTTCTCATCTTTGCCGTGAGGATGCTCCTGCTGAGAAAGCGATCGGTTGAGATCTTCAAAACATGGGATTGCGGTTATCAAAAAGAAAGCAGCCGTGTGCAATATACCGGCAGCTCGTTTGCTCAGCCGATCCTTCAATTAGCAGCCGAATTAGTCCCGCAAAAAGTGCAGGTGCATAAGGAACAGGAACTCTTTCCGGCGCACGCTTCATTTGAAAGTCATACGCAGGATTTTTCGGAACGCGTGCTCATCCAGCCGTCCATTCGCATGCTGAATAGTTTCCTGAACAGGTTTTCGTGGATACAGAGCGGCCGGATGCAGCAATATATTATTTACGGACTGATTTTTCTGGTCTTTCTCCTGGTCTGGATTTGGAGCGGCCGATGATGATGAAACTTTTCGTTTTTGCATTCGCAGCAGTCTTACCGCTGCTCTTTCTCGGGATCATCAACAGAACCAAGGCACGATGGGCGGGCAGAAAAGGCGCATCCGTGGTTCAGCCGTATTTCGACATGCTCAGACT
>RPQN01000244.1 GCA_003819715.1 Ignavibacteriota bacterium | reverse complement strand
CGAAGAAATGACGTATGCGGTGTGGATGGGAGTCATTGCCGGCACCTATGTGACCCATGGAGAATCCTTTATGTTCAAGAACGAAAAGGATACCATCTTCTGGGCAAAGGGAGGAGAGTTTAAGGGTGCAAGTTGGAAGCGAATAGCGTTCTTAAGAAAAATTGTGGAGGCATGTCCTCATCCGCTCCAAATGGCAGATGTGAGCCGTGATAACTGTACTTCGACAGCGGGCAGCGGTTACTATATCGTCTATTTGGGCAAAGAAATCCATGACACGTGGATGTTTAATCTCCCGATAAGAAACGCCAGCAGAATCCTGGGGTATAAGCGACCGGAACAAGGGACACACTTTAAAGTCGAGATTATCGATACCTGGGAGATGACCATCAAGGAATATCCGCAAACGTTCACGACGACAAAGGAGATTGATTACCGGGTATTTGAAAAAGATTATGGAAAAGTCCGTTTGCCATTGAAACCATACATCGCTTTACGTATTACAGAAATTCCATAGTAGGAAATACAAGAATCTTATCCCTGAGATGGATGAGTAGAAAAGAGGAACATCGATGAATCGTAAACCCATTATCGGCCTCGTCATGAAATCTCTGCAAGCTGAATTCTTTCAACAGATGAATAAAGGAGCCCAGGATTTCGCACACAAGCAAAATACATTTGAGTTAAAAACTGTCGGGACATCTACTCAAACGGAAATTGATTTGCAAATTCAACTTATCCAATCCTTGATAGATGAAAAGGTGGATGCACTTGTCGTTGTTCCTATTGATTCAAAAGCACTCGTTCCAGTCGTCGTGAAAGCCGTACAAGCGGGTATTAAAGTAATTAACATTGATATCAAGTTGGATGAAGAATTATTGCAAAAAAACGGAGTCGAGCTTACATACGTAGGTCCTGATAACGAGACGGCTTCTTATACAGTAGGGATGGTGCTTGCGAAAAAACTGAAGAAAGGTTCGAATGTTATTTTGATTGAAGGTCTTCCGGTTGCCGAAAATGCTCAACAGAGGGCAAAAGGATTCCGAAGATCTATCGCAGAATACCATCTCAATTTGGTTGGCTCGGGAGCGGCCGATTGGGAAACCGATAAAGCTGAAAAGGTTTTTTCTAAATTATACACTGATCATCCATCTGTGGACGGAGTGATGTGTTGTAACGATGCAATGGCACTTGGAGTAATAACCGTACTCGAAAAACATGCGAAGGCAGGTGTGATATCGGTCGTCGGTTTCGATAACGATGCTTCCGTCCAGCCTTTATTAAAGTCCGGTGTCTTACTCGCGACGATAGATGCCTATGGTTCGGAAATGGCTGTCCAAGGTATTGAATATGCACTGAAGGTGTTGGAGGGAATGGCAAATAAAGGATCGTTTAGTACGGAATATAGACTTATTCAATGCGGCAGTTTGCCATAAGTCGTAAAAAAAAGATGGAAGACTTGAGGGAGCGTTGAATTATTCAAGATGATGCAGGCTCTTAAACACTATTCGAATGAAGTACAGAATACATTGCTCAGGAGAAGATAATTATGAAGAGAAGAATAGTCGCTCTAGCAATTTCCTTCATTTTATTTTTTATTCTCGGTTGTCAGAATGAGGATGGAAATCAATTTAAAATCAAGGGCAAGATAGCGGTTGTTGTATCAACGATGGATAATCAATGGTTTGTAGTTTTAGCGGATTCAGCAAAAAATCGGGCCGAGGAGTTAGGCTATGAAGCAAAGATCTTTGATTCGAAGAATGATATTTCAGTAGAGGCGGCTCATTTTGATGAAATTATCGCGCGTGGATATAAGGCAATTCTGTTCAATCCAACGGATGCCGAAAGGTCCATTCCGAACGTGATCAACGCGAAACGAGCGGGGATTCCAACATTTTGTATGGATCGAGAACTTAAATCGAATGATGCAGCCGTCTCTCAAATTCTCACAGACAGTTACACCGGATGTGTCGAACTAGGAAGATACTTTGTCGATAAACTCAATCGAAAAGGGAACTATGTCGAACTACTTGGTGTAGAGAGCAGCGACAATACATGGAGCCGGTCGAAAGGATTTCATAGCGTTGTGGATAAGTGTCCCGGTCTAAAAATGGTTGCTCAGCAAAGTGCTGATTACGATCGCAAAAAAGCAACGGCCGTGCTTTCCTCTATGCTGCGGAAACATTCGAATATCGATGCAGTATTTTGTGGCAACGATGCCATGGCCATGGGAGCTTATGATGCAATGGTATCAGCTGGAAAAGAATCTAAAGTTTTAATTATGGGATTTGATGGTGCCGAAGATGTCATCAATGCCATAATGCAGAAAAAGATCTCCGCGACGGTCATGCAGTTCCCGAAACTGATTGCGAAAACAACTGCGGATATGGCCGATAAGTACATCAAAGATGGAAAAAGAAATTTTCAACGAAAGATATACACAGATGTCAGACTGATAACCGAAGAAAATGTCGGTCTATGGAAAATATACTGGATGAGATAAGAGCCGATATTGATTTATGGAAGTCCGGAGAAAATTGATTGCTACGTTGAGTTGATTGAAGTATTTATCGGAGAGGGAGGAAATAAGCGAATACCTCGCGAGAAACAGAAAGGTGGTTATAAAAACAATAGTGACAATGAATTGTTGTCTGGGAATACAGCACACATATTATACTCTCCGTTATGAGGTGGTAAAATTATTCCACGATGTTGGAATTTCCCGGATTGACATCAAAAGTGCCTCTTGGTTTGTCTCAAAATGATTGTTTCAGGAGGCACTTCCCTCTTCGACGATATGAAGGAAAAGAAAATGTGTCATGCTCAGAATAAGATCGATTGATGAATATGGTGTATGAGCGCATCCGAGCAAGCAGACCTGAATCTCCTTGAATTGGATGGTTTCTGGATCCTCCAACCGATGATCTCCTCCTTCAACGTCGGTGTTTTGCTGGATGCGCTCATTTATTTCTATTGAAAAGAAAATCTTTATGATATCTCAAGGAATGATTGTCAAAGGTCTTGACAATCATTAAGGGTGGGTAAAAAGGTTAACAGGAAAAAGCGAAGCGGCCTGAAAAATCATTGTCGGTATCGTACTAAAAAATCTACACACCGCATGTACCAAGATATCTTCTGAAGTTTCTATTGGGATAACAGTTCAGAACGAGACGCGTAACGTATGAAGAATGAAATGAAACCTGTGGTGATTTGTTTTATGTGACTCCCAGAGTAACAGATGCTTGGAGTATCCCTTCTGGGGAAAGCGATGAAAATGAGAGAGGATGGGGTTGAAAACCTAAAAGAGGATGAACAGAAAAATAATTATCCACTCAAGTTGTCTGCTGCAATTCTGCTATTGAAAACTTCACATCGTATGTTTTAAGCCACTCAATATCTTCCGGTTTAATCCTGGAATCTGTAATAAGGGTATCGATCATGGAAAGGGGTCCTAAACTGGCAAATGAATCTTTGCCTATTTTTGTAGAATCAGCTACAAGAAATATTTCATTTGCGGATTCGACCATCGTTCTTTTCACAACGATATCGCTGATACCGGGATAGGTCAGTCCTGATTTTAGCGTAATGCCAGCTGTCGCCAGGAAGAGTTTGTCCACATGGATGTTGAGAAAAAAATCGGCGGCTTTTTGTCCGGTGAGTGAAAGTGTTGGGGCTTTAAATTCTCCGCCTGTGACGTTGACGTTGATTCCTGCCTGAGCTCCTAATATTAACGCAATATTGAGAGCGTTGGTAATGACCGTTAAATTCTGATATCCACTGATCAGTTTGGCTATCTCGGTTGTCGTGGAACCGGAATCAAGAATGATCGTATCACCATCGAGAATGTACTCAACTGCTTTGTGAGCTATCGCAATCTTATTTTCAAGATTCTCCTGATGTTGTAAGGTGATATTCCTTACATTCATATCAATATTAGTAAGATACGCTCCGCCATGCTCACGGATAACAAATCCCTCTTCTTCCAATTTTTCGAGATCTTGGCGTATGGTAACTTCAGTCACTTTGAAAATCCGGCTCAAATTTACTACTTTAGCATGGCCATCTTCTCGAATGAGTTCGAGCATCTTTTCCCGTCGTTGGTTAGGCATCATAGATGCTTGGTTCTTTCTTTAAAATAGAGTCACAATGCAAGTTTATGAAAATAAACGATAAAGAAAATTTCTTCGATTTTTTTGTTAAATCTTCCAATCGGGCTGTGAAACCATCATCATTCAGGATTTCTATTGCAGTAAAATCTCACTCATTTTCACGATTTACTTCACTAACTGCAATTGCAATTTTGCATTCCTTGATATCTCGAATAGCGTTTTCATTGCAATATTAATATTGTTTTACATTTTTTACTTCATTTCTTATTAGGTTAAAACAAAAGTAATATAAAGAAAAGTGAAATGCAAATTCAATTAATTCTCCATTTATAAAACTTATAAATGCTCTTTTTTAGCTGAATTGGCCATAATTATATTTTCATGTAAATATGCTTTAATTTGATTCAAAAACCAGCTTTTAGAAAAAAGAATTCCTGAAGTGTAAATCGTTAGACTTGTCTGTTCTTTGTTTGATAACTAACAAAATTATTCAATTTTCCTTGACATTGACGGCTTGTATATTTACTTTTCCATTGGTTTTGAATTGATTATGTTTGTTTTCATTTAATTATCTATTAACCATAAAAGCAAGTAAATACAAAATGAAATACATACTCGCCATAGATCAAAGCACATCTTCGACGAAGACCATGTTATTTGACGAAAATGCCATACTCGTCGCGCGAGAATCTATCGATCACAAGCAATTTTTTCCACAATCGGGATGGGTGGAACATAATCCGAGTGAAATTCTTGACAATACATATCTCTCCGTTAAATCATTGCTTGAGAAAAGTAAAATCGATCCGCGAAGTATCACATCAATTGCAATAACAAACCAGCGCGAAACAGTCGTCGTTTGGGATAAGAGAACGGGAAAACCAATCTATAACGCAATAGTATGGCAATGCAATCGTGGAGCGAAGATTTGCCAGGATCTAATTATGCGTGGTTACGAATCCTCGGTTATTCAGAAAACAGGATTAATCCTGAATCCATATTTTTCTGCCAGTGGAGTAAAATGGATTCTTGATAATGTGGAGGGTGCCGCCGGGGCTTCGCGTGAAGGTCACTTACTCTTAGGAACTATGGATACCTGGCTTATTTGGAATCTCACCTCTGGAAAAGTTCATGCAACTGATTATACGAATGCCTCGCGAACTCTTCTCTTCAATCTTCACACACTGAACTGGGATCCGGAACTCCTCGCTCTTTTTACCATTCCCTCTTCGATGATGCCGAATGTTATGCCTTGCGATGGACTGTACGGGACCACCATGATGAATGGACTATTGCCGGAAGTGCCGATTGCGGGCGTCTTGGGCGATTCGCATGGTGCTTTGGTTGGTCAAATGTGTTTTTCTCGTGGTATGGGTAAAGCCACCTACGGAACAGGTTCATCCATTGCAGTCAATATCGGAGAGCAGCCGTTATCACCTCCACGAGGATTAGTGACTTCAGTAGGTTTCGCGGCAAAGGGGAAGGTGTTCTATGAGTACGAGGGAAATATTCATTGCACAGGTGCTACGATCAAATGGTTGCAGGACGATCTTCAGCTTATCAATTCGGCAGAAGAAACAGAAGCACTTGCTGTTTCTGTAGGGAGTTCCGATGGTGTATATTTTGTACCGGCCTTTGCCGGATTAGGTGCTCCCTGGTGGGATCCCGATGCGAAAGCGTTGATTTGCGGAATGAATCGTGGTTCTACGAAAGCACATATGGTACGAGCCGCACTCGAATCAATTGCATTTCAAGTAAAAGATCTGATGGCCCTGATTCAGGAATCAGGCGTT
>RPQN01000243.1 GCA_003819715.1 Ignavibacteriota bacterium | reverse complement strand
CGCGCCGTGCGGTTTCGGGATGACCGAGCCCTTTCAATCCCATGATGAACAGGACCGATGCGATGATATACGTCACTTCGAGCGGATAGTTGATCATTGCTGTTTCCGCTCCTTTCGTTTGAACATTTTCAGCATCCGTTCGGTGATCATGAACCCGCCGACCACGTTGATGGTTGCGGCGGTGACGGCCACCAGTCCGAGCATCTGGCTCACAAAATGACTGCTTCCGGCCGCGACCAGCGAGCCGACGAGTGAAATTCCCGAAATCGCATTCGTTGCCGACATGAGCGGTGTGTGCAGTGTCGGGGTGACGCGTTTAATGATCTCAAGCCCGACAAACCCGGCGAGGATGAGTATATAAATTGATTCGACAAGAGGGAACATAGAAGGCTATCCTTTTTTAGATTTCTTTTCTTTTGGTTGCGGGACAAAATTGGGATGCACGATGCGGCCGCCGTGCGTGATCAGGCACCCCTTGATGATATCATCGTCCGGTTTCAGTTCAAATATTTTTTTCTCTTTATTCCAGAACTCTTCAACGAGATTGGTCAGATTGTTCGCGTACATCTGGCTGGCATTCATCGCTACGCGGGCCGGCATGTTTGCCATCCCGATAATCTTTACGCCTTTCTTTTCTATGATTTTACCGAGGACTGCGCCTTCAACATTGCCGCCGGTTTCCACAGCGAGATCAACAACGACGGAACCGGGCTTCATGGCATCGATCATTTCTGTTGTCACGATAACCGGAGCCTTCCGGCCGAATATCTGCGCGGTGGTAATGACGATATCCGACTGGGCACAGTATTGTTTCATCGTTTCCCGCTGCTTCTTGAGCTGTTCTTCGGTCAGCGCTTTTGCGTAGCCCTGTGCGGTCTGTCCGGTTTCTCCAAGATCAACCTCGACAAATTTTGCGCCGAGTGACAGGACATCGTTCTTTGCGATAGGGCGGGTGTCGAACGCATCGACTCTTGCACCAAGGCGCCGTGCAGTGGCAATGGCCTGTAATCCAGCAACGCCAGCCCCGATAATGAACACCTTGGACGGCTGTAATGTGCCTGCGGGAGTCATCATCATGGGAAAAATTTTATTGATATTATCCGCGGCGAGAATCACCGCGGCATATCCCGCAAGGCTCGCCTGCGAACTCAACGCATCCATCTTCTGTGCGCGCGTCGAACGCGGGATCATTTCCATCGATATTGCTGAAACCTTTTGCTTTGCAAGAGCTCCAAGAAGCGCCGGTTCGTTGAACGGATCGAGATAACTGACGTGGAGAGACCCTTTTTTCAGGAAGCGCACTTCTCTGGCTTCAGGTTTTCTCAACCGGAGAATGGTATCTCCCGCAGCCAGAAGTTTCCTGCGGTTCTTTTCCAGGGATGCTCCGGCTTTTTTATACTCTGCATCCGAAATGCCCAGAGCGGCGCCCAATCCTGATTCAATAATGATCGTCGCACCTTTTTTCACCAGGCGTTCGACGTTCTGGGGCAGAAGCGGTACGCGCAGCTCGGCGGTCGGTTCTTTTGGAATTATAATATTCATAGGATGTTCTTTATTGATGTTGGAATTAAATGTTGAGTTTATATTACAATGGAACTCTCACGGACGTCTGCCTTGAGCTCTACCCATAGGAGATTATCTTGCACGCCAAATTCTTGCGAGTTCAAATATCGCAATCCCGTAAGCCACCGCGACGTTCAGCGATTGTTTGATGCCGTGCATCGGAATTTCAATCGCCAGATTACAGCTTGCGACGACCTCTTCCGAAACGCCGCTGATCTCATTGCCTATGACGAGACACAGCGGGAATTCGGCTATGGTGACATTATTGTATTGAATGCTCTTGTCTGTCAATTCTAAACAACAAATCCGATATCCGCGTTCCTTGAGATTCAAAATAATGTCCAAGGGATGCTTGGTATATTCCCAGGGAACGCTTTTTGTCGAACCCAGCGCGGTCTTTTCAATTTCACGTCGAGGCGGATGGGGGGTGTACCCGGCAAGGACGAGTTTCTCGATCATCGCTCCGTCGGAAGTCCGGAAAATGGAACCGACATTGTACAGGCTCCGAACATTATCCACCACGACCACGAGCGGAATGCGTGCTGCACTCTCAATTTGGCTCTCCGGAACACGTTTTTTGGAAATTTCGGCATGGGTGAGTTTTCGCATATGAAAACAATTTAGGAAATAAATCCTGAATAATCATGCGGATGTTTAAATATTCAAATACGTCTCCCAACGCCGGAACAATTCCGCCGTTGCCTGCAAATCGCGCAGATTATATTCCGCGATCTCCCGAAAGCGCTTTTCATCCGTCAATTGTTTCATGTCTAACCCGCTGATTCCATGCGACTTCGGACTTTCGATCTGGAAGGATTTACAATAGAAATCCAGGTTAAACTTACGCAGTGCGCCGTAGAACGTAAATTGTTCCAGTAAATCGCAATGGATTGAAGCATCGTACCGATAAGGCATCAAATTGCGCGTCGGCTGGACTTGAAGAATGGCAGAACGGAGCATGAGAAACGGACAATCGAACGCACGGCCATTGAACGTGATAAATTGATCGTAGTGCCCGATATCCATCCAGAATTCTTCAAGAATTTCTTTTTCACTCCCCGATTTGAACTGTATCAATTCATCTTCCGGCGTTTCTTTGAGCGCTTCATCCGATTGGAAGAGGACTTTGCCGCGGCTTGTTTCCGGGTTGAGCATGCCAATGGCAATAACCTGCGCCGTGGTCGGATAGAGGCTGAGCTTCTGAATTGCTTCTGCCCGATCTGCTTCGGTCTCTGAAAACTTGAATAAGTACTTTTGCCGGGTCTCATCAAATGATTCAAGAGGCTCTCCAAGGGTTTCAATGTCCAGGACAACGCGCGACATAGTCGTCTCCCTTTCTATGCAGTAATGCGGTAATTTTTCAGACCCCAGTAGCTCTCAACGGCGGAAGATTTAAGAATCGTGGCAATTGGGATCGCCAGCAGCATACCGGCAATTCCCATCATGGAGTTGCCAATGATCAATACGACGATCACCGTAATGGGATGCATATCGACGGTTTTGGAAAAACAGAGGGGCTGAATGATAATATTATCAAGCACCTGTACCAGGAGCAGCGGAACGGTGAGAATGAGAAATGCCTGCCGGAAATCCCCGTATTGGGAGAGAGAAATGAGCAGTGCAGGGACAACGCCGAAGAACGGTCCAACGTACGGAATGAGGTTTGAAATACCGGCAATGATCCCGAGAAGAATGGCATAATTGACGCCGATAATATAATACCCGGCGATATTCATGATGCCTACAATAACCGAATCAAGAATCCAGCCGCGCAGATACCCGACGAGCTCCTTCCGGATTTTATCAAGTACGTTGAGCACCATTTCGAAGTATTTATTCGGGACGCGTTCAATGAGTTTCTTCAGTGCCGTATCGCCTTCGGCAAGAATGAAAAAAGTAATAAACGGTACAATCGCAAGGTTCACGAGAAATCCTGCTGCGCCTGTGAGAAAACCGCTCAGCCACTGCAAACCGCTGTTGACGAGTTCATGAACTTTTTGAGCCACCGATTCAGGATTGGTAAACGGAATATTCGCCGTCAAACTGATCGCGGCTTCATTCAATTTCTGATCGAATGGGAAATTTTTAAATCCATCGTACAATGCGTTCAACCGTTCGATCGCCATCGGAATAAAGAGGATGCCGAGAAGAACGAGGCTGCCGCCGATGAGCATAAAAACAATGCTCACAGAAAGAATTCTTCGTAATCCAAATCTGTATTCACACAGGGACACCAGAGGACGGAGAATAAATGCCGAAAGGAGGGAAATGATGAGCAGGAGGACCAGATCCGGGAAGAAGGAAATGACCCAGAATCCGCTCACGATGATCCCCAGCAGGAAAATCACTTTGACCATCGGTCGATTGGCTGCTGCGGTTAAGATTCTCGTGCGTTCCGATGACATACCGTTTACGCTGTGATCGAGTAGTGTTTAAATCCCCAATATGTTTCTACTGCCGAAACACGCAGGATGGTCGCAATGGGAATTGAAATGATCATTCCTGACACACCCATTAATTGATGGCCGATGATCAGGGTGAGCACCACGGCAACAGGATGCATATCCAGCGACTTGCCAAAACAGATGGGCTGCAGAATTAAATCGTCGATGAGGCGAATGACGACCGATAAAATGAAAATGGGAAGCAGCATCTGGAAATTACCGGAAACGGTCAGCGAGACGATAAGCGCGAGGCTCGCACCCGTGATCGGCCCGAGATAGGGGACGAGGTTTGCGATTCCGGTCAGAATGCCGATGATGATCGCGTAGGGGACTCCGATAATCATGAACCCGATAATCGAAAGACCGCCCACGATGCTGCACTCCAGGATTAATCCCCTCAGGTAAAAAACGAGTTCTTTCCCGACCTTATCCATGATGTTCAGTGACATCTCAAAATATTTATTGGGAATTCCCTCGACAAACGTTTTCAGCCCACTGTCGCCCTCTGCGAGAATGAAATACGTGATAAACGGGACGATCGCAAGGTTCGCGAGATAGGAAAGTGTCGCACCGGCCGCATCGCCCGCCAGGGAGATAAGCTGCTGTATGAATTCGTGGACCTTGATTTCGATATTCGAGGGATCTACGAACGGAATATGAACGGCCAGTTCTTTTGCAGCGACGGTTAATTTGGCTTCAAAGGGGAAATGCCGCAGCTGTTCATACATGAGCTGGAGCCGGCCGACCAGAATGGGAATCGTTTCGATCAGCGTGAAGACACCAATGCCCCCGACAAAAATGAAGACCAGGGCGATGGCCACACCACGTTTCAGATTGAATCTGAATTCCAAAAAACGGACGAACGGTCTCAGGATGAATGCGATGAGCGAGGAAAGGATGAGCGTCAACACAAGATCGGGGAAAAAGGACGCAATCCAGAATAATAAAATGATCAACCCGAGTGATGCCACCACTTTAATAAACGGTTTGTTCGATATGGAAGTCGAGCCATGCATCGATTAACGGTCCAGTGTGGTGTGAACGGTTTTTAAGGCAATCTCATACGAAAACCCCCGGCGAAGAAGAAAATCGAGAAGGCGTTTTTTCCGTTTTTCCTGATCGACCTCCTTGCGAGAGGTGTGGGCCAGCTGAATTTTACGCTGCGCTGCCTGAAGCGCAGAGCGTTGCTGGAGCTGCGGCGAAATCAACTCCGACAAGACCATCTCTGCCATGGAGGAGGCGATGCCCTTGGCCAACAGTTGTGTCCGTAATAACATGCTGCCTGTCGGTTTCCGTTTCAACCGGTCCCGTACAAATGCCCGGGCAAATTCAAGGTCGTTGACCATGTTCATGGACTCAAGCTGCCGTGCGACGTCTCCCGCACATTCTGGTGAGAATCCTTTTTTCTTCAGATGATCGATAATCTCTTTTGAACTTCGCTGCCGGTACGACAGGTAATTGATCGCAACATTTTTTGCCCGGGTCTCTGTTTCCGTCGATTTGATCTTGTCAAGCGTCCGGAGGTCAAGGTCATCTCCCGTGCGTAATCCGTACCTGCCGATAGTCCAATCGCTCAGTTCCAACGCGGGTTCATCGTCAAGATGGATGCTGTACCGCGGACGTCTTCCGCGGATCCTTTTAATTTTTGTGATGATCAATGGTGCTTAACTGCGTTTTGATTTTTTTTGTTCAGGCACGGCGGCTTCTGCTTTTTCCGCCGCGGGTTTTGTCTCTTCGCTGGTCAATCCCAGTTGTCTCCGCAGTTCCGCATCAATATCCTGTGAAATCGCCGGGTTTGCCTGCAAAAATACTTTTACCGAATCCCGGCCCTGGCCGATCCGGTCTTCCTTATAAGAGAACCAGGAGCCGCTCTTCACGATTATATTTTTTTCAACGGCAGTATCGAT
>RPQN01000242.1 GCA_003819715.1 Ignavibacteriota bacterium | reverse complement strand
CTCGATTCGACGCAGTCACATCCCTCAGGAATCTGGCACCACGCCGCCATCGTCTACGGCGATCGCATGATGCGTCAATATGTCGACGGATCATTACAATGTTCGGGCACGGTGATGTATCTTCCGATCGATCGCGATCCTAAAATTTCAATCGGAGTGCGGCAGGATTTGCGTTACTGGTTTAAAGGCGCAATTTCTTCGATCAAAGTGACCAAACGTGCGCTTCTTTCGTCGGAATTTACACTACCCAAATAATATCCGGCCGAGTCAATCGATCAAATCTTGAACCGTGATAGACCATGAACACCGCAATTCCATCTGACGGTCCGGTTCATTTGCGGTCAACAGGCAGATGATATTCAAATGAAAAAAATACTCCTTACTATTTGTTTTCTCCCGGTGTTCATTTCTTCATTGAACGGCGGCCGGCAAATCAACGAAGGATATCGAACTCCGGTCACCGCACAGGATACCGTCCTGGCGTTTATTAGCCTTCTTCAGGATTTATCGTCGGCCACTTCTCATGTGTTATTTCAGCGGCATTGTACGTCAATCATCAACGTCATCCAATCAAGGAACATGCTCTCTGCGAGTGAAGTCTCATTGCTGAAAAGTATGTCTACCGCGTTTACCGATACAACGGACGCCTGGAATGCAGGACAACTTTCTTCCTATCTTGCCCGGAGGCGTCCCTTTATCATTTCATGGAGATCGCCGACGGACAGCGCCGTTTCGCTTGCCTGGCTTCTTCCCCCGGAACAATGGAACCCGGATCAGACATATCCGCTCTACGTACGGTTACATGGATTAAATACGCCGTATGCAAATCCGGTTGAGTATCTGTCATTCTATCTTACTCCCGGCGTGCAGATTCAATCAACGTTTGAAGACGGCTTCACGTTGTACCCATGGGGACGCGGTAATTTATGGTTTGAAGGGATCAGCGAAACCGATGTCTGGGAAAGTATTGAAAACTTAGAATCGTTTGTGAAAATCGATCCCGCAAGAAAGTACCTCCTTGGATTTTCCATGGGCGGATACGGCGTGCTGGCGCTTTCTCAAAAATCTGCCGGCCAATGGGCGGCACTCGGAGTGTTTGCCGGAGCACTGTGGTATGACGGATCCAAGTATCTCAATGCTCAAACGGTTCAAAAGATCAAGGACGTGCCTGTCTACATCGTCTGCGGCGATTATGATGGATTGTTGAATAACAATCAGACGTTGTATCGATTATTACTGGAAGCCGGAGATCAGCATCTTTATTTTACAACATTCGCGGGCGGACATGAGGCACCGCTTCTCCAGTGGCAGAATATGTATCATTGGGTTAAAGCATTCGGCAATGAACGCCCTAATGCCGTCGGCAATCCCCCGGCAGCGGAATCCCGATTCCAGCTTCATGCGAACTATCCGAATCCGTTTAATCCGGAGACCGTTATCGGTTATCAAATTCCAATACGCAGTCATGTCGAGTTAAAAATATTCGATGTCCTGGAACGCGAAGTTGCCGTACTGGTCAATAAAGTACAGGATGCCGGGATGTACAAGGTCGAATTTAACGGAAGATATTTAAGCAGCGGAATTTACTTCTGTCACATCCAGGCCGGAGAGTATCACAAAACCAATAAAATGCTGTTTGTGAAATAAACACTTCATCAGAGTTCCCCCCTTTTCTCTTGAGGGATTGTCTGCGGGGTTTGAATCATCAACTTCATCCGCAATGCCAACGGCTTCTTCAACGGACAGAATAATGAGACTTGAGAAGGGCCGAATCGGTTTTACCGGCATTATATTGCCAATTCATTCCCTGTAGAAGAGCTTCCTTTTGAAGGAATAAATCTTTCCGTATCTTCAACCGGGAATATGTTCAATGAAGGATCAGAAGAAATATATCGCCCACCTGGACCTCGATTGTTTCTTTGTCTCTGTGGAACGGATCAAGAATCCCGGTCTTATCGGCAAACCGGTGGCCGTCGGCGGCAGCGCAACGGGACGCGGGGTGGTTGCATCGGCCTCATACGAAGCGCGCAAGTTTGGCGTTCATTCTGCAATGCCGACGGCACGGGCACTGCGGCTCTGCCCGGATCTTATCATGGTCCATGGAAGTCACGGCGAGTACGGACGCATTTCTAAAAAACTTTACGAACGGATGTGCGAGCTCGCCCCGGTCGTCGAGCGGGCATCCATTGATGAAATGAATATGGATTTCACCGGATGCGAAAATCTCTACCAGAACAATCTTCCGGCATTTATGAAAACGATACAGAACATCGTCTCCGCGGAATTCAAGCTTCCGTGTTCCATCGGGCTTGCCTCCAATAAAACTATTGCAAAGATCGCCGTCAACCAGGTCAAGCCGGCGGGGGTCGTCACCGTGCCTCACGGAATGGAAGTGGCATATCTTGCCCCCCTCGATATCGGAGTGATACCCGGAGTGGGCAGGAAAACAGAAGAATATTTAAAGGAAAGAGGCTTCCGTAAAGTCTCCGATCTTCAGCAAAAGACCGATAAGGAAATTCTGGACATCCTCGGAAAACACGGACTTTGGATTTATAACGTCGCGAACGGAAAGGGCTCCGATGTCATCGGAGAAGAATGGGATGCCAAGAGCATCTCGCGCGAGGAGACATTCGCCAAGGATATCGCCGACCGGAATAAACTGGAGGAAATTATATTTGAATTGGCGGAAGATGTCTGCCAGCGGCTCCGGAGCCAGGGATGGAAAGCACGCACGGTCACATTAAAACTCCGGTATTCAGATTTTAAGACCATCACCCGTGCGGAAAGTATCGATCCCACCAACGACGATGCCGTCGTGACCAGGACGGCGCGTTTGCTGCTGCACGCGGCCTATACACGCAGCCTCCCGATCCGGCTCATTGGAGTCCGGCTGACCAATTTCGAAGATGAAGATCAGATCGATTTGTCCCTCTTCCCCACCGAAAAGAAAAAACAAAATATCCTGAAGATAGTCGACGGCATCCGCAAAAAATTCGGCGATAAAATAATTCATGTCGGAGGGGGTTGAACTCCGACTCATTTAAAAAGTGAGTCGGAGTTTCCTGAGCATCCCGCCCAAGAAATCCGTATCTTGTACAATATGGCACGATTTAAACTGATCATCGAATATGAAGGCACGCGGTTCAGCGGCTGGCAGGTACAAAAGAACGCCCGGACGGTTCAGGGCGAATTCAACAATGCAATAGGCAAGGTATTCGGCACCCATGGGTTCGAGTTCTACGGCTCCGGCCGCACCGATGCCGGCGTCCATGCGCTGCAGCAGGTCGCACACCTCGATATTAAAACTGTTCTCGCGCCGGAGATTATCCGGATGAAGTTAAACGATGAGCTCCCTGCCGATATCAACATTATCGAAGTCGAAAAGGCCGGCGCTGAATTTCACGCCCGGCATGATGCCATGGCCCGCAGCTATTTATACCAGATTTCGCGGCGGAGAACCGCGTTCGGCAAACGGTTTGTCTGGTGGATTAAAGACCCGCTCGATCCGGCGAAAATGCGTCAAACGGCAGAACTGTTTATCGGCCTGCAGGATTTTCAGTCCTTTACAGCCGATGATCCAGAAGAAAAATCCACAAAGGTTCATATCAATTCTATCGATGTCCAGCAATCGGGGGATCTCATTCTCATCCGTATCGTTGGATCCCACTTTATCTGGAAAATGGTCCGCCAGATTATCGGCGTCCTGGCGGAGGTGAGCCGGGGAAAAATGCCGTTGAATGATGTGAAAAAATTTCTCCATACGCCGTCGGATGAACCCGCGAAACTTACCGCCCCGCCTTCGGGTTTATTTCTGGAACGCGTCTATTACAAGGGCGATGTGTGGTTGAAAGAGTTAAAACCGATGATGGATATCGGATCGAGAATACCCACGCCCTCTCAACAGAAGCGCATTGAACCGGAGGTGAAGACCGATCAGAAAATTCCCGTAACGCCACCTCGTCATGTCAACCACAAAAATTCATACCCTGTCAGAAAATAGTTCGCTTTAAGAAACAGCACCGGTCTTCCATGAAAACGACTGTCCATTCCCTCTTCCTTCTCCTCCTGCTCTTGAGCGACAAGAGTATTTCGCAAATTCAGGATTTACCCGGCCCCGCAAAACAGGTATCCGTCACGGTGGACGACCTCCCATTAAATATTGCGCGCCATGTATCAAATGAAGAGATGAAATCAATCGTGGGCAGCCTTGTTTTCAAGATTCGGTCTGAAGGCATCCCCGGCATCGCTTTCGTCAATGAAAACAAACTTGAACTCCATGGCCGGAGGGATACAGAGCGGGTGAATATTCTCAAGACATGGATCGATGCAGGCATTGAACTCGGCAATCATACCTATTCCCATAAAAGCGCAAATGCCGTCCCGGTGGCCGATTATGAACAGGACATACTGCAAGGTGAACGAACCATTAAAGAATTGCTGACGGAACGAGGGATGACACTTCGATATTTTCGTCATCCGTTTCTGATGACGGGCAGAAGTCTTGAAGTAAAAAATGAAATTACACGGTTTCTTATCGACCATGGATACCGTATCGCTCCTGTCACGATTGATAATGCCGAATGGATTTTCTCCGCTGCGTACGACAACGCAAGGAACAACAATGACACCACATTGATGAAGAAGGTCGGTCGGGAATATATAAAGTATATGAAAGCAAAGTTTCAATATTACGAAAGGCAATCCGACAGCCTGTTTGGGCGGCAAATTAAACAGATCCTGCTGATTCATTCCAATAGATTGAATTCAGAATATTTCAATATATTATGCACCATGATGAAGGATCTCCAATATCGTTTCATTTCACTTGATGAAGCTCTCAAGGATCACGCCTATTCCTCAAAAGATACCTATACCGGAGGAAGCGGAATTTCATGGCTTGACCGCTGGGCCATAAGCCAGGGTAAAACAAAAGACTTTTTTGCAAATGAGCCTAGGGCTCCGCTCTTTATCATGCAGCTTGCCCATGTGGACAACGAATAAGAGCATGGCGGAAAAAAGGACAACCCGGGAAGAGAAAGAGGAGCATCTCCCCATGTTCTGCGATTTTTCCTGTCCGCATGCAGGATTTGCACAGCCCGACGCTGTCGGTGCCTGCAGAAAAGATATCGCGGTCTATTGTTCATTGTATAAAAAGCATAACAATAAAAACTCCAACTGTCTCGGAAGAAAATAACGCCTTCACGATGAAACCGATACCATTCCGTATTCCATGGATTCAACACCAATGCGCAGACTGCCTCCGGATAGCGATTATAGCTTCAGCGCTCTGCTGCATGCAGGTGAGTGCACAGCCAACTCCAGCTCATCCGGATTGGTCTTCCTTTCAATTCCTTTTAGGAGAATGGACCGGTGAAGGCAGCGGTGATCCCGGCCAGGGGACGGGAACGTTCACTTTTTCAATGGATCTGCAGAATCATGTGATCATCCGCCGGAATCAATCCGGCTTTCCGGCAACGAAGACTCACGCTGCATTTTCTCACAACGATCTGATGGTCGTCTATCAAGAACCCGGGAAACCGACTTCTGCAATGTACTTCGACAACGAAGGCCATACCATTCAATACCATACCGCCCTGCCGACAAATGGAAAATCCATTACCTTCACAAGTGATCCATTGCCTGCGAGACCGCGGTTTCAATTATCCTATACGTCTCTTTCTCCGGATTCGCTGCTGATCATCTTTGAGATTGCGCCGCCCTCAACGCCGGATCATTTTACAAAATATCTCGAAGGGAGAGCGTATCGATCGGGGACGGTCCCTGTCATTCAGTCGGAGGAAAAACAGAAATGACCTCTTCCGAACTGGCAGGTGCCATGAACCATATTGCAGAGCCGTATGTAAAACTCGTGCTCGCGGTCGGTCAGCATGATGCCGATTACGTGGATGCCTATTATGGTCCGCCGGAATGGCTGTCAAAAGCCCAATCCGAGAAACAATCATTGG
>RPQN01000241.1 GCA_003819715.1 Ignavibacteriota bacterium | reverse complement strand
ATATTGCCGCAGCGTCAGGCTTCAGGGTGTTCAGTGACGCGGTAAAAAAAGGTGGAATAGTTGGAGGCATAAATGTCCCGAACCTGGCATCCTACACCAGGAGCCAGCTGGATATTCTGACCGATTATGTCAAGTCGCTCGGTGCAGGAGGTCTCGTGTATTTACGGGTGACCGAGGAAAAGGTGGAATGTTCGGCAGGAAAATTTATAACACAGGATGAATCGAATGCGATCGCAAAGAAGTTTGAGGCCAAACCGGGAGATCTCGTCTTATTAATCTCGGGCGCATGGCAGAAAGCATTGACGATTCTCGGAACGCTGCGCCTGGAGATGGCACAACGCTTGAATCTCGTTCCTGAAGGGAAGTGGAATTTTCTCTGGGTGACAGATTTTCCCCTGCTGGAGTACAGTGAGGAAGAAAAGCGGTTTGTCGCAGTGCACCATCCGTTTACCGCGCCAAAACCGGAGGATATCGCATTCCTGGAAACCGATCCCGGGAAAGCGCGTGCACGCGCCTATGACCTCGTCCTCAATGGAAATGAGATTGCCGGCGGCAGTATCCGTATCCATACGCAAGAAGTGCAAAGTAAGATGTTCAGTCTCATGGGCATCGCACCGGAAGAGGCGCATATGAAATTCGGATTTTTATTGGATGCATTTAAATATGGCGCACCGCCGCATGGCGGAATTGCATTTGGACTCGATCGGATGATCATGCTGATGACCGGAAGCAGGTCGATTCGCGATGTGATTGCTTTTCCGAAAACAGCGAGCGGCATGTCGTTGATGGATGAAGCGCCGTCGAATGTCGATCAGAAGCAATTAGACGAACTGCATATCCGGATTAAGTAACCAGAGCACCGGGAAAAGAGATCAATACCGCCAAGAAAGCCATTCAGGCGGCGGGAACATCAATACCCGATAATCGTTTAACCAAGAACATGAAGTCTCCCGATGTGATAAGAAACCAGCATGGACGGATCTTCAGACAGAAGGAGCGTGTGATTTGAGCTTTGTCGATTTACGAACACAATTGGAAGAACTCAGAAAACGAATTGACGCTCTTCGGGGGTATCTTTGACCTCGATAAAAAAGAACAGGAGTTAAAGGAATATCAGGCGCGGACGACAACGGACGGATTTTGGAATGATAATGTTGCCGCTCAGAAGGTCATCCAGCAAATGAATGAACGCAAGGAATGGCTGGATGCATGGACGGCGCTCGATAGACTTTCCCAGGATACGAAATCATTAGTCGAGATCGCCGAAGAAGCTCAGGAAACAAGTTACGAAGCGGAGGCAAAGAGAGATATAGAAAAGCTTCGCATCGGGACAGAAAATCTCGAGTTGAAAAATATGCTGAGCGGTCCTGATGACGAGAAAAATGCCTTTTTAACTATTCATTCCGGGGCAGGCGGTACAGAGGCACAGGATTGGGCAGAAATGCTCCTGCGCATGTATTCCCGGTGGTGCGAACGTCACGGATTAAAAATATTCCTGGCCGATATGCTGGAAGGCGAGGGCGCCGGAATAAAAAGCGCAACGATAGAAATCGTTGGAAAGTATGCGTACGGATATTTGAAGGCAGAGATTGGTGTCCATCGGCTGGTACGGATATCACCGTTTGATGCAAATGCACGAAGACACACCTCGTTTTCCTCTGTCTTTGTCTATCCTGAGATTGAAGACGATGTCGAAATTGAAATTAATCCGGCGGATTTAAAAATTGATACCTATCGTTCTGGCGGCAAGGGAGGTCAGAACGTCAATAAAGTCGAAACCACGGTACGGATCACCCATATTCCTTCCGGTGTCATTGTTGCGTGTCAGGAAGAACGTTCTCAATTTCAGAATCGCGAACGCGCCATGAAAATGTTGAAATCCCGCCTTTATCAAATTCGCCGCGAAGAGGAAGAAGCGCGCCTGAGCGCAATTGAAAGCACCAAGAAAAGAATTGAATGGGGAAGCCAGATCCGTTCCTATACCTTTCAACCGTACCAACTCGTCAAGGATCACAGAACGGGGACTGAAAATGGGGATGTGCAGGCGGTGATGGATGGCGAAATTGATGAATTCATCAAAAGTTATCTTCTCGTGTCTTCCATGAAGTCGTAAGGACGAGGATTCAGTGAAATTTCGGTTAAAAAAATTAGATGTCACAGATTTTATCGCAGTCCGGCATTTAACGTCAAGACACAACAGGGGTTTTGTTTCATTTATTACGTTTATCGCGATCATTGGTGTGACGCTGGGCGTTGCCAGTTTGGATATTACCCTCGCCATTCTCGGAGGGTTTGAAAGGACGATAAAAGAGAATGTCGTCAGTTTTACCGCGCATATGCAATTGTTCGCTTTCGAGAACGATTTATTGCCGGATCCCGCATTGACGATTCAAAAAGTGATTGGACGCTTCCCGGATGTGCTGGAGATGGCGCCGTACCTCTCCCGTGAAGGAATGATCCGCTCGAAGTCCGATATCGATGGGGTATTGATTAAAGGAGTGGATCCGGCGAATGATATCTCTGCGGCGAAACGGAGGCTGGTGGAAGGCGTCTACGATCTTGAAGAGCGCGAAACCGGAGCCCAGAGAGTCATTCTGGGAAGGCGGCTGGCGGAAAAATTAAACGTGCGCCTGAATGATCGCGTACTCATGTATGCACTGGGCGGATCATCGCTCTCCCTTGCTAATACGCGGATCATGCAGTTTGAGATCAGCGGTATTTATGAAACAGGGATGGCAGATTATGACGGAAGCGTCATCTATGTAAATTTGAGAAATGCCCAGCGTCTTTGTCAGGTTGGAAAAACAGTCTCAGGATTCGATATCCTGGTTTCGAATACCGACAGCCTGTCATCTCTCGCGCAGCAAATTCCTGAATACCTGGGCTATCCGTATTATGCCCGGACCATGTTCCAACAGTACAGGAATTTATTTGCCTGGGTTGATCTTCAGCGCATCCCGGTTCTGATTATATTGGCGCTCATCATTATCGTCGCAACCGTCAATATTATCGGTACATTATTAATGATGATCCTGGGCAAGTCGCGTGAGATTGGGACGCTCATGACCATGGGGATGCAGCGCAAAACCATCGTGCGCGTTTTTTTGAAGCAGGGATTTCTTATCGGGATCGTGGGGACCACCCTGGGCAACTTTCTTGCCCTCGTCGTCTGCTGGCTGGAACTCCGGTATCGGTTCTTTCCTTTACCGTCGGGAATTTATTTTATGACCCATGTGCCCATTGAACTTTCGATTATCAATTTTATTCTCGTGAGCGCCGCCGCATTGGGGATGAGCTTTCTTGCGTCATGGCTTCCCTCGAGGCTTGCAGCAAAAATGGATCCGATTAAGCTTATTCGGTTTTCGTAATGGGATACGAACAACTCATAGCGCGCCGGTACTTATTGAGCAAAAAGAATGTAAAATTTGTCTCAATTATATCCACGATTTCCATACTCGGAGTGACCATTGGTGTCGCTGCACTCGTGGTGGTATTATCGGTGTTTAATGGATTTGGAAGCCTCGTATCGTCGATTCTCATTAACTTTGACCCGCATCTCCGGATGGAAAGTACGGTGCCAATTGATTCTTCAGGGTACCGTCCCATGCTTGAGTATATCTCTCATCTGCCAAATGTGAAGGCATGTTCGCCATTTGTCGGAGGGAAGGCACTCATCGTTTCACGAAATGTAAATCGAGTAGTCAATATCAGAGGCCTGGAAACGGACAAAATTCCGCTGGTTTCAGGACTTTCAGAAAAGCTGGTCCTTGGTTCAGCAAATTTGGATGATCACCATAGAAGTGGTATTATTTTGGGGCTCATTCTTGCAGACAGGCTGGGTGCGGTTATTGGCGATACACTTTCTATCGTGAGTCCATCGAGCGCTGAACTGGCAACGATGCAGCTTGCGCTGCCCATCATTCGCCGATTTCGCGTGGTGGGTATTTACGAATCAAATAATAAGGACTATGACGGTTACTATGCCTTTACCAACCTTGCCGGTGCCCAATCACTCTTCGATCGGGCAGGGCGCATTGATGGCATCGATATACGTTTCCAATCGATAGATCATGCAGATGAGGGAAGAAATCAATTGATGGAAAAGTTTGGGAAAGAATTCCGATATTTAACATGGTACGATCTCCATCGTGAGCTTTTTACCGTGATGCAAATTGAACGGTGGTGTGCGTATATTGTACTCTGTCTGATTATTGCAGTTGCCTCGTTCAATCTTCTGGGTTCGTTAGCGATGACGGTGATAGAAAAAAGGCGGGATATTGGAATATTAAAATCGATGGGTGCGACGAATAAAAGCCTGAAGAAAATATTCGGGCTGCAGGGATTATTCGTGGGAATTGTTGGTACAATAGCAGGTTCAATCATCGGATTGTTTATCGTCTATCTCCAGGAACGATATCATTTAGTCGCACTTGATACCACAATCTATATTATACCCGCGATGCCGGTGGAAGTACATTTCGGGGATCTGGTGTATATCGGTGTTGCAGCAATAGGATTGTGTTCTCTCGCATCACGTCTCCCTGCAAAACGGGCGGCGAATCTCGATCCAGTGAAGGCCATACGATGGGAATGACACGCCGTTCCACTCTTCTTATTGGAGAGAATATCTGGAAAGAATATCCAATGGGAAAGAATCAGGCCCTTCAGGTTCTGAAGGGTGTTGATATAGAAATCCGACATGGAGAATTTGTCGTAATTGTTGGACCGTCCGGTTCGGGCAAGAGCACCCTGCTCCATATTTTAGGCGGCCTGGATCGTCCGACGGATGGGATCGTGAAACTCGGAGAGCAGAATGTTTTTGCTCATACGGAAGAACAACTGGCTCTTTTTAGAAACCGTTCGCTTGGTTTTATATTTCAATTTCATCATCTTCTTCCGGAATTTTCCGCGCTGGAAAATGTCTGTATGCCGGCGCTCATTGCAGGGAAAACGGTCAAGGAAGCAACTCCGCGTGCACAAATACTGCTGGAGCAGGTCGGCCTTGCAGATCGGGCCCGCCATAAACCGAACGAACTCTCCGGCGGGGAACAGCAGCGGGTTGCGGTTGCCCGCGCACTGATGAACAACCCCAAACTGGTCCTTGCTGATGAGCCGTCGGGAAATCTCGACGAAGAAAATGGATTGAGCCTTCACCGCTTGCTGGTGCATTTGTCCGAAGAGTTTGGAATGACCTTTGTTGTGGCGACGCACAATTTCGATCTGACCAGGCGAGCCCACCGGGTACTCCGTCTCTCCGAGGGAAAACTGAACGTCTCGAGGCATCAGTAATAAGCTGAGAGGATCTTGACATTGAAAAGAAATGCCTTAAATTACTTTTCAACAAAGAATAATGGTCTTTCCAACGGCAATGATATTAATTAAATTCAGGCCCGGCGTACTCCCCAGTCGGGTTTTTTCATAGTCATTTTGGAGAAAACAATGGCGCGAATTGAAAAACGAAGTGCGGTAAAACAGAAGAATATAAGTGGAGGCCTCCCGTTAACGAAAATAAATTATCAAATACTCGCTGCAGGAATACTCTGCATTATCCTGGGATATGTTGCACTGTCGCAAGACCCTTGGAATGGAACGATGCCGCTTGTCGTTGCGCCGATCTTATTGGTATTCGGATATTGTGTGGTCATTCCGGTTGGCATTCTCTTTCGTAAACGCGCGGGAGACGAAAATACTATACCGCCGGTGGAAGCACAATCAGAAAATTCTCGTTGAATTTCGAAGCCTCTTTTTGTATATTAGAATGTTCGGTCAAGCAGAACATGCTTGCAGGATGCGAGTAAGATTGGGAATGTGCGAGCGTGTAGCTCAGGGGTAGAGCATCTGCCTTTTAAGCAGAGGGTCGGTGGTTCGAGCCCACCCACGCTCACATTTCTTTGCCCGGATGGTGGAACTGGCAGACACACCATCTTGAGGGGGTGGCGCCCGAAAGGGCATGCGAGTTCAAGTCTCGCT
>RPQN01000240.1 GCA_003819715.1 Ignavibacteriota bacterium | reverse complement strand
TCAATGCATCCGGCACGTGTTTCATCTGCATAAGAATTTCATCTGTCGTCAATTCAAGCGCAATAATTCCCCACCGTCGTTCAAAGAAGTGCCGGATGATTTCCGTTACTTCCGAATAGTACGGTTTCACCAATCCCTGCTGCCAGAGTTTTTTTTCTTCCAGGAGCCGGAGTGCGGTAAGGGCTTCGCGATGCGGGGGAATAATAACCTTGATCTCCGCAAGCAGCTCTGCTCTTTGTTTTTTCTTCCGCCAGTAATAATAAAATCCGCCGGCAAGGAGTGCGGCAACCGCCAACGCAATCAGATACGGGAGATAATCCTCAAACAGCCAGGGCGCATTCAACGGCGGTTTTATATCTTTAATATCGCCTTTCGGATCAATGGCCATGCCGGCGATATTCAACATCAATGAATTCGTATACGCCCTGTGCCGGGCGGTATCCCCTTTGATGGTATAATCAAACGCGATAGGCGGGAGATAGACTTTTCCGGAATCGATGGTCGTTAATCGGATCAGCCATTTCGGTTCTATCCCGTTTCGTTCTACGGTGACGACTTCCAGCAGACCGAGACTGTCTTTCACGACGGGTCCGATGGTATCGAGTGCCGCCGGGGACGTGCCTTCCACATGCACATCGATCCAGCTGCCCAGGCGGAATGTATCCACTTCGGTTTTTGCGGTCAGGCGGACATCCTGTGCGCACATCGAACCTGTCAGAAAAAGGAAAAGAATGAATGCCGTACGTCCCATCACCTTCTTCGTTCCCTTAATTTGAAAAAGTCTGCCAATGGTTTGATATACGGTTGATCGAGCCGGATCACCACATCGTCCAATCGGGATTTCAGGAAAAGAGACTTCCGTGCGTCCCGCGCGCGTTCACCGAACTGTTTATAGAGAAATCGAACCTGGGCATCGGACGTATTGACCATTCTGCGTGCACCCGACTCGGCATCCCGTAAATGAATGAGTCCGATATTGGGCAGTTCATTTTCGCGCGGGTCCTCGAGCACGACACCGATAAGGTCGTGCCGTTTTCCGGCAATGCGCAGTGCCGCTTCATAATTGCTGTCTATGAAATCGGAAAGGACGAAAACGATGCTCCTTTTTTTCTGGACATGGTTCAGGTATTCCAGCGCCGTTTTGATGCTCGTGGACGGGCGCGCGGGTTCAAATGATAGCAGCTCCCGGACAATGCGCAGTGCATGCCCGCGGCCTTTGCGAGGCGGTACAAATTTTTCAATCCGGTCGGTAAAGAGAATCAGCCCGACCTTGTCGTTATTTTTCATTGCTGAAAAAGCGAGGATGGCGCTCAGCTCCAGCGCGGCGTCACGCTTTAACGCGGATTGCGAGCCGAAGTACTGCGAACCGCTCATATCGACGACGAGCATCACCGTCAGTTCACGTTCTTCTTCAAAGATCTTGACGAAGGGATGGTTGAACCGTGCGGTCACGTTCCAGTCGATCATCCGCATATCATCGCCGTACTGGTACTCCCGTACCTCTGAAAATTCCATCCCGCGGCCCTTAAAAACGGAATGGTACTCTCCGGAGAAGACCTGGTTCACCAGTCCCCGTGTACGAATTTCCAGCTGTCGAACTTTTTTTAGTAACTCTTTTGTTTCCATTGAAAGAGCAGCATTCCGCTATCCGTGTTCAATATTCCGTTGTTTTGTATCAAATCTCTCTGTCATCTTCCAGCGATACCACCAGTCCATGGAACACCACCATGGATTATGGAACTTCCACATGGTTCAATATTTCCATCACGACCTGTTCCGGCGTAATTTCCTCCGCCTCGGCTTCGTACGTGACCGCAACGCGATGGCGCATGACATCGGGACAGATCGCGCGCACATCTTCCGGGATTACATAGCCGCGCCGTTTGATAAACGCATGCGCTTTTGAAGCAAGCGCTAAATTAATGGACGCACGCGGCGATGCGCCGTAACTGATCAACGGAGCGAGTTTATCCAATTTGTAATTCTTCGGTTCGCGGGTTGCAAAGACAATGTCCAGAATGTAGCGTTCGATTTTTTCATCCATATACACCTGTTTGACCACATCGCGCGCGGAGAGAATATCCTTGGTGGAGACGATATGCTTCACCGCTTTCTCGTTGCCGAGAATATTCTGCCGCATGATGGTTAATTCCTCCTCGCGCGTCGGATAGCCGATTTTCACCTTGAGCATAAACCGGTCGACCTGGGCTTCGGGAAGCGGGTAGGTCCCTTCCTGTTCAATAGGATTTTGAGTCGCGAGCACAAGAAAGGGTTCTTCGAGTTTATAGGTCTCTTCGCTGATGGTTATTTGACGCTCCTGCATGGCTTCGAGCAGTGCGCTCTGTACTTTCGCGGGGGCGCGGTTAATTTCATCAGCAAGAATAAAGTTGGCAAAGATCGGTCCTTTGCGCGTAAAGAATTTGCCGTCCTTCTGGTTGTAAATCATCGTGCCGATAAGGTCGGCAGGAAGCAAATCCGGCGTAAACTGCACACGCTGAAATTTTGCGTTGATCGCCGCTGCCAGTGTTTTAATGGCAAGCGTTTTTGCCAGTCCGGGCACTCCTTCCAGCAGTACATGCCCGTTGCACAGCAGCCCGATGAGCAGCCGGTCAACCATATGTTTTTGACCGACGATAACTTTCCCGACTTCCGAAGTCAGCGATTCGACAAATGCGCTTTCGCGCTGAATCATTTCGTTGATGGTTTTGATATCCACGCCTTGTTCCTCCAGCTTAATTGACAAATTCTTAACCTTATACAGACGAAGAAAAGACTTCATCTGTTCCTCGAATTTCCCTTAAAAACGGATCGAGCCACGCGACAAATTCATGAATGAACATGCGGGCGGCTCGGCAGCAATCTTGTTCAGCAACCGCAGGAAATGTACAAAGAAATCGCTCACGATGCAACGAACCGCCGCAACCCATTATTCCAAATTGGAACGATCCTGTTTTTTCTCTCGTTGAGAAGAGAAGAGAAACACCTCTCGCACTGTTTAAAAGAGAAAATTCGGGGATTTCATATCATGGCGGAAAATAATCGTGCACAAAAAGTAGGTCTGGTAGGTACCGGTTTTGTCGGTTCGTCGTTTGCGTATGCGCTCATGCAGCGCGGAATTGCTTCGGAGCTGGTGCTCATCGACGCGAACGCGGAAAAAGCCGTCGGTGAAATGATGGACCTGAATCATGGGCTTTCCTTTACCAAACCGATGAAAATTACCGCCGGCAATTATTCCGACCTCAACGGAGCAAAAGTGGTGGTGGTGACCGCGGGCGCTTCCCAAAAACCCGGAGAATCGCGGCTGGACCTCCTTGCCCGCAATGCCGCGATCTTCCGTTCCATTATTCCCGAGATCGTCAGGAATAATCCGGGAGGCATCATTCTCATTACGACCAATCCGGTGGATATCCTGACATATATTTCATTGAAAGAATCCGGGTTATCCCCGGCACAGGTGATCGGCTCCGGCACTATTCTGGATACCTCCCGCTTCCGGTTCCTGCTCGGACAATTTTATGAAGTCGATACGCGGAGCGTTCATTCGTTTATCGTCGGCGAACACGGCGACAGTGAAATTCCGTTGTGGAGTATGGCAAACATCGGCGGTGTGCGGCTGCAGGAATTTGCCCCTTTGAAGAACAAACAATACGACCAACAGGAAATGAACAAACTCTTTGTCAGCGTAAGAGATGCGGCATATGAAATCATCAAACGAAAAGGCGCGAGCTACTATGCGATCGGACTCGGATTGCTCTCAATTGTCGAATCCATTCTTGGCAATTACCGTTCGGTGCTCTCCATCTCCACGCTCATGACCGGACAATACGGCGTCAACGATATTTGTCTCAGCCTTCCTTCGATTGTTGGAGAGAACGGTGTCGAAGAAATCCTGACCCTGCCGATGAATGAGGAAGAACAGGAAGGATTCCGTGTCTCGGCAAATAAGTTGAAATCAACATTAAACAACTTGAAGAGCTAACCAACACATTCAACGGGTTGCCGGACAAGACTCATTCTCCGATAGGTGCAATCGTCCTTGTAATCCAGAACTCGATGGCAAAAAAACGACACATGTTCCTCTTGCTCAATAAACGGTCAACGGTTGGATAGCATCGCCGGATTTCCGTATCTTTCTTCCATGAAATTTCGGTTTAATAAAATCATCATGATGCTCATACCGCTTGTGATGTGCGGATGCAATTCGTATATCCAGCGCACTCTCTGGCAGTCGGTCACCACCATGGGCGAACCCATCCCTGCTGCTCCTCAAATGATAACGACCCCGGTGCTGGACCATGTGAAATTGAGCGTTGCCTGGGTTGGGCACGCGACGGCACTGATTCAAATTCATGACAAGATCTTTTTGACCGATCCCCTCTTTTCCAATACCATTGGAATGGTTGTCAAACGGCAAGTGAAAGCCGGACTCGATCCGTCTCTTCTGGCAAAAGTCGACGGCACATTCATCTCCCATATGCATTTTGATCATCTGAATTACGGCAGCCTCGATGCCCTGCCCAAAAAAGGAATTCTTGTTTTTCCGTACGGCATCGAACGATTCGTCCCGGATTTTGGATTCGCTCAAGCAGAAGAATTGAAACCATGGGAGACCTTCGAGTATGACAATGTCCGCATCACCGCAGTTCCGGCACAGCACTTTACAGGGCGGTACGGGATAGACCGCAATTGGCTGGGGGACATTGGATACACGGGATATGTTATTGAGTACCGCGGCATCACCGTATTCTTTGCGGGAGACACCGGATATAATCCGGAATTTTTTAAAGAGATCGGCCGCCGTTTTAAAATCAATCTCGCCATTATTCCCATTGCTCCAAGTTCAAGCGTCGGGAACGGTTCGTATGTCCACGTCAGCCCGATGGGAGCGCTGGCGATAATGAAAGATGTCGGCGCTGCCGCCATGCTGCCCATCCATTTTGGCACACTGCTTTTTGGATCGGCGGCAAATCCTGAAGGACCGCTTGATCTGCTTCTCGCGGCCGCCGCAAACGAAGGATTATCCAGCCGGATTATCGCCTTAAAAGTCGGTGAACGCCGGATTCTTTATTGATTTCTTCCTCTTTCTTCCTAAATTGCTGGTGAGTGCACCACGGGTTCTATAACAGAACAAACCTCAATCTATATTCGAGAATCTATGGACATCATGAAACCGCCGAAACTGCGAAAAGGGAACGTCATCGGGCTTATTGCGCCTGCAAGTTCTCCTTCACCGGAAGAAAAAATAGAGAAAGGGGCTGCCTATCTTGAGCAGCTCGGTTATCGAGTCAAGTTCGGGGAATATATTCACAAAAAGCATGGGTATCTTGCCGGAACCGATGAGATGCGGGCTGCGGACTTTAATGCCATGGTGCGCGATACCACGGTGAAAGCGATCTTTGCGATCCGCGGCGGATACGGCACATCGCGTATTCTCGGGAAGATTGATTACCGGTCACTCAAACAAAATCCAAAAATAATAGTCGGATACAGCGACATCACCGCGCTGCAACTGGCAGTCTTTCGTAAAATTGGATTAGTCTCTTTTTCCGGTCCCATGACCGGCACGGATTTATGGAAGGATCTGGATCCGTATACCGAAGAAAATTTCTGGCGGTTATTGAAATCGACAAAAAAAATCGGCGTCCTGAAGAATCCCGCGGACGAACCATTGAAAATTTTAAAACACGGAACATCCCATGGTCGGTTGCTGGGCGGAAATCTTTCGTTACTGACATGTCTCGCAGGGACACAGTTTCTGCCGCAAACCCGGAAATCGATTCTTTTTCTGGAGGATGTAGATGAAGCGCCGCATCGCATAGACCGAATGTTCGCACAGCTGTTCAATGCCGGAATTTTGAACCGGCTCGCAGGATTAATTTTTGGAAAATTTACCGATTGCAGTCCGTCCAACCCCGCCGAACCGCATCTGACCGTTGACCAGGTGCAAACGGAATATGCGGAAAAAATAAATT
>RPQN01000239.1 GCA_003819715.1 Ignavibacteriota bacterium | reverse complement strand
TGGAATCTGTTGGGACATTGTGTGCGGAAATGATCGGTGTCCCGGAGAACAGGAATGGAATTTTGCGCTGCACCACCGTTCCTCCATGCACCTTCACAAAGACCGACACGTTGCCAAATCCTATGACCGGATCAATCGGCATCTTACCGCCATAAAGAGTCGCTGACGCTCTGCCAAAACCATCGAGACGTGAGCTGGGTGGTGTAATACCGCCGCCCGATGTACTAAAGATGACATCCTGGGGCGCCGGAAAATATCCAAATTCATCCACGAGGTTCACCGAGATCGTACCGACCGGGTTTCCCCAGCTGTTAAACATATTTTTGTTGAGCGTCATCAGGATCTGGTTCGAATCCGGCAGCCCATGCGCCACTTCAAATGCGGGTGATAACGCAGAAAAGAAATTTCCCAATCCGTCGGTGGTCCGCGCTTCAACCTGGGCCACACCGGGTACGTTGCCGGCACTCAGCGTTACCGTCACGGCGCCGCCAGGCCCCGTGGAATCCTGAAGTGTCGAGAGATGGGTGCCGCTTGGAGCCTGCTTCAATGAGAAATTGACTACTGCTTTCCTTGCAGTGGAAATGGGATTTCGATTGCCGTCCGCGACAATAAACGTTACCTGCGTACTGGTATCCGGCAATTGGGTCTCTGCTAAATATAATTTCCGGCTTGAAGAATCTGCAAGGGAGATGCTTGCCGGTACACCATAAAATCCTGTACTCGCTGTCGCACCGCGCATGTATCCTGTAAACCAATCCTCATCAATATTGTCATTCGGACTTTTAATGGTGAGTCTAAACGTGATGATACCAGAGAGGCTGTCTTTCTTCTTATCAACGACCCAAACCCGGAAATGTGTCCAATTCGTATCCCTGGTATCGGGCAGGGTATTAACATTATTACCCTTGAGCTGCACTGTCCCCTTCAAGGCATCGTTGAATGAATCAAACGTTACCGTAATGGAAGATCCTTCGGCCAATGGGTTCCCGTAATCATCGGAGACCGTAAAATCGAAGAAGTTTGCATCTCCATCCGGGATTTCAAAATTTACGGAATTGGAAGCGCGGGCGACCATCGTATGTCCCGAAAACAAAATATGAATATTCCGGACGATGGAACTGTCCGACTTGCGCACAGATGTATCTCCTTTTATTTCAGCGGTGACCGTGACCGTACCGCCGATCGGCGGGCTGCCGCCTCCGGTCATTAATTTGGCCGTTGCAGCACCGTCCTTGGTAAAGGCATCCTTAATAATGCCGCCGCCATTGGTCACGAAACTCACCGGCGTGCCATCCGCGACAGGATTCCCGAATTGATCCTGGGCGGTCAACGTGATCGTCGTCGATAATCCATCAAGGACCCGCCCGGCGAGGTTGAATTTTGTAGCAGAGATGGAGACATGATTGCCGTCGGCCAATCCGGTACCTTCGGTCAGACCGGTTGTCGCAACAATAGTGCGGTTCGGATCGACCACTTGAGCCGTCAGAAGGATGGCATTCGGCTTGGTTCCGCTGAACACCGTCGTTGATGCGAGCCCCGTTAACGGGTCGGTTTTTACCGAATCCGGTTTGAGTGTTTCCCCGCTGGGATGGCTGACACTGATCGAAAATTTTACCCAGCAGCTATTGGCACCGGTGACCGGCCTGTTCAAAGAATCGACGACTAAAAATGTAATGGTGCTGGATGGGGTAATTCCCCCCTTCAGCAATATGGATTTCGATGTCTGGCTGAACAATCCAATGCTTGACGCCCGTCCTGATTTGCCGCCGACGACCTTACTGGAATCGGTCAGCTTCATATGGAAATTCACGCTGGTGAGATTGTCACCCGGTGCAAGACTGACGTGTTGAGTATCAGAGGCATATCCGGACAGAACCGCATAAAGAGATGTCACGTAGTTATCGGACAACTCCAGGTTTATTCTGTACGTCCCATCCGATTTTGATGTATCGAAATATGCAAGCTTTCCGATATCGACAACGCGGGCAAACGCAAGCGGATTGTTTGTTTCATCAAGAACGCTTCCACTGATCGTAGAGGCTTTCGTGGAAGTCGGCTCAGTTGGATTTTGCTGACATCCCGCGATGAACAAAAGAAATGCCGCTCCACTGAATAATAAATAGGCACGCAAATTCATACCCTACTCCTCAGGGAAAACCCCTGCTTCAAATAAAATTAATATTATTTTCCTGTTCGACGATTAATATCCTTCTGCATTTCCTGTCGTACATCTTTAATGAGATCTTTTTCGCCGGGCTTTTTTGCCGCACGTTCTTCCAGTGATGGAAGAATTTCTGCCCTCATGAGAACCACCAGTTCGCGACGTACGAGCTGTTTTGAGTCAAAACCGAAAAGATACCGCAATCCGAAAACCCACCACGGTAGATCTTTCAATAACGGCACACCTTCCCGAACGGTTGTTTCTTCATTAGAATACATCCCGCCCACGCTTCCTTCCTCTCCATTGAGCAGAGTCAGAGAACCTTGTGTTGCTGTTTTAT
The DNA here is from genome assembly GCA_003819715.1 of Ignavibacteriota bacterium. Lineage (GTDB taxonomy): Bacteria > Bacteroidota > Ignavibacteria > UBA10030 > UBA10030 > Fen-1298. The sequence goes on along the minus strand of RPQN01000239.1, from coordinate 3,497 downwards.
TGATGACCGTTGTGACGGTGCTGGAGGTGAATGTGCTCTTTTCCACCTTGTATTGGATGTCGATAAACTCCATATCCCCGACTTTGTAGATTTTCGGTTTGACCGTCAGGATGGTTCCTGTCGGATAAAACTTTTGGATGGTGTTGCCGGAGAAATCTTTTTCTAAAACGGAAAAATCCTGTCCAACCTGAAAGAATGAACTGGAGCCGGACCGTACGGTGATCTGCGGCCGCGCAAGGACTTCACCAAGTTGTTCGCTCTCAAACATGCTGATCGCTGCATCGAGTGAGACCGCAAGATTCGGACCGGTCGGCTGGACGGACGCGAAAAACGCCTGTTTGGTCACCTTGCTTGCACCGGTGATATTTGCAAAGAGGTTGAGGTCTTTCCCCCGGAAAATCGACAGGCTCATCCCGCTTTCCGCCAGCTTCGTCTTGTTCATATCAAAGAAGATACTCGAAATGGAGATTTCACGGACCTTGGAATAGTACTCGCTGGAATCGACAACCGCCGGAACTGCGGCCGCACTCTGGCCCGGCAATATGGCCGGTGCTTGCGACGTCTCCTTGGAGGTTGTTGATTTCTGCGTCATATCGCCGGCTTGTTTCCCGACGTCTTCAAAGGAAACAATTTCGGTATATTCCGGATATTCGTTGTACCATAATTGATTGCTCCGGAGGATCAGTTCAAGCGCATCCTTCCAATACATCGATTCAATATTAATACCGATCACCTTGTCTTTCACTTGAAGGGGAGACCGGTCAATTAATAATTTCCCATCTAATTTCTTGCTTAATTCCCCAAGCGATTGGATGGCCTTCGAGTACGGAACATCGGCGTTAAAAGAGACGACCTCATCCTGGCCGGCGCTCACCCGTCCTTTTGCCGCCCGTTGAATCGATTGTTCTGTTTGCGCTGATGCCAATGCTGCGATCATGGCAATCATCAAGAGCATTATACATATAGACCGTATCCTCATGGTTCCCTCGTTTTCTATTTTTTAGCAAACAAAATTTTCTTTGTCAATTTTCTAACAACTCCGCCTTCATCCAGGATAAATTCGACAGCGCTCTCCATCGGATTGATACGCGACACCGATCCACGCCATACTTTATCACCAAGATGCAGGACCATCAGAGTGTTATTTGCAAGAACAAATGCCTTCCCCGGAAGAACCGCTTTCACTAACAGATTATCCGCATTAATTTCACCCTCGGGAGGCTCTGACGCCAGTGTTTGCGAGATGATGGTGTGGAACGGATCATAGGGCGACGGAATCATCGTCAGTGTCTGGGCCGCTAACGATGTACCGAGTTCCGGAACATTGCGGACAAAATACGCATGAATTTCCATGTCAAATACGATCCAATTCGTAAGCTCTTTTGTTTCCGGATCAACTTGCTCTTTATATTCAAGGCGCATGGACGAGATCTTATACAACCGTCGCCCATTTTCCAAATAATATACAAACTTAAACAGGTTTTCGAATTGCGCTTCACCTAGTGTCAATCGATAGGCATTATATCCCCAGCTTGCTTTTTCATTCGTTCCGCCAAATTTCATGTCAAATTTTAAAAATCCCGCTTCATCGATTCCCTGGCTCATATAGCCGTATGTCTGAGAGGAAATATCAAATTGAGGAATTTCCTTGCTGCGGGAATCATACCGCCGCTTGATATCCTGATATTGAGCAGTGAGACGCTGAACATCATCGGTCAACCCCGGCAAATCCTCTAATTGTTTATTAATGGCTTGCGTTTCTTTATTGATTTTATTGATCTGCCGCGGCTGCCAGATCGCCCATAAAAATACTCCAATAAGCGTGATAACTAGCCAAACGACAGCAAGGGCAAGTGTATTTCTAACTTTATAAGTCACTGTTCTCTCGTCCCCTTAGTTAGTTGCCGGTATAGTTGGGTTCGGGAATATCAAACTTGTCCACCCGTTCGATCACGATATCAAATTCGTATAATATCTTTTTCCGTATTGTGATGGTGCGTACTTCCCGCAACGTCGCCTTTTCGAATATGCTCGCTATTCGGGGGATACGCGTGCGGTAAATGGACCGGCCTGAAATTAAGATGTTTCGAGGGTCTCGATCATCCGCTTTCAAACTGTAGATCCACAACGAATTGAGATCCTCGACACTATTCGCGAGATAGTGCAGGATGCGGCTCCAGCGGTCACTGCCCGGTGCAACAGAATCGTAAATACTCGTTGCATTTTGATACCGGCTGATATCTGATGTGAGCGCATCACGACGCTGCCGGAAAATATCTAATTCGGTCAGTTTCTGTTTCTTCTGTGCAAGCTCGCCCGCTAAACGCCGGATATCAGCCTGACGGTCCGTAAACGATAAGATAAAGAATGGTATCGTGAGACTGACCAGCAACGCTATTAAAATTCCATGCCATGCAAGTGCCAGTGTCCGCTGACCTTCCAAAATAAAATGCGGGATAAGGTTAATATCATAAAAGCCGGGTTGCTTGGGCTGGAGAGACCGCCACGCGGTCATAATCGGTACCACATATTCAGAGACCGCCTCACCAATCGATTCTTCAAATTCTCCAAGATCAAGCGTCGGCGCCTTCATATATTCCACCAGGGCACTCGAAAATTGTGGCGCGAGCGTATCCAACAAATTCACTTTGTGGCTCTCACCGGAGAGAAGAATTCTGTCAATCCGTGTGAGGGCGATATTGTCCTGCTCAAGGAGGATACGGCTGTAGATGGTGTTCTCGATATTCGGCGATTCGTATCCTTCGCTGATGATGGGAGCAAAGTGAAGATAGTGTTCGCCCTGCATAAAAACGAGACGGCTAAAATCATGCCCGACATAGACCAAGACCGATACTTCTTCTTCCTGAGGTTCATACTGTGTCCGCACCATCTCCATTAAAGCAATATCCGCGCTATCCATCAGCTTGATAAGTGGGACATGGCCGCCCATAAATGGTTTGGTTTCAGAAAGAAGCTCATAGACATGCAGTCCATCTTCCCGGATAAGGGCAAGAAGGCCTCCGGATGCAGATGGAATAATATCAATTGCATCCAAGGCTGGAGCGGTAGCGCGCATCAAGGCAAGCTCTTGTGAGAGTTTCTTTTTGAGCTTCTCGCCTTTCAATCCAAAATTTCCTTCAAACTCCTGATACGTTACGGCAGGTTCGGAAATTGCATACGAGAGTGTATATTTATTGGGAGCACCAACTTCATTTAATAATCCAAGTAAGACCGATGCATTCGTGCTGGATTCTTCTGATGGTGATTCTAATGCTCCAGCCGATGCGAATGCATCTCCTGCGGAAAGGTCTCCGAACGATGCTGCTTCATTCTCAGTCGGGGCGGTCTGCTTTTCTTCAAACTTGTGCACCATCGCGACCGTTTTAAAATCCCGGAGCGTTACTTTGTTTCCCTTTGAAGAGAGGCGAACAAACTTGAGTTCTAACCCGTCGACAAATATGGCAACTGCCGTCTTTCCGTCTCCTGCTTGAATAGGC
>RPQN01000238.1 GCA_003819715.1 Ignavibacteriota bacterium | reverse complement strand
GTACTTCATTAAATGTTCTATTGTCTCAAATGAAATTACTACATCAAATGCTCCTTCCTTGAAACTTATGTTGGTAGCATCGCTAACGAGGAAATTCACAATATTTCCGGAGTCTTCTTTCTTTTTGTTCAACGCTTCTTTTTCCGCTGTGGAAAGAGTCCGGAGCGAGATGTGAATATCGTTGGATGTCGGATCGTTAACGGTTTCTGCCTGCACGACGTCCGACGTCACTTGAAATGTCAGCTGGAGAGAGGCGGGCGACTGAAATGCCATCACTTTTCGTACGGCCCCAAACGGTTTGGTGGCGTCAATACGATCGGTGTCAATTTTTGCGCCCATGATCGTGACAAAGAGCCAGCCGTCCGGTTTCAACCAGCTTTCGACGTCTCCTAATTTGCTGTTGGCTTTAATGGTGATGAGCGTTCCGTTGATCTTTTTATCGATTTGAATTCCGTCAATGGAGTATGGTGATCGGAGAGGATCGATGAGCATGAGCGTGCGCTGGGCATTGAACGTGAGGCGGTGCTCGCTCAGGCGTTCGTAGAGAGGAATAAATGCATTCGCAGATACGAAATAATCGCCGTTTTTGCGGAAAACATTTTCGAGCATTTGATAGATGGTCGAGGTGTTGGTCGTGCGCTCGGTAATCACGATAAAAGGGCTGCGGTCTGTAAACCGGACGAGCTGCATGGCCATAAGACCTTCAATTTTTCCGGTACTGTCGCTCACCGATGCCGGGATCCGCATGGATATAAAAAAATCATTGAGCGAAAAATATAACGTGCCGGCGCTGTCTGCTCTGCCGATCGCAACGGTATCTCCTGTGGGAAGGCGAAGGGAGAGAAATGCCTGATGCTCCATCGTTTGGGCATTGCAGAACGAGATCACGACGAAACAAAGAATGGCGTTCAAGAAGCGGAAGAGTCTCATCTATCGATAATTCACAAATTGCAATGCGAAAGAAAAATCTTGGCCGCGGATCAGAGCCATGACGGCCTGCAGGTCGTCCTTGTTCTTCCCGCTGACCCGGACTTGATCTTCCATGATTTGTGTCTGGACTTTCATTTTAGAGTCTTTGATAAGTTTTGTCAGAACTTTTGCATCCTCTTTTGCGATACCAACCTGCAGGGTTACGATCTGGCGGACGGAACTATTGGCAGCCGGTTCGATGGCGCCGTAGCGGAGCGCTTTGACGGGCACGCCGCGCTTGATCAACTTTGATTGCAGTATGTCAACGACACTCTTGAGGTGGAACTCGTCCCCGGTAGTAAGGGTGATTTTCTTTTCTTTCTGATCGAGTTCGATGGAAGTGCGTATCCCTTTGAAGTCATATCGCTGGATGATCTCTTTTTGCGCCTGATTCACGGCATTATCGACTTCCTGGAGGTTGACTTCGGAAACAATGTCAAATGAGTTTTGCTGTGCCATAGGGTCAATGATTCTTCGTTTGTTCTTTTGGAATAAATCGGGACACTCTTAATATTGTCAGTTTCGCGCTCAAAGTCAATCGGAGGGTTGTACGATGTGATGCAGGATAAATCATTTCCGGATCTCGCCGGTTTCCATACTCCAGAAGACAAGGTCAAGTTCATCCACCGCAATTCCTATATGAGCGGCAAACTGTGAAAACCGTTGTTCGATTTCAATATAGTTTCGCTTGCTCAGAGATTTTGGTATCGTTGATATAACACCGAAGCGTTTCAGATTTCGCAGGATATGCCGGTCGAGAATCGTAAGCCCGTCATTTCTGCCGATGTTGCGCAGGAAATGCGACGCTTCCTTATAGCCGAGTCCGAGAACATGCTGTACAAGCCACTCGCGCAGATCGGATGCCGGCACAGACTCCGATAATTTTTGAGCGATAACGGGAAAATGATCCTTCATTTTGAGGAGATGCCGTGATTTGGTATGATGAAAACGGATATAACAATCCTTCCGGCGAAGAATGGGTTCCGGATTGATATCGTGATTGCGGAAGTCGGCAGCCTCGAGCAATGAAACAGCCTGCTCCGCATGCTCTGCGCTCGATTGCGGGGTAAGAATACAATAAAGAAGTTCATAAAAATATTCCGCCGGCTGCACCGCGGCAAATTCGGAGAGGCGGACCCGGATCGCCTCTTGACGGCCGGCATAGAACTGTCTCAACTCTCGAAGCTCCTGCATTTTTAATGAACTGAGTTTTTTCATTTCGGAAGAGAGATCATCAGTTTCTTCTGGCGGCGGCGCATCAGGATGAGGCCGTCCCGCTGGAGTCTCTGTAATAATGAATCAAACCATTTCTTTTCAATGGATCGAAAACCGGGATTTATCATGGCGGCCAGCCGCAGCGATTCCATGGACCGGTGATGATCGATGTTACGTAATATCGAAACGATCCTGCCGCGATAGATCCGATCAGGGATTGCCTTCCGAGGCTTTGCAGGAATTGGTTTTCCGATCTTTTTGATTTTAAATGCGCTCATGCAATGACGATGGAGAGGACAACCGGAACAATTTGGATTACGGTGAGTGCAGAACGTTCCGCCGAGTTCCATCAGTGCCTGATTCCAATCGTACGCCTTCCTTTTCGGAAGGATCCATTCTGCAAGGTCCCATTCATCCATGGACCGCGATTGTTTCGGGAAGAGACGGGAGAGCACCCGCCGCACATTGGTATCCACAACCGCGGTATGCTGTCCGAAGGCAAAGCATGCCACCGCATTCGCGGTGTACCGGCCTATACCCGGAAATTGTTGAAGCGCTTCGATATCCCCGGGCAGACGCCCGCGGTATTTCTCCACGACCCGCTGCGCCGTTTTCTGAAGGTGAATTGCACGATTATTGTAGCCCATCCCGGCCCACGCCCGGATCACATCGGCCGTCCGCGCACGGGCAAGCGATTGGAACGTCGGAAAGCGGCGCAGGAATAAAGGATATTTTTGTTCGACACGATCAACTTGCGTCTGCTGGAGCATGATTTCCGAGACCAGGATTCGGTACGGATGACGCGTTTTCCGCCATGGCGAGGGGCGGGCATTCTTCCTGTACCATTTCAACAACGCTTTTGTGACGGCTGATTTACGATGGGAGAGCGATGAACTTGGCATATCACGTATCAATCGGTCAGTGCGGCAATGAATGGTTTATTACCGTCCAGCATGTCCATCTGTTTTAATTCGCCGAGGGTGACCCACCGGATCTGTTCGAACACATTGTTGTGCGGTTCGCCGTCGAACCCGGAAACGAAACAGTAGGACACATTGAATGTACCGCCGTCTTCATAATCCGCAGCAATTGTTTCAATGCGGTCAATGGAATGGAGAGTAAGAGAAAGTTCTTCGGAGAGTTCACGACGGAGGCATTGCTCAACTGTTTCACCCGGTTCAAATTTCCCGCCGGGAAATTCCCACTTTAAGGCATATCGTCCGCCTCGTTTTCGCTGGCAGACGAGTAAAAGTTTATTTTTTCTGAGTATGGCTACAGCAACTTCTGTCATTGCGCTCCTTTTCTCAATTGAATATATCGAAACCGGATCGGATTTCCAATGGTGATGGAATCGTTTGTGCTCTGAACGGGAATTTGAGTATATTGGAGTCAGATATTTTTCAATCACCATTTTATTGTTTGAGGCATCTTCATGAAACATCGAATGTATTTTGTTGCTGCGGCAGTATTTTTATTTGCGGCAGAAGTATTTGCACAGCAGGCGAACCATGTGGTTATCAGCGAGATATACGGCGGCGGCGGGAATAACGGCGGTGTCTATAATAGTGATTTTATTGAATTACATAATCCAACCAATTCAGCGATCTCGCTGGATGGATGGTCGGTTCAATATTTGTCAAGTTCTGCAGCATCCTTTCCGATGGGATCGGTTCATCCGATCAGCGGCACCATTGCGCCGAAAGGATATTTCTTGTGCCAGGAAGCTGCGGGGACAGGAACGAGCCAGCCGGCTTTGCCTGCACCTGACGCCGTAGGAGGACTTGCGTTGAGTGGATCTAACGGGAAAATTGCTTTATCGAAGGGATCTGTTGCTATCACGGGATATTCCGATCCGGATCTGGTCGATTTTGCCGCTTATGGTACGTCTGCGTTATTTGAGGGTACTGGTCCCGCTCCGGCAGCATCAAATTCAACAAGTGTCGAACGAAAGGCATCTGCGGCATCTACGGCCGTGACGATGGGAATCGGTGGTACGGAAGAGTTTGCCGGTAACGGATATGATTCGAATAATAATAGTGCCGATTTTATCGTCCGTACTCCCCAACCTCAAAACTCGGCAAGCCCGACTGAACCGGTTTCATCAGGAGGAGATATCCTCCCTCCCAACATTCTATCAGTAAAATCACTTTCCTCCACGCAAATTGAAATCCGGTTTAACGAACCGGTGGATTCTCTGTCTTCTTCCACATCGTCAAACTATACGCTCGATCAATCGATGACGGTGAACCAGGCGTCCCGCGATGTAAGCAATCGATTACGTGTTGTGCTCGACGTGACTTCCATGCCCGTCGGGATATACACGTTAACCATCAAAAACATAAAAGATACATCGGGTAATGCATTATCCGATCCGAAGATTTTTAAATTTTGTGTCGGTGTTTTAACCATGGCACAGGCGAGATCGGCGGGAGCCGGTGTTGCCATTCGTGTTCGCGGTGTCATTACCGTTGGAAATGATTTTCAAGCGCCGCCGGCATATATTCAGGATAGCACAGGTGCACTTGCGGTATTCAATTACAATCTCATGAATAGTGTGAAGAGGGGGGACATCTGGGAAATTGCCGGGACATTAAAAGACTTCAATGGGTTGATGGAAATTGATCCGGTATCGGACACCGTAAAAGTAAGTTCCGGGAATCCTCTTCCTGATCCAAAACTTATTACATCAACAGGTCTGAATGAATCACTGGAGTCCCAGCTTGTTCGAATCAATAGGGTCCAGATTGAAGCGCTTGGATCTTTTTCTACACTTGTCGACAGTGTGTATATTGCCGGCGATCCTTTCGGATCGTTAAGTGTGTTCGTGAGTAAGGGGTCTAATATTGCAGGTTCTCCGATACCGGGCGATTCTGTAAATCTCATCGGTGTGGTCAACGAACGCAATGGCGTGTACCGTCTGCTTCCGCGCATGCTGGCGGATATGAACGTCATCGATCCGCCGCCGTCGCAGACCTGGATGGATATTAATATTGCCCGTTCGCAGGGAGTCTCGGCGGTTGTGACGGTGCGGGGAGTTGTCACGTACGCACAGCCTTCAAAAACTGCAGGGAGGATGACAATATTTATTCAGGATTTCTCCGGTGGAATTTCGCTCTACGACTCAAAAACGGATGCCCTTGTCATCGGAGATTCAGTTGAAGTGAATGGTGTGCTCATGGAATTCAGCGGCCTGATGGAATTATCACCGGTGAATTCTGTGACACTTCTTGGAACCCGATTGCCGCTGCCGGCGCCGAAAGTCATCACGATGGCGCAGGCCTCGGAAGCCTACGAGTCACAGCTCGTCAAAATATTTGGTGTACGTTTTAATCAAACCGGAACGTTCTCCGGAGGCACATCGGGTACAACCTATAGCATGACCGATGGAACCATGCAATTGGACGTCCGTATTCCTTTTGGCTCCGCTCTCGTCGACCGGATCATTCCGGGCGGTTTGCTGGATATCGTCGGTGTGCTGGGACAATTTACACCCGTGTATCAACTTATTCCGCGTGATGCTGCAGATTTAATTGTTTATCCGGGCCCGCAAATTTCTTCCGTACCGTCGGTGAGTGCTGTAACGGATGCAAGCTTTACGGTCGACTGGAAAACATTTTTCCCGGGGACCTCTGTCGTGTATTTCGGTTCGACAAAAAACCTGGGGGATTCTGTCTTCGTCTCTGCTCCGACCACCAATCACTCTCTCACGGTCTCAGGACTCAAGTCAGGACGCATTTATTATTACCAGGTATTTTCAGCGGACGATAATGGCGCTGCAGCATCGTTCGTTGCCGCGCAGGTGACCACCTCTTCGGCAAGTTCGGGCGTGATGAACGCCTATTTCAAT
>RPQN01000237.1 GCA_003819715.1 Ignavibacteriota bacterium | reverse complement strand
TAACCAGGCGCTCAAGCTCTGCTGGTCTACATAAATGAATCACGCGAAGTGTGATACAAACTATAAATGAGCTTGGGTACGTTACGCATTGCGGGTGGTGGTTTTGGTATATATAATTAACTTTTCAGTATCTCGTCGGTTGGTAGTAATTAATAAGGTTGATAGCATGAACTATAGAAATAAAAACACACTTCGTGTGTTACAGTTTCAGGGCTCCGCCTGTTGGGTGCATTACGATAATTGTCAGCGCTGCAGTCCCGCTGTACGGGATCCTCGATTTGATCGAAGATCAAATCGGGACTTTGTGTCCGTCCGTTAGGCAACATACGAACATGTCGATACTAATCCAAGAACTTCCAAACAGAGATATACCGATCGATTTGCTGATGCTTGCCGATCCCTCGGAGATCAAGATTCGCTCTTACCTTCCAAAATCAAAATGCTTTGCCATTTTAAATAGTGGAAACATTCTTGGAGCATGTGTAGTAAAGCCACTCGACGCAAATACACATGAGCTAATGAATATCGCCATACAACCATCGCATCAAAAATGCGGCCTTGGCTCAGCACTCCTAAAGTGGGTCATTGAATTCTATCGCAAATATGGCGCAACACAAATCGTTGTTGGCACCGGTACATTTGGTTATCAACTTGCCTTCTACCAAAGGCATGGTTTTCGTGTTACATCCATTGATCACAACTTCTTCGTCAACAATTATCATGAACCCATATTCGAAAATGGCATACAATTATTTGACATGCTAAGACTCACACTCAAATTCACCAATAATGTTGCCTAACCAGGAGCTCCCCGCAAAAAACGCGGGGCAGGCCCGCCAAAAAGATGGCGGGTAAACAAGCTGACGGAATGAGCTGGGTGCAAAATTCATGGCGAATGATGGGTTTTCGTTTTTATTGTTCAGTTTTTAGTATGTATAACTTTAATACTTATTAATTTGGTTATCAGCATGAACTTGTGGCGCAAAGCGCCATGGCGCGGAAAATGGTAATTTGAGGCGCCATTTCGTTTTGTGCATATTGAAAGTATTCAGCGCCGCAGTCCCGCTGTACGGGATCCTCGATTTGTTCGAAGATCAAATCGGAACTTAGCGCCCATCCGTTAGGCGGTTGCGAGAAATATTAATTGGTTGTCATAATACCGAAGTCATCGAATTTAATCTAACATAGGTAGTATAGCATGAGTCAAAAGGGAATTGTATTTCTTACAGCTATTATTATTTCTTTTCAGTTAAACGCACAAGACTCTATTAAATTTGTTCTGGTTCAAACCATTCCTAATGCTGCCGGTAATGATATTGTTTTAGCAGATTTCAATATTGATGGAAATGTCGATGCGTTTGTTGCCAACGGGAAATCGAATGAGCCCTTGTCATCCAAATTATGGATCAATGACAGAACCGGTCATTTTACTGATTCGCAACACGATTTTGGAGAAGCCAAATCTTGGAGTGCGGCATACGGAGATGTTACTGGAAGCGGATTTATTGACTTGTTCATTGCAAACGGCGATTGGAAGAATGGGGATTCGAGCCGTCTTTGGATCAATAATGGTCATGGCCAATTTACTTGTTCTGCAAATAAATTTGGCAAAGCCAATAGTAGTTGCGCTGTTCTGGGAGATTTGAATGGGGACGGTGCTCTGGATATTTTCATCGCAAATCATCCTTATAGTAACGGCAAGGGTGGCGAAGATGAAGTATGGTTTAATGATGGGAAAGGTAATTTTACCAATAGCGGTCAAAAGTTAGGCAGGTCAGATGCTGCAAGACGTGTAAAGTTAGCTGATGTGAATGGTGATGGTTCCTTAGATGCTCTTGTTCTCAACGGCGATACAAACAGAATATGGTTTAATAACGGAAAAGGTCAATTTTTAGAAAGTAGACAAAACATTGGTGTTGGAGAGAATATTGATTTAGCAGTTTGTGATATTGATAATGATGGAGATCAGGACATTATTATTGTAAAAGGAGCTTGGGGTAAGAAACCGAAAGGTATCGAAATGTGGATAAACGACGGAAAAGGAAATATTTCCAAATCACAAAGTATTGGCGACTATGACGGTTATGGTATTGCAGTAGATGATTTTAACAAGGATCAATACCTTGGTCTCGTGGTGGCAAATGGTCCTAATCAACCTAATCAGATATTCCTAAACGATAAACACGGACATTTCTACGATTCTAAAATTGACATTGGCAGCGGAGGAAATAAAGTTGCTGTTTGTGATCTTAACCATGATAATCTTTTAGACTTAGTAATCGTCGGGAATGAAAACACTAAAGTATATTTACAAATCATTAGTAAATAGGCAACCGCCTAACCAGGCGCTCCCCGCAAAAAACGCGGGGCAGGCCCGCCAAAAGGTGAAGCATGGCGGGTAAACAAGTTGACGGTTGAGAGCTGAGTGCAATTAACATGGCAGGCGACGGCTGGGTGCAAGAGATAATACTTTCGTTGTGGGACTCATTTCGTTGGTTGCAATACGAAACTTATCAGCGCCGCAGCTTAGCGCCAATTCTTTAGGCCGCAAATACTTTGAGAAGTAAATCAATTAACAACGGAGCAAAAATGAAATACTCATTGGTTATGTTATTTCTTCTATCCTGTTTAGCTTTTTCTCAACCTTCTTTAAATGTTGCTAATCCTGTCTCATCATTCTCATCCCAAGATTCTCCTTTGCTGTCAGAAATAAAGAGAAGCTATTCAAGGCAGGTGGGGGCCGCGTTTAAAATGCTGGAACATGTAATTGATAATGCCAATGATACAACATGGACGGCTAGAATAAGTAACGTACCGTTTTGGCAGATATGTTATCATGTTCTATGGTTTACTGATTATTATTTTCACGCCAATCAAGCAACGTTTCAACCTCAGAGTTTTGACATGGAAGGAATTCACAATTATTGGGTCTATCCAGATTCCCAAATGATTGAGAATCAAAAACATCCAATCTCAAAAAGTAATATGAAAGCCTATTGCAAATTTGTAAGACAAAAAGCGAACCAATTCATTCAAAATATAAATGTTACATATTTTGCCACTCCTTCACCATTTGAGTGGCATGGTTTCCCTAAAATTGACTTAGTGGATTACAATCTCCGTCATCTTCAACATCATGTTGGACAATTGGATATTATAGTAAGAAGAGATCAAAATATTGGAAACCCTTGGATTATGTTTGATGATTTATCGGAAACACCAAAGAACTAAATCTTTTATCGTTTGCGCCTAACCAGGCGATCCCGCCATAAAGTGAAGCATGGCGGGTAAACAAGCTGACGGAATAAGCGCTCCGTTGAAAAACATGGGGTAAATGGGAACGTTACGCATTGCGGGTGGCGGTTTTAGGTTTTTATAATTAACTGATTTGTAGCTCGTTGGTTGGTAGTAATTAATAAGGTTGATAGCATGAACTATAGAAATAGAAACACACTTCGTGTGTTACAGTTTCAGGGCTCCGCCTGTTGGGTGCATGTTGAGGTTTGGTAACGCCGCAGCTCCCGAAGGGATGCCTTCGGCATGAGCGCCCGTCCGTTAGGCGCCATAGCGAAAATTATCTTCAATATTCGAACAAATGAACTCTACGTTTAGCAAACGAATGAAAACATTAAACCAATAACTTATAAGAAGCTTATTATTATGTATGATCTCCCGTATCACAAAGAACAGAATGCGCAGGTAATTAAAGAATTTATTGATCGGTATCCATTTGCCTTTTTAGTCGGATGCGATTCGGAAAACAGGCCTGTTGCTACACAGCTGCCGGTTTTTATTGAAGAAAAGGATGGCAAGAAGATATTACGCGGACATATAATGAAAAATACAGACCATCACAAGGCCTTTTTACATAATGAAAATGTCCTTGTAGTGTTCACGGGTCATCACACCTATGTAAGCGCTACATGGTATAGTAATCCGCATCTGGCTTCTACATGGAACTATATGAGCGTACATGCTAAAGGCATTATCAGGTTTTTGGATGATATGGCATTAGAAGATGTTCTTCGAAAGACAACTCTTCATTTTGAAAACGATAACCAACAATCCACAACAATTTATGATAACCTCCCTTTAGAGTTTAAACAAAAAGTAATGAAGGCGATTGTGGCTTTTGAAATTGAAGTAAAAGAAATGGACAATGTATTCAAATTAAGTCAGGACAGAGATGCTAAAAGCTATGACAATATAAAAGAACGGCTCAAAGAACAGGGTGAAGACGGACGGGTGATTGCTGCTGAGATGGAGAAAAGATCTAAAGATGTATTTCCCGATGATAGGGGATAGAGAGTAATAACATTTATCTAGAGTCCGTTTCCTATGCATTCAGTAACTAACGGTTGAAGCTCGTTGGATAGCAACAAGGATTTTATCGCTCTGCAATTTAAAACGTTCGAGCGTAGAGCAATGCCGCCAATCCAGTTCGCTCAAGCTCTGCTGGTCTACAGCCGGAGGCCTGAGAATGTAATTGCACGAAGTGCAATACAAAATTGAAAGGTTCTTTTTCATCACGCGAAGCGTGATACAATATTTAATTAGTTAAGGTACATTACGCATTGCGTATGGTGGTTTTAGGTTTTTATAATTAACTAATTAGTACCTCGTCAGTGGATTGCAGATTAATTTCATTTTACACATGAAGTAAAGAAATAGAGACACGCTTCGCGCGTCACAGTTATAGGGCTCCACCTCGATTTATCGGGAGCCCATCCGTTAGGTTGCGTTATGAGAGAGCGACATGCCATCGCTTGTGTTTTACAGAAGAATGCCTGCATCGTTTTAATTATTCCGGTTTGCAGGATAACATGCATATGCGGCTTGCACGATTACTGTTCCCTAAGATTAATGAAAATTAAGATGTATCAAATCTTATATCAGAACGATTGCGTTATTTGCTGTTATATAATTGCATTATGTAGATACTCTGCAAGTGTACGAACCTGTAATCTATTTTAATGGCTCTTAGCCTAATCATATTGAAAAAGCAACAATCTCTACGGGAGAAACGTTGAAGTGAAAAATAAAGAAACGAATATCAATGTTCGTGAGGATATGTTTCAAGAGATGAAGGAAAAAAGCATATTTAATCAAGTAACGGGATATGCTTTTGAATATGCGGACAATTCATTGGATAGAAATGTATACCCAACAGAAGAAGCAATTGAAGGTTTAAAAATCTTTAATGAAGATTTGCCGGAATTCCCAACCCGCCCTCAAACCATATTAGAAAAACTGCATAAATACGGTTCACCTGCAACGGTATCTCAAATTGGAGGCAGGTATTTTGGTCTCGTGAATGGAGGAATTGTACCTACAGGACTGGCAGCAAAATGGTTGTCTGATTTTTGGGATCAAAACACACCTCTCTATGTAACATCTCCAATTGTTTCTACACTAGAATCGGTCGTTGAGAAGTGGTTAAGACAAATATTTTGTTTGCCAGATGAAACTGTTGCAGGATTTGTGAGCGGTACTTCAATGGCAATTCTATGCGGATTATCAGCTGCACGATATAAACTGTATAAACGCCTGGAATGGGACATTAACGCAAAAGGACTTGTTAACGCGCCACGAATTAGGATTGTTGCAGGAAAACATATACATGGAACAGTAGTGAAGGCTATTGCATTATTAGGACTGGGTAAAGATAATATTGAATGGGTCGATGTTGACCAACAAGGACGGATTATTCCCGAAAACATTCCGGATTTAGATGAGAAATCAATTTTAATACTTCAAGCAGGTAACGTAAACTCGGGTGCATTTGATTCTTTTGACAAAATATGTGATAAAGCAAACAAGGCGAATGCATGGATTCATATAGATGGAGCGTTTGGATTATGGGCGTCGGGTTCCGAAAAGCTAAATTATTTAACAAAAGGGATTGAGAAAGCAAACTCATGGTCAGTTGATGGACATAAGACTCTCAATACCCCTTATGATTGTGGCATCATATTGTGTGATGATAAAGAAGCCCTGGTTTCAGCATTACAGGCAACTGGCTCTTACATCGTTTATGGAGAAAAAAGAGATGG
>RPQN01000236.1 GCA_003819715.1 Ignavibacteriota bacterium | reverse complement strand
TCCCGCGCTCGGAATACATGACGCACAAAGCCTGATCGACGGCTCGTACCTGCGGCGGATCTACTTTCAGGACTTTTCCAAAAGTATCAAAATTGTTTTTAAAAAAGTACGTGGTCTTAAAGAGAGGAAAAGCAACCGACATCCCTTTGTCGTATTCCTTTACAATTCCTTCATAATCCTGTTTGTTCATCGCTTCAACCAGCCGGTTGACAATCTTTAAAAACCGTTCATTCCCCTGCTGTTGTGCAAGGAACGGCTGCGCGATGCCAAAGAACAAAAGAATGAATACTGTTCTCCTCATGATTGATCCTTTCAAAAATCTCTGCTATTCATGGTTTCCCCTCTGAGGAGCCAAGGAACACTGTCCGTGCGAACCGATGAAGATTAGACCTTTTTTTTTTAAGAATCAATATCTGGAAGGAGCACAAAAAACAAAAGGCAGGTGGAAGCCTGCCTTTTGAGAATTCTGCTGAAAGAAATTCTAAAATCTTCCGAATTTCAATGTCAGATTTGCCGAAGGACCGCTCAAATCGCCATTGGTCGATAATGCGCTCTTCAAACCGCTCACATACCGGTAACTGGCTCCGGCGGCGATGCGAAAGTACGTCGTAACATTTAAATTTGCACTGACACTCGGCTCGAGCACAAAAAATGCATTTTTGTCATTGGAAGAATTGAATCCATCCATCTCGTTGAGTTTATACCCGATCCCGCCGCCGCCAACGAGCACTCCTATGGACAGATGGACCAGATCGTTAGATGATGCGATGTATTCAAGGTCCAATCCGCCGTATCCCATCTCAATATACTGATAGATGCCGTCTGTGACTTTCGCTTTGACATCGCTCACGACTCCATATCCGGCACCGCCGAGAATGAATGAATGATTGATGATCCAGCCGCCCCGGCCGCCGATCATGACTGCATTTTCACCGTTGATGTTTGTCATTTTGAGAACGGGGCCGCCAAACCCGCCGCTCTCGATTTCGCCGCTGATCAGAGTTTGTTCCTGCGCAAATGCGGAAACGCTGAACACGACAAGAAGCAGAACTATGAACTTTTTCATGATGCCCTCAATGATGGTGTGACATGTGTTTGCGTGATAAAATCCTGCTGGAACTTCCTCTCTATACGGCAGAGACGAAAGAGAAGTTGCAGGAAGAAGGGTCGTTCAATCTTTCCAGTTCCACCAGAGAAGCAATGCGTCATCGTGCTTCCGGTGAGAAGCATAATAGACGGCGCATCGGAACACATAGAGGAGACAGCGATCGACCGGAACCCCTGCACGGACACAATGCCGCCGGTACAGTTTCTCCGGATCCTTGTTCTTTAAACTGTCCACCGAGCGGAACCCAAGATTCCAGAGATCAACCGAAATACTTTTGCCGACACCGGGAATCGTGCGCAGTGTTTGAAGTGCTTTTTCCCGGTCGGCAAAGCTTTTCGCACTGTTGACACGTTCCGTTCTTGTTCTGATCTTCTGTGTGCCTGGCATAAACGATGCCTGCTATGGATTATTTTGTTCGACGTCCAATTGCTTATGAATTTCCACAAGCAATTTGAATATCAGCCAGACGGCAATCACTTCGATCATCAGCACGAGTCCGAACGAACACTCATAAACAATTTTCCAGACGAGCAGCGGTTCAGCAACCGTAAACGGTCTTGCTGCAGAGAATCGCGTATAAATGTTGTAGATCAATTCTGCCGGAAGAAATCCCAGGAGAGCCACCGCCGCCCACCGCGCTGACGGGGTGAATAACATGAACACCACGGCAAATGGTGCAAGACAGAACAGTAACGTTATTGGCGCGTAGGCCTCCGCCAGGTACAGCAGATCCAATTTTCCATGAGTATAATTATAGAGGATATAGAGAACGGTGTGGATCGATATCAAATATGCGGCCTGTTTTGCAAGCAGGCGAATCTTTTCAGTGTGTACCATAGCCGTTCCTTTTCATTAATAGAAGAGTGTGTCTGTTAATTCTAAAGAATTCTCCGGGCGAATAAAAATCGGTTCAGGAGCGGCTCTTCGTAGTATTCGGACGAAGGATTAAAACTGCTCAGCCGGACCCGTTTTGAACTGTGAATATACAACCCATGTTCCAGATATAACCCGACATGAGTTATGCGCCCGCGTTTTTTCGCTGTCGCTTTTCTGCCAAAGAACAGTAAATCCCCTTTTTTCAGATTTAAAAAATTCTCTCCCGGTTCCACCGGCACTCCCTGCAGTGCCTGCTGCTGCGCATCGCGGTTTAATTCCACCCCGTTCAAATGGAATACAGTTTTAACAAACCCCGAACAATCCATGCCTTTCACCGACATGCCGCCCCAGAGATACCGTATTCCCAAAAAAGATCTTGCCGTGTGCTCGAGATTATCACCGGTCGGCTGCCGGCTCATGCGCCAAGCGTCCAGATCCTGGACGATGGAATCCGGAACAAACCCGGTCCTTCCATCGGCAAGTTCAACGGAGAGCCATCCGTTTTTCCTTCCGTTGTTTTTCAGCAGACAACCGTCAATAATTTCACAGACCATTTCAGAAGCGGGATCGGTCCGGGTGAGCACAGTGCCCGCAAATTTTGTGACGATCACTTTCGCAGCCGAATCCCAGTTTTTTATGCCGTCCTCATTCGTCACAAATACAGAACCGCTCTCGAGCCAGCCGAGATACCGATCGGGGGTTTGAACGAAAAGATATCCGTCTTTTTCCTTTAACAGATTGACCACCGTCCCCATCAACGCCTGCGTTAATAGTTCTTCGTGCTGACCGGGATTCCGGCGAATATTAACAACACTGCGATCGATAATGCCCCGGGTGTTCCCGCCAAGAGCCGCGTCCGGCAGGAGGCGGATACTGTCAAGCACGATGCCTTTTATTCTCTTTTGTATCGCTTGAATCAATGCGCTCTTTGCGTGAGGATTATCGAGTTCCCCGCGCAGGATGATGGTTCGCCCCTCTTGTGCCCATGAAACGGAAAATACTGCGAGCTGCAGATCAGGTGCATAACGCCGTTGAACGGATTGAAGAATGCGTTGAATTTGAACGGGTTCGACTGGACTGCTGCCGCGCTGCATCGGCCGGGGGAAAGCCTTTACTTCAACGGAGCACAACAACAGAAGAAGTATGACGAAATATTTTCCAGGACGGATTTTCATCAACACGCAAAATCAGGAAAGCATCATGATCTCTCAAAGGAATATACAGGAATTCTTCGCATCGGTCAACTACGACGGGAAGGGGGCAGTGACGAACTCATCCCTGCGGACAGGAACAAAATTCGAACTATCGGAGATACCCGTTAATCCTTGATCATCACCAATCGCTTTCCTTTACGTGAAGAATATAAGTCTTTTGTTCCTTCTTATTTCAGGAGCAGCATTTTCCTTGCCTGGGAAAAGTGCCCGGTACTCAGCCGGTAGAAATATAATCCGCTCGCCAGCGCATGCCCGTCAAATTCAAAATGGTACTGACCGGCGGGTTGTTCTCCGTCGAACAACGTGGCAACCGTACGTCCGAGCAGGTCATAGACCCGGAGCGAGAGATGCCCGCTCTGTGCGAGTTGATAATGGATGCTCGTATTGGGATTAAATGGATTCGGATAATTCTGTTCGAGCCTGAACGCTGCGGGGATTTCTTGCGGCGTCTTCGGAACATCTGTCACAGTACCGGAGCCCGATTTGAACGCTC
The DNA here is from genome assembly GCA_003819715.1 of Ignavibacteriota bacterium. GTDB lineage: Bacteria > Bacteroidota > Ignavibacteria > UBA10030 > UBA10030 > Fen-1298. The sequence continues at coordinate 2,393 of RPQN01000236.1, read as the reverse complement.
CGCGGATCTCACCGGCGGGAAATGCCGTCGAATGAACATTGATATAAATATTTCCTTGAACCAGTTTGGGGATCAATGAATCCACCGGAGGCCAGAACCCGCTTGTCGTTGCACTGTCGGGATACGAAAGCGGAAAGATAACAGATCCCTGCGGTGCAATATGAAAATGCGATGCCGTAAACGTGCCCGTCAGTCCGCTGAATGTCGCCTGATAGGATAGTGAATCACTCTGCTGATTGAAATGGATCCAGGCCGTCCCTTTCGCTGGAGAGCCGGTTCCCGACTGGCTCCCGTCTAACGTGGTGGTAAATGTTCCATCAGAGTATTTGAGTGCTCCCCTGATTTCCCCCCCGGGGGAAACCGAACTGTGAATATTGACATAGACTTTTCCCCTGAGCAAATCCTCAAGATTCGCGTCCGAAAATCCCGTCCATTGCCCCACCGATGTCTTGTCTGTAAATGTGATCGGATGGATAACCCCGCCGGTCACCGCCGTATGGAAATGCGATGCCGTGTACGTACCCTGCAGCTTTGTGTAACTCACGGAATAGCGGATTGCCGAGAGATCGGCATTGAGCACTGCCCATCCCGTCCCGCGCCCCGGTGATGTGGTCCCCGCCTGTACGCCGTCCAGGTTCGCTGCAAACGAAATAGCCCCGTTCGGCGTGATCGCTCCGCGGATTTCACCGGCGGGATGCAGCGTCGAATGAACATTGACATAGAGTTTTCCCTGCACCAGTAATTTCAAAACGCTGTCCGGATACGTTGTCCAGGTACCGAACGAAGAGGCACTATCGGCCGTGTGGAGCGGAAAAAGAACCGTTCCGCTAGGTTGTGTGTGGATATGCATTGCAGTATACGGAGCAGAAAGCCCTGCAAACGTCATGTCGTATTCGAGACTCGGCACAGTATCTTCTTTAATGCGGAGCCACCCCGTCCCGAATGCAGTGGATTGCGTTCCTGAAAGCGTACTGTCCAGTGTGATAGGAAAAAGGACCTGTGTCGGAATGACACTCCCTCGAATTTCTCCGCCGGGATAAACATTCGAATGAATATTGACATAGATCCCTTCTCGAAAGAAATATTTAAGCAGCGTATCCGGAACGATCCAGGTTCCCACGGCCGTATTGCCATGGAATGTGATGGGCTGTATAACGCCGCCGGTCGGGGCAAAATGAAAGTGCGCCGCAGTGAAATTTCCCTGCAGTTTTGCATAGGTGATTTGATAGGAGAGTGTCTTCATATCAGAACTGAACTGTCCGAACATGACACCGTGCCCGGCGGATGAGGTCCCCGCTTGATTGCCGTCAATCGTTGCACGCACCGATATCTGGGCCTGCAGCGGTTGAATGGAGATGAGTGCGATGAGCAGGAGGAAAAAGAAGTTGGGAATATGTTTCATAAGAACTCCATGGGATTGAAGAAGTGACAGATGATTTTATTGATGATCATTTTTGGGGGGAGGGAGCGGAGGAAAAATATGTAGAATACAAATGCCATATCCGAAACTCGAACTCGTTATATTGAATTTATAATTTGAACCAGATCAGGAAAAAGTTAGTTCCCGGGATGAATTGACCTGGCTCACACTTTGGCCTGATGCGGGGGCGTGGAAACGAATATGAAGGAATACTATGAAGGAAAATTAAACGTGAGACCTGATTTTACAGGGGGTTGAGATGCGATTGCAGCCAGGAAGCGGCATCGGAAAGACTCTCATCACTGATGGTATGCTGAATGGGATATTCATGATATTCGGCTTGAACGTGAGCGTTCTTCAGCCGTTCGTACACCCGCCTGCCGTGTTCGACCGGTACGACCGGATCAAATTCTCCATGAGCAATGAAAAATGCAATTTCAGCCATATCATTCCATCGGTACTTCAATTGATCGCCCTGCGGCAGGAGCCCGCTGTGTGCAACGACTCCTTTGAATCGATCAGGATGAAGGAGAGAAACGGTCAGAGCAATCATCGCCCCCATGCTGAATCCGAATAAAAACACGCGTTTCCTGTCGATAGGATAGTTTTGTTCCAGCTCATCCATACAGCGCAGCAGTGCGTGACATCCTTCCAGAAGCTGTTCCGTGTCCACTCCTTTTTCTTCGTCAAGATCAAACCAGGTAAATCCTCCGTAGGAAAACGGGAACGGCGCACGAACGCTGACCACGAGCAGGCGCGGATCGAATGCAGGCAGTAATCCGAGAAGGTCGTTCTCATCCGTACCGCGGCCGTGCAGCAGGATGAGAGCCGGATGGGGTCCGGGTTCACTGCTGCTGAATGGAGCAACCTTATAAACGAGGGATGATGCATTCATAAAATTTAATTACACGAGCGAAAGAATTCTTATTGCGGAAGAACAGTCCGGCAAAAGCATACTATGATTTTTCGGATG
>RPQN01000235.1 GCA_003819715.1 Ignavibacteriota bacterium | reverse complement strand
GCACGGCGCAAGGTCCGTATCGGTAAAGTGGTCAGCAATAAAATGGTGAAAAGTATTGTCGTGGCAGTGGAACGTCAGGTGATCCATTCCCTCTATAAGAAATATTTCCGCCGGACCACGTCGCTGATGGCGCATGACGAGAAACAGGAAGCTGGTATTGGTGATACGGTAAAAATTATGGAAACCCGGCCGATGAGCGCACGCAAGCGCTGGCGGTTAGTGGAAATTATAGAAAAAGCGAAATAGGTTATTTTTCAGAGCAGGCGAAGACCATGATCCAGGAAGAAACGAATTTAGTAGCTGCCGATAATTCGGGCGCGAAACGTGTCCAGTGCATTCGTGTACTCGGCGGTCACGACAGACGCTACGCTGGTGTAGGCGATCTCATCGTCGTATCCGTGAAGAGTGCCATTCCCGGCGCTCCGGTAAAAAAAGGTGAAGTCTCGCGTGCAGTGGTGGTGCGGACAAAAAAAGAAATTCGCCGAAAGGATGGTTCCTACATCCGGTTCGATGAGAATGCCGCGGTGCTGCTCAATGCGCAGGGCGAGCCGCGCGGAACCCGGATATTTGGTCCGGTGGCAAGAGAGCTGCGTGAACGACAATATATGAAAATCATTTCCTTAGCACCTGAGGTGCTCTAACATTATGGCACAAAATTTACACGTACATAAAAATGATACTGCTTTGGTCGTCTCGGGCGAGTTCCGGAAAAAACAAGGCAAAGTGTTGAAAGTGTTTCCCGATACACAGCGGGTGATTATCGAGAATGTCAACATTATTAAAAGAGCCACCAAACCTTCCCAGAAGAGTCCGCAGGGCGGAGTCGTTCAGAAGGAAGGAAGCATCCGGGCGTCGAACGTCATGGTGGTCTGTCCGAAGTGCAGCAAACCGACACGCATTGGGCACACGCACGTGAAAGATGCGACGAGCAATAAAAAGAAGACAATGAGAACCTGCAAACTTTGTAAAGAGATGTTTTAAGAGAGTAATCCATGGCGAACGAAAAAGTTCCTAATAAAGAAAAAGTGGAAAAACCGGCCCCCGCGGCAAAAGCCAAAGGTGAGAAACCGGCGCAAGCGGCAAAAGGAAAAGGCGAGAAGCCGGCACCGGATGCCAAAGGGAAAAAAGCGGGCGGTGGACAGGAAAAAGGCGTTCCTGCACGGTTGTTTGAACGGTACCAAAAAGAAGCGGTGCCGGCCTTGATGAAGAAATTCCAATTTAAGAGCAGGATGCAGGTGCCCCGTCTCGAAAAGATTGCGATCAATATCGGTGTGGGAATGGCGACACAGGATCCCAAACTGCTTGACGCTGCAGTCCATGAGCTGGAATCGATTACCGGACAAAAAGTAGCAATCACAAAATCGAAAAAGGCGATATCAAATTTTAAACTCCGGGAAAATCTTCCCATCGGCTGCCGGGTGACCCTGCGGCGCGCAAAGATGTACGAATTCCTGGATCGATTTATCAGTGTCGCGCTGCCCCGGGTCCGTGATTTTCGCGGTGTATCGGATACCTCGTTTGATGGTCATGGAAATTATACCATCGGCATCAAAGAACAGATTATTTTTCCGGAAATTGATGTAGATAAAGTTACACGCGTGAGCGGTATGGATATTACGTTCGTCACCACAGCCAAGAATGACGTTGAAGCGTATGACCTATTAAAAGAGCTTGGCATGCCGTTCATCAAACGGCAAGAGATTGTTCAACCAGATGCCCAGAATAAGTAAAGCAAAGGAGTTCGCTTGGCACGCTTAGCAATGCGAGTAAAGGCGAAGAGAACGCCAAAACACAAAGTGTCACAACACAACCGATGTAACATCTGCGGTCGCCCGCGCAGCTATTATCGCAAGTTCGGCCTCTGCCGTATCTGCCTTCGCAAGCTCGCGCTCGAAGGGAAGATCCCGGGTGTTCACAAGGCAAGTTGGTAAATAACTAATTAAGAGAGTTGATCGATGTCGAAGACTGATCCAATCGCTGATTATCTCACGAGAATCCGCAACGCAGCAAAAGCGAAGCACCGCAGGGTGGATATTCCATCCTCGAACCTGAAGAAGGCGATTTCTAAAATTCTTCAGGAAAAAAGTTTTGTTGCCGGATTCACCGTCCTGGAAGACAAGAAGCAGAATATTCTGCGGATTAATCTGAAATACCATAATGGAAAGCCGGTCATTACAGGGTTGCGCCGCATCAGTAAACCCGGAATTCGGTTGTACCGCGGATCCAATGAACTGCCGCGTGTTCTGGGCGGTCTGGGTGTTGCCATTATCTCGACTTCCAAAGGTGTCATGACGGATGCGCAGGCAAAAAAAGAAAATGTCGGCGGGGAAATTCTTGCCTATATCTGGTAAGTGTTTGAAGAGGAGAACTCAAAGTGTCACGTATCGGTAGAAAACCAATTGAAATCCCAAAAGGCGTCACGGTCACGGTGAAGAACGGCCTGATTTCCGTGAAGGGGCCGAAGGGCGAATTGTCGGAACACGTACATCCGGAAATCGGCGCGGAAGTAAAAGATCAGCATGTCCTCATCACGCGCAGTTCGGATGTCGGGAAATATCGCGCGTTGCATGGATTATGGCGTGCGCTCATTCAGAATATGATTACCGGGGTGACGGCCGGGTACTCCAAAAAGCTGGAGATCGTCGGTGTGGGGTACCGTGCAGAGATGAAGGGAACCCGTTTAAGTCTTCTGCTCGGCTACAGCCATCCGATTTTGTTTGCAGCACCGGATGGCATCAAGATTGAAGCACCGACGCAGACGAGCATCATGATCAGCGGAGTGCATAAACAGCTCGTCGGGCTGGTTGCGGCGAAAATCCGGTCACTCCGTCCGCCGGAACCATACAAAGGCAAAGGCGTCAAGTACGAAGGTGAATACATTCGTCGTAAAGCAGGCAAGGCTGCTGCGACGGCTGCCAAGTAAAAATAAGGATTTTGAAGCAAGGGAAAACAGCGTATGATTCAAAAAAATACAGTGGAACGTCTCGCCAAGAAACAGGCGCGTATCCGCAAAAAAATTAAAGGCACGTCGGGACGCCCCCGGCTCGTGGTGTTTCGCAGCGCCCGGCATGCCTATGCGCAGATCATTGATGATTCAACGGGAAAAACCCTGATGTCGGTTTCAACCCTGTCGAAAGAATTGCGTGATGAAGTGAAACAAGCGAAGACGCCGATTGACCGGTATAAACTGGTCGGGAAAGCGGCTGCCAAAAAAGCGCTTGAGAAGAATATCAAAGAAGTGGTCTTTGACCGCAGCGGCTATTTGTATCATGGCCGTGTCAAGGCACTCGCGGATGGTGCTCGCGAAGGTGGACTGAAATTCTAACTCCTAATACTCGTACGAAAAACATGGCAAAAGTCAAAGCAGGCGAATTAGAACTCAAAGAGCGATTGGTGAGCGTCAACCGTGTGGCCAAAGTGGTCAAGGGCGGACGCCGCTTCAGCTTTAACGCGATCGTTGTCGTTGGTGATGGCAGCGGGCATATCGGCGTTGGATTGGGCAAAGCGAACGAAGTACAGGACGCCATTGCGAAGGGAACAGACGACGCGAAAAAAAGTCTTGTGTTCGTCCCCATCTTCAAGGGAACCATTCCCCATACGGTCATCGGAAAGTTTGGTGCGGGGAAAGTGCTGTTGAAACCGGCATCTCCCGGAACGGGACTGATCGCGGGCGGCGGCGTACGTGCGGTGCTCGAAATGGCTGGGGTAAAGGATGTGCTCACGAAACAAATGGGTTCGCCGAATTCGCATAACGTCGTGAAAGCGACCATGCAGGCACTGTTAAATCTTTCGGATGCAAAAACAATTGCGGCGCGCCGCGGAATCTCAATTCAGGAACTGTTTCAATAAACTCAGTGAAGACTTACAACTATGTCGGAACAGAAAAAAATTAAAATCACACAGGTCAAGAGTATAGTTGACCACCTCGAGGATGCCAAGCTGACCATAAAAGCACTTGGACTCGGCCGGCCGAATTATGTTGTTATCAAAAACGATACACCGCAAATCCGCGGAATGATCAACAGGGTCCGGCATCTCGTTAAAGTGGAAGAGGTGCAGTAATGGCGAAAGATATTCTGAGCAATTTAACCCCGGCGAAAGGATCGCGAAGAAAGACCAAACGAATTGGCCGCGGCCAGGGTTCGGGACATGGCGGAACCTCAACAAAAGGTCACAAGGGTGCCCGGGCACGTTCCGGCCACAAATTTAAAATGTGGTTTGAAGGCGGTCAAATGCCGCTCACGCGCCGCGTACCGAAATTCGGTTTTACCCCCCGCAATCGCGTCGAAATGCAGGTTGTGAATATTGAAACCCTGGGTCTCTTGGTTGAAAAAAAGAGACTGACGGACGGCAAGGTAACACCGGAAACGCTCTTTAAAACAGGAACCATCGCGAAGAAGAATGTACCTGTGAAAATTCTCGGCGACGGCGATCTGAAAGTCAAATTAGAAGTCACCGCACATGCATTTAGCAAATCGGCGCTCTCGAAGATCGAAGCAGCCGGAGGGAAAGCCACGATTCTTACAAAGACGACTGTGAAATCATGAGCAAGCTGACCGAAACGTTTACGAATATATTTAAAATCCAGGAACTGCGCGAGCGGCTGCTCTTTACCACGCTCCTTCTCATCATTGTGCGTATCGGCTCGCATATTACCGTCCCGGGCGTTGACGCTGTTTTACTGGCGGATACTATTCGAAAATCTTCTGAGAACACTCTCTTCGGGTTATACGATCTCTTTGTCGGCGGCGCGTTCAGTAATGCGGCAATTTTCGCTCTCGGTATTATGCCGTACATCAGTGCATCCATCGTCATCCAGCTGCTCGGTGCCGTGGTGCCGTACTTTGCCAAACTTCAAAAGGAAGGCGAAGAAGGACGGAAAAAAATAACCCAATATACCCGGTATGGAACGGTAGCCATTTCGTTGATGCAGGCGTCGGGAGTTGTTGCAAAACTGATGGCCACCTCTACGGCCGGCGTTCCGATCGTGCCTGAAGCAATCCGGGGAGTCGGTTTTTATCTCAGTACCACTATTATATTGACCACCGGTACCATGTTTATGATGTGGCTTGGCGAGCAGATCACGGAACGGGGCATCGGCAACGGAATTTCCCTGATCATCTTTATCGGTATCGTGGCGCGATTCCCGAATGCCATTCTTGATGAATTCCAGCTCGTCAGAGGCGGAACCCGTAATTTGATCGTCGAATTGGTCATCCTGGTGTTGATGGGCTTCATCGTTGCCGGCGTGGTTCTCATTACACAGGGGACACGGCGTATTCCGGTGCAGTATGCAAAACGGGTGGTTGGAAGAAAAGTCTACGGCGGCGTTACCCAGTACATTCCGCTGCGGGTCAACACCGCGGGCGTTATGCCGATTATTTTCGCACAATCCATTATGTTTGTCCCGCAAATTATTTTTTCGTTCTTTCCGAACAGCGAATTCATGAATGAATTGTCGACGAATTGGTTCGGATACAGTTCCTGGACCTATTCGTTTGTTTACGCGCTGATGATCATTTTCTTCACCTATTTTTATACGGCGATCGCCTTTAACCCGAAGGATGTCGCTGATAATATGAAGAAGCAAGGCGGATTTATTCCGGGTATTCGTCCCGGCACGCACACGTCGGAATTTGTAGATAATATTCTGACGAAGATCACGCTTCCGGGTTCAATCGCCCTGGCGGCTATTGCTATTTTGCCGACCATGATGATTAAACTGGGAGTGACGCCGGGTTTTGCATCATTCTTTGGCGGCACAAGCCTCTTGATCGTGGTGGGCGTCGCGCTGGATACGCTTCAACAGGTTGAATCACATCTCTTGATGCGCCATTACGACGGATTTATGAAGAGTGGTAAACTGAGAGGGAGACGGTAAGCCTCCCGCACGTGTAATGATTTCTTTGAAATCGGCTGAAGAAATTGAGTTCATTCGTGAGAGCAGCAGAATTGTTGCGGATGTACTCAAGCTGGTGGGTGCGCAAATAAAGCCCGGGGTGACAACGTTGGAATTGGATCGGGCTGCAGAAGAATATATCCGGTCCATGGGCGCAGAACCCGCGTTTAAAGGATATGGGTGGGATAAGAGTAATTTATTTCCCGCAACCCTGTGCCTGTCGATAGACGATGAAGTGGTGCATGG
>RPQN01000234.1 GCA_003819715.1 Ignavibacteriota bacterium | reverse complement strand
TTAAACCAGGCTGGTGATTTAGCCCGTGACCGTCACCCTCTCTGTTTAAACCAGGCTGGTGATTTAGCCCGTGACCGTCACCCTCTCTGTTTAAACCAGGCTGGTGACGGTCACGTTACAGTATATTTAAAAGAGATATTTTTTCATACCTTTCTGGTGACGACCATTCTCTTCTTCAATAAATTCTCGATAATCTTTCACATCTTTAAATTGCCCTAAAATAATTGTAGGATCGGCGATTCGTTCCATACCCGTGCCGTAATATTCCCCACAACTACTATACGTCCAATTTTCCGGTTTTGTCACTAAATGAGCCCGAACAGGATTAAGATGGATATACCTCGAGAGATGAATCAAATAGCTATCATCATCAATCAGTTTCACCTTGTACTTTCCTTCGAACAAATGACCAGTACGATTTATTTCCATATTAATTGATTTCACATATCCATTACAGAGTTGTGACATAAATTTCGATAATCCGTTTTCTTTCTGTTGATAGAGTATGATATGAAAATGATTCGGCATGAGACAGTAAGCGACAACGTTTACATGTTTTATCAGTTGAAGAGTCCTTCTTACTCGTTCCAGAAAGTTTTTATAGTGATGTTCAATGTAGAATATACGCTGATGATTCACTCCTCGATTATACACATGGAAATAGCTGTTAATAGAAGATAGAAATTCTGTTTTGTAGGACATAATTTTTAGTGGTCCGTGACCGTCACGTTATGGTATATTTAAAAAGTGAGCAAGGACAGTGAGCCCGTGACCGTCACCCTCTCTGTTTGGACCAGACCGGTGACGGTCACGTTACGTATTATTTAAAAAAACAAGCAAGAACAGTTAGCCCGTGACCGTCACCCTCTCTGTTTGAACATGGCGGGTGACGGTTACGATCTCAATTACTGCACCACGAGCACCGGTATCTTCAATCCATGCCGCACTTTTGAGATGGAAGTCCCGAAGATGATGTCTTTGATCCCGCGATGGCCGTGACCGCCCATCACCAGTAAATCAATGTGCTGATCCCTGGCGATACGGATAATTTCTGCCGGTATGCGTCCGAAACCAAGGATCGCTTCAACCTGTAATCCTGCCTCCCGGAGTTGTTCTGCGTGCCGTTCCAAATGTTCCCGGTCGTCCCGGGCTTCGTCGTCGGCAGCGTCCTTGCCAAAAATCTGCCCGCCGACCCCTTCCACCACATGCATCAGTACCAGACGGGCGCTACTCTGGTGTGCGAGCATTTTTGCATGGGAGAGGACTTTCACGTCAAGGTTTCCCAAATCGAGCGCAACTCCGATCGTGGCAAAACTTTGCGGTTCCGGCTCCAGAACTTCCTGCTTTACTGGTAAGGCCAATTGTTTTACTCTCCATGATTTTGGAAGTGAAATATACACCAGCAAGATAAATATTGCAGCAACCGCCGGTACAACAGTGAGCCAAAGAAGCATCGCCCCGTCTCCCGCTTCGGTGATCCACCGGGAGAGAAAATCGATCACCAGCCGGCCGTTCAGTGCAACAATAATCACGGCACAGATCCCCGCAAGGATTTTGACCTTCAGCGAATTCGCAAAACTGCCCATGAGGGATTTGTCATTGGTAAACTGCATCAGGGGAATGACGGCAAACGGCAGCTGCAGACTTAAGACGACCTGGCTGAGAATGAGGAGTTCAAATGCCGATCCATCCCCTTTGATCGAAATAACGAGAATCGCGGGAACAATGGCAATCATGCGCGTAAGCAGCCGGCGGAGTACCGGACGCATTTTAAACCGGATAAATCCTTCCATCACGATCTGTCCGGCATATGTTCCGGTGAGCGTGGAACTTTGCCCTGCCGCGAGCAACGCGCAGGCAAATAATGTACTTGCAACGGTCGTGCCAAGAAGGGGTGCAAGGAGCTGGTGCGCCTGCTGAATTTCATTCACCACAATTCCGTTCTTCCAAAACACCGAGGCGGAGACTATCAGGATTGACGCATTAATAAAAAATGCAGCATTCAGCGCGAGTGCCGTGTCCAGGAGATTATATTTGCACGCCTGACGTTTCCCTGCCTCAGTCTGTTCCACCAGCCGTGTCTGTACGAGGGCTGAATGCAGATATAAATTATGCGGCATGACGGTTGCACCGAGTATTCCAATGGCGACATACAAGCTCTCGGAGGATAATGTCGGAAGGAATCCGGATGCCATTTTTCCCAATTCCGGTTTTGCCAAAAATATCTCAATCCCAAAACAAATTCCCATCGTAGATATCATGAGAATAATAAAGAATTCCATTTTCCTGATTCCAAGATTCTGTATGAGAAGGAACACCAGCGTGTCGAACCCGGTGATGATGACGCCCACAACGAGCGGAAGATGGAATAATAAATTCAATCCGATCGCAGTTCCGAGCACTTCGGCGAGATCGCATGCGGCGATGGCAACTTCACAGAGTATCCAGAGAATATAGGCGACCGGCCTGGGATAATTATCCCGGCATGCCTGTGCAAGATCCCGCCCGGTGACAATACCGAGCCGGGCCGAGAGCGTTTGCAGGAGGACGGCCATCAAATTGGACATCAGGATAACCCACAGCAGCTGATAACCGAACCGCGATCCGCCTTCGATATCCGTGGCCCAGTTGCCCGGATCCATATATCCGACACTGACGAGGTATGCAGGTCCGGCAAATGCGAGGAAGCGTTTGAATATTCCGTAATTATTGGAAATTTTTACGGATCCATGAACCTCCGAAAGAGAAACTGATGATTTATTTGATTCCATCTGTCTTGACATGAAAACATTCACCTTACGAATAATTGACCAATCTCACTGATTTTTTACTCTGTTTTCTTTTTTTCAAATATCGAATCCGGCAGGTCAATATTGATTTTATAATTTGAGTAGACAACGGTCACTTTGCCGTTGCGCGGGAGCGAGCGCTGGGGCCCGTCAAACTGGTTCTCCGTTGACTGCGGCGCTTCTTTTTGACGTTTATCCGATTCCGATGAAAATGCCGCTACCATTTTAGAGGGAAGCCAGTATTTCTCCTGCTGTAACTCATAGACAAAGTCCATGGCGAGTGTTCGTCCTTCGTACGGAACGGTTTCCATTTTCGTCACCGTCCAGTTCGACGGATCCACCCAGAGCGATAGCGAACGCAGCCGGGTTTGGGAATCCTTCGCTGCAAGAAGGAGTTTGAATAATATTTTCCCTTCAACGGTATCACGTACCGCCGAGGTGGGGAGATAATGTGCCTGCAGTGTTGCCGGATTGAATGCAATGCCTTCCCGGGGAACCAGAAGAAAACTCTGCGATGAGAAATGAACTTTGTCCGGTTTTTTAAAAAATAATTCAGCATGCATTTTTGGAATTTGCACCCGGTCCATATTCACTTCCGCATCGATCACCGCAGAAAAATCCTTCACTCCATCAACAGCTTTAACGGTTTTTGCCAGAATCTCTTCTGCATTCGTAATTTTTCCTGCTTTTTGCGCGAAAGCGCATAAGATCATGAATACCGTCAATACTCCGATTACTGATATTCTCATACTCATCCTTTAGGTATGACAAAATAGAATGAACATCCTGCCCCGATTTTTAATTCCCGCTTAAATTGTTTTTGCTTCCTGGACCTTGACGACCTTGTTATATATCAGCATGAGGATCGTCCCCAGCGCTCCAATGGCGATCAGTGCAAACCAGACTAACTCCGGTTTCCCGTTCGCTTTTGATGTTTGATATAACCATCCGCCAATCGGATCCCCGACAAATCTCGCTATCGCAATCGGCAGGAATGCATATCCCTGGAACAATCCCTGCTGGCCGGGCGGTGCAATTTCGGAGATGTATTCGTAATACCGCGGAGCCTGAATCATTTCACCAATTGCGAATGCAACAATTCCCGCAGCGATCGTCGGAATACTCGGATAAATGCCGATAATCAGCCAGATAAGACTGGAGATGGCAAATCCGTATACAATTGCGCTCCGTGTTGGGATGTTCCTGGTGAGGCGGTTCAGTGGAATCTGAAACAGAATGATGGCGCCGGCGCCGGCCCACGACTGCAGGATTTCATACGGGGCATTTGCATTGATGTAGTCGGTCACATAATACGGAACAATGATAAATTCCTGCCAGAATATAATCCAGTAGAGGGAATAAATGAGAAGAAATATCATGAATTTTATATTTGCCAGGACGACAAACAGGTTGGTAATTTTCTTTCCGAGCGATTCCACCACCGTTGTTCCCGTACTTTTCACTTCCTTATAGAGCAGGAGGTTGACAACGAGCATCGCCAGACAGCTGAACGACGAAACCAAATAAACAAACGCATTGCCGAAGCTGTCCCGCACAAAATAGGCAATCGTCGGCCCCAGCAGCGCCCCCACATTGACCAGCCAGTAGTAAACCGCAAAACCGAGCGACTTCGTTTCTTCCTTGGAGGTGATCGCGACGGTCCCGAGGACAGACGGTTTGATGAATGAACCGCCAAAGGCCGTCAGAACAAGAAAGATCATCAGGAGCCAATAAAGATTAAAATGAGTATAGACTCCGGCAAACACAGACATCCCGACCGAACCGATCAGGAAATATCCCAGCGCAAGGATCGTAAATGCGATGTTGAAGGCACGGCGGAACCCCCATTTATCGGCAAGCGTGCCGCCCAGAATCGGCAGCAAATAAATCAATCCGCCGAATATTCCGGAGAGCTGGCCCGCTTCCGATTCAGTAAAGCCGAGTTGGTTGCGGAGGTAAATCATGAAGACAATTTGCTGACCGTAATAGGCCAGCCGTTCAAAGAGTTCCATCCCGTTCGCCACCCAGAACGTGGGATGAAATCCATTTTTTATTTCCCTCACTCTTGCTTGAAGATCCACGTATACTCCTTCTTGACCACCATGTATTCCCGGGCAACGATACCGCTTCCCAGAATGAGCATCTCATCCTGTGATGCGACAAACCCCGCATTGTATCAACGTGAGTTTATGAAAGAATATCCTTCCTGACGAACACACTCCATGCGCCCAGTACTGCAGAAAGGGTCCAGGCACCCAGAGAGAGCAATCCGATTTTGATTTCATTCCAGGGAATCGGTTCCAGGAATGATCGCTGCCATAAATCAAGGTACCGTGTAAAAAGAAATTTCCTGGGAAGTTCAAACAGTTCTACCGGCATGACGGTGATCACCGTGCAGACGATCAAGAGTCCCATGGTGGCAACGATAGGACCAATGGCATTTTCGACAAACGAAGAGAAGAAAAACGAAAGCGAGGCAATCGTCACCATCGTCAATGCGGCAAGACCGTAGGCGATGACAAACCGCCATGCGACTTCCGATTCGGGAAGGAGAAGAATATTGCGGTTCATGATAATAAGATCGCCGCGTCCAAGCAATGCCAGGGCTAATCCAATGCTGAGTGCAGCCAGAAAGAACACAAATATCACCGTATAAATAATTGTCGTGATATATTTGGAAATAAAAATGCGCGTACGCGAAACCGGTTTTATGAGAATAAGGCGGTACGTGCCTGCCGTTGCCTCACCGGCAAGCTGATCACCGGCAACAAAGGAGATCAGAAGAGGGATATGGAGCCAGAGACTGTTCATCAGTTGGTGTGCTACGAACCAGCCGTTAAAAATATTTCCAAAGAAGAGGAAATCTCTCGAGAGCCCGCGCATCGCCATGGACAAGTAGCGGCCCCCCTCCAGCTTCATCGCAATTTCCACCAGGGGCACAATCAGCAGGACGATACCAAATCCGAGATAGGTGCGTTTCTTCAGAAAGATTTTTATAAGCTCATAATAGATCAGTCTGATCATTTGCCCGCCTCGTTCGAATGTTCCGTCATCGAGAGAAACAGGTCTTCAAGGGAACGTCTCGGAATCAATGCCTGGACTTGAATTCCGGCGAGTACCAGCGCCCTCGTCAACTGGGGAATGTCCGCAAAATCCATCTTTACCTCAAACATCCCGTTTTTGATGGAAAAGCCGCCGACAATTTTTTTCTGCCGGCGCAACAGGGACTCCATTTTTTTTTGCGGCTGGGCTTTGATCACGACATATTTTTCGCCTTCATCCAGCAATGTACTGACCTCGCCCTGCACCACCAATTCGCCATTGTTGATGATGACCATCCGGTTGGCGACGATTTCAATTTCATTCAGCAGGTGGGAGGAAAGAATAATGGTTTTCTTCTGTTCGCGTGCGAGATGGAGAATCAGGTCCCTGACCTCCTTCATCCCTTGC
>RPQN01000233.1 GCA_003819715.1 Ignavibacteriota bacterium | reverse complement strand
GTCGGTCATGGTCTGTGTCCCGGCAATCCCATGATCAGAATTGTCATAAAAACATCATTATATATGAACTTCTTTGGGTGCGCTAAACACGTCATTTCTTATACACATTAATGCCATCATAATCCAGAATAATGAATAGTTGAGGTAGCTACCAATTAAAAAAGTGCCTATGATACAAATATAGAGTACAGCAAAACCGATGGTCAGATTCTGGTTGACGTTACTGGGATCAATGCGCCATCTTTTGGGGATCACTTCACGGATTATCGAAGCAAACACGGCAAATAGGAGGAAAATGCCGATGATACCGGTTTCCGCCAAGATATCAATAAAGGCATTATGGGCTACAATACCTTGAATTAAAGTTGGATTATAATCAGCCGAGTATGTAATGACATTTCCAAGACCAACACCAAAGGGTAAGTGCTCAATGGCCATGTTGAGACTCCCAATGGCTAATTGCGATCGAGCGAGTACCGATGAATCTTTAGTGCCCGAAAATAAAGTTCCAACACGACTGAATACGTCACTGGGAATAATCGCCGTGACTATCAGTAATAGCAGAAATAACACAGAAAAGACCAACAATCGTTTCTTTTCACCCCATAGAAATAGAGAAAAGCCAACTATATAAAATAATAAAGCGCCCCGCGATAAAGAAAGTGCAATGGCGATTGATCCAAAAATAATACATAAGAACGATGCGATGCGAACAGCCGGAAATACCTTAGACCGTAATAGGACAAATGCCAATAGCACAAATGGCAACATACTCAGACCCAGAATATTCGGATCATCCCAGGTCCCAGAAAACCTTAACCGGGTAATTGCGAAATTCCGGGACGAACTCGCTACATTTTCAATGGCTCCCGTCGTAAAAAAATCATACATACTCTGAACTGTTTGAATGGAAGAAACCATAACCCCTAAGAACGCGGCTATCATTACGATGTAAAACTGTTTCGGCGTTTGAATTACCCAGAGAAACGCACAAACCAGCGCAATATTCCGTAACAAAACTCCCGGTAAAGCGTGGTCATATCCGGGAGCCCACACGATACTCGCAATCTCCCAAGCAAAAAGTAATAACATCCATAGGAAGAAGCCGGGAATTCTGAGCGCAGTGTCACCAGAAAATATTCTTTTAATAAACAATGCAAACAACGTCAGCATTAGAATGGGTGTTGTTGTATGCGGCAAATAGACGCTAACATTTGAACTCGAAGTAAAAGCAATCCAAGCAATACCCAAAATAGGGTGAGAAAATATTGCCATACACCCTACAAGTCCGCCAAATGCAGCCAAAATTATGAGCAAACGGCCGCTCATAAATGCTACATATACGAACAGGAACACCGCGGAAGTAACGATGAGTCCCAGAAGAACGCTGCGCCGCGGCGACTGCGTAATAGTGCTGAGAATATGCTTCACCTTCGTCAAGTGTAGAATATCAGACACGTTCTCTTTTCAGTTGGCGTTTAAGAAGCAAGAGTCGCTGATGTTGCGGATGGTGTTCGTCCTGCCATGCAATCCTGAAAAACTCGATAATTCCCGCTATGGTCACAGCAAAAATAAGGGAAGCGAATGCGGCTGCAAGCGCCATCAGACTTCGCTTCGGCCAGAATCGCTCTGTTGCTACAACAGGCGGTTCAAGTCTCATCAGAGTCGGGGTATCCCGATGCTCTTCAAGCTTAGCTTGCTCATATTGTTGAATAAGATAAGCAACGAGCAATTGTTGTATCTGAATATCTCTCGTGAGACGAAGAAATGCCATTCCAATTGAAGGCGATTCTTCCAAATTAAACATGAAATCCGCATCGTGATCGGATTTTCGGCTACGCATCATGGAAGTTAATGTTGATTCGATGCTTGCGATTCTATGACTTACGTAGCTCTGCATATCACTCTGTCCATGAAACAGTAAGGCATTGAATTCAAGCTCTGATTTTAAAGCCAACTTCTGCGCTTCAAGGATAGATACTGCTTGAAGTGTAGCTTTCACTTGCTCGTCTGGGTTAACCATGCCCGTTTGTTTTTGAAAAATTGTAAGGCTATCCTCCAGCTGAGCGAGTGTATGCTTACATACGTCCAAACGGTTACTAATAAACTCGCGTTCGCGTTTGGCAGCCTCTGACCTCAATTCCTGATTTCTATGATCCAACTCATCTGTTAAAAAGACGGTCATTGCATACGACAATTCAGGATTTTTATCTTCTGCTTTAATGATGACAGTTTGCGTATGCGGATCCAGCTCAAATCGCGTGTGTGAATTCGCCGCCTTAATTAATTCTTCCGCAGATGCATCTTCCATTTTATATACAGCGCGCAAATTAAACTTCTGAATTAATCGTTCACTCATCCACCGACTCTGCAATATAAGAATGTGGAGTTCACCCGGTGTTTCACCGATATTCATAGTAAACCCGCCAATGCCACCCAACGACGCAAGTTTCGATGCAACGAGACTCCCCAATCCCTGTGTATTTCTTTCAGTACTCTTGACAATTGCCGTGCTGCGGTATTTGGGCGTAAGTAAAAAAGCAATGATTGATACTGCCACGGTCACGCTGATAACCACCGTCAGAATGAACTTCCGCCAGCGCAGAAGAAACGTTAAAAGATCAAGCAAATTTACTTGTGGGGATGAATGGTCGGTCATGGATGGTTTCCTGGAATAGCCGTCTGATCAAACCTGCCTTATGATCGCGGGAATGCCTCCCGGTTCACACGCCGAAAAGCGCGACCCGTTATAGTGCGAGCCGCGCTTTACAAAACCTTCATGATTCCTGGGAATCAATAGTCCGGATAGTATAAATACCGGTTATCCTGAACTCCGACTGCTTTTTCCGCCTGCGCAAGCCAATCCGTGTAAACGTTGTTTTGCTTCTGGCGGCGCAAGCGTTCTTCGATTTCCGCTTTCTTCTTCTCGAACTCGGCGGGATCAGCCGTTGTTTTAGAGACTAAAACGGCAACAAATGCACCGCGAGAATTGCTGAGTGGTTCGGAAACTTGTCCCGGCTCAAGCGTGAACATCATCTTGCCGATGGTCTCGTCGGATCCGAAAACGCGCATAAAATCACGCTGAGTATGTTCGCCGGTCGTGTCTACTTTCAGATTTTCGCGCTCCGTTTCGGACACGAAACTCTGCATATCGCGCACCTTGCCGCGAAAGACCCGAGCCGCTTCCAAAGCCAACGTTTCCTGCTTGCGGGATACCAACGTGCGGCGGATGGTGTTTTCTACCTCAGCCAATGGAGTGACGCCGCCCGCTACAACTTCTTTGACCTGAAGAACGACATAGTTGTCTTCGTTGCGGATTTTTGTCCGGAAGACGTGACTCGTGCTGCCGGTTTTTGAGGCAAACGCAAAATCCATGGCGGGGATCAGAGCTCCGATTCCGGGAATGTTTCCCGTCGGAGCTTTTACGAACCAGTCCGTTTCCTTGACTTCCAACCGGAAACGCGCGGCGGCTTTAGTAAAGCCTTCGGCCTTGGCAGCATCTGTGAAATCCTTTGCCGTTTGACCCGCGCGTTCATCGGTATCAGTGCTCGGCTTCCATTTTAACAGGATATGACTGGCACGTACCGAGTCTCCGGTTTCACCACCCCGTTTCCGATCCATCACTTTGATGATATGGACACCAAATCGAGTGGCTACCGGTCCGGCGACCTGCCCCGGTTCCGTGGCGAACATTGTGGAATCGAATTCCTTGACCATTCGACCGGACACAACGTATCCCAGATCTCCACCGCGCTCCGCCGAACCCGGATCTTCCGACATTTCCGTCGCCAGAACGGCAAAATCTTCGCCGCCTTTAATCTGCGCTATGGTTTCCTGCGCCAGCTCAAAGGTTTTATTCGAATCTTCACGTGTGGTTGTGACGGGGATGGCTATATAGGCAAGTTTACGTTTTTCTTTCCGTTCGTAACTGGCCCGGTTCTTCGTATAATATTCTTCAATCTCCGCCTTTGTAATAGACATCGAATCCACCGGATAATTACGCAGCGGAAAAGTCACGGCAACCGCCTGAAACTTTCGAGTCGTTGCCGCATATTCGTCCCAGATCTCATCGGGGCTTACGAACACCGGACCGATAATCCGATCAATGACTTTCTGATTGCCGATGGAAGAACGATATTCCGATTCAATCGAAACGAGTATCTCAGCCGAACGCGGATCACGAAGGAATTCTTCATAACGAGCTCGATCAAACTGCCCGTCTTTGATAAAATTCTCGTTTTCCCGAATCCACTTCGGAGGATTATTGCGTACGGCAAAAGCCACTTCTTCGTCCGAAGTGATTATTCCCCATTTCTCCTGATATGAATTCATTAACTCCGATCTTACCAGATTATCCCAGACTTCTTTACGAACCTGACGGATTTTCTCGTCTGTGATCGGAGCCGGTTTATCATCCGCGCCGCGTTCCTGCGCAATTCGGTCCTGGACCAGTCTATTATACTGATCGTACAGGATTTCGCGCTCGCCAATTCGGCCTACGACACCATCGAGCTCGCCTTTTGTCTTAAAGCCGCCCATACCCCAGGAAAACACGATTGTCGCGAGAAAAGCACCCACGAGAATCCACATGATCAGCGGCATATTCTCGCGCATCTTGGTCATCATGGCCAAGTCTCCCTTCATCCTATTGATTTTACGAAAACATAATTATACTAAAATTGCCTCTCAAAAGCAACAAAGATATACCATTCATGAAATCCGAAGAAATGGACAATTTCTGACATTTATATTGTATATATTATATTTAGAAAAAACCATGTATGCCTCAACAGTTGCAATTTTGGCAGACAAGCGGTAAATTAATATTATGAGAGAATTCGAATTGACAACAGACCTCCGTCCGCAGGGTGATCAGGGCCGCGCGATTCAGGAATTAATCGAAGGGATTAAACGCGGCGACCCTTTTCAGACTCTATTAGGCATCACCGGTTCGGGCAAGACTTTTACGATAGCGAACGTTATCGCCAAGGTTCAGAAGCCTACACTGATCCTATCTCATAACAAGACGCTGGCGGCACAACTTTTCGGAGAATTCAAGACTTTTTTCCCAAAGAACGCCGTAGAGTTTTTTATATCGTACTATGACTATTATCAACCCGAAGCTTATATGGCGACAACGGACACCTATATTGAAAAGGAAACAGAGGTTAATGAGGAGATAGACCGTCTGCGTCTGCGTGCGACTACGGCTCTTTTAGAACGCACCGATGTCATTATCGTTGCTTCCGTGTCCTGCATCTATGGCTTGGGATCTCCACAGGATTTTCGCGACCTGCTGCTGCTCCTCCATTCGGGCAAGGAGTACGATCGCCGAGACCTATTACGGCAATTGATTGATATGCATTATACACGGAACGATCTGGAATTCCCGCGCGGTTCCTTTCGCGTTCGCGGCGACGTCATCGAGATTCATCCGGCTTACGAAGAAACCGCTTATCGGTTTGAATTTTTCGGCGATACCCTGGAAACCATTAAGCATATTCAGATTCTTACCGGTGAAATAATGGATACGTTGGATACGATAGCGGTTTATCCGGCTAAACATTTCGTGACATCACCGGAAAATCTGAAACGAGCCATGGGAGCGATTTCCACCGAATTGGATGAACGAATCATTGAACTGCGGTCGCAGAATAAATTACTTGAAGCGCAGCGCATCGAGCAGCGAACGCGATTCGATCTGGAAATGCTTCGCGAAATAGGCTATTGCAGCGGAATCGAAAACTATTCGCGGCATTTGGCAGGGCGGCAACCCGGCGCGAGACCCGACACGCTCATGGATTACTTCCCGGATGATTTTCTCATGGTGGTGGACGAATCGCACGTTACCATCCCGCAGCTGCGCGCCATGTGGCGAGGCGACCGATCCCGTAAAGAGAATCTGGTCGAATACGGCTTCCGTTTGCCATCGGCACTCGATAATCGCCCGATGTTCTTCGAGGAATGGGAGAACAGAATCCGGCAGTGCATTTTCGTCACCGCAACTCCCGGAGAATGGGAAATCGAAAAAAGCCGAGGCGTCTTGGTGGAGCAGATTATCAGGCCGACGGGGCTTATGGATCCTGAAATCAGCGTCCGTTCCACGAAAGGACAAGTTGACGATCTCATCGGGGAAATCCGAGATATCGTGGAACGCAAAGAACGAGCACTCGTATTGACACTCACGAAGCGGATGGCGGAAGATTTATCAGAATACCTCGAAGGCATGAAAATCCGCGTACGCTACCTTCACAGCGAAATCGAAGTTATGGACCGGATTGATATTTTGCGGGATCTGCGGCTTGCGCAGTTCGACGTATTGGTCGGCATC
>RPQN01000232.1 GCA_003819715.1 Ignavibacteriota bacterium | reverse complement strand
TGTCGCTAAAAAAAAGAGATTCTCTCACTCCGTAACAGGGGATAAGAATCTCCTTCTCTCGTACAGAAATATAAATTCTGTGTTATCCGGTTGCACCAACGTTTAGTAAGTTCTTATAACACTAAACCTGCCCTCGGTAATCGACACGGTATTCGTACTGCTATTTTTTGTTGCTGAGAATGTGCCGACGATATAATCACCGACCGCCCCATATTTTGTCACCGTAATAGTACAAGTGCTTGGTTCGTAATAATAATCTACATTATTGGCGTCGGTATAATTCACCCAGCCGCCGCTGGATTCGGTAAACGTACCGGTGGTTTTTCCTGGAAATCCGAGATCAAAATCAGGGTAGGTGAATCCGCCTTCGCGGCCGGAAATGTATGTACCGCCGTTCGTTGCATAATAAAATCCAGTTGGGTTATATTGGAGAAAATCCATGGCGACACCATCAACTTTAAATGTAAAATAGGCTGATCCGGCGTCGGAGTTGGATCCGTTATTATTCGAACTTGAATTTGGTCCAACAGTAGTTTCATCCTTACTGCATGAAATGAATAAGAGACTTGCAGAAAGAATAACAAATGCGGCGAGTTTTTGATATCCATAAATTGATGATTTCATAATTCTCCCCTGTTGAATAAGTGAAATCGTTCTAGAATTGTTTTACTACGGAGTAAAGATAGATCATATTCGAATTTCAATCAAGTGAATAGGCGTGGATCGCCTCTGATCCAACGGAGAGAGAGCCGTTTATTGTCGTGTTTGCTTGAATAGAGAGAATTTCGTAAATTTCGTTGTACAAATTGATTATGCCTTCGGGGCCCTTAGCTCAGTTGGTTAGAGCAGCAGACTCATAATCTGCGGGTCGCTGGTTCGAGCCCAGCAGGGCCCACAAAAGAGCTGGTTTCATAAAGAAATCAGCTCTTTTTTTATTCCTGTTTCGCAGACCATTGAAACATTTCGAATGAAATCAGGTATACCTTAAAGGAATTCCGACATTCTTGAACCGGATCTTCAGTAAATCTGAAAGGATTAAAAACAATGAAAAAGATATTCCTGCTTTCACTGGTTTGTCTCTTTGCACTTTCTTCATGTCATTGGCACAGGATACGCGGCAATGGTTCCATAAAAACAGAGACAAGGGATGTCGCTTCATTTGAAGCTGTCGAATGCGACGGCGCATACGATGTTCAGATCGACTGCCAGGCGAAACAATCGGTGACGATAGAAACGGATGAGAATCTTCAACCTCAGGTCAAAACGGAAGTGCATGGTCGTACACTCCGGATATACACAAAAGGAATTCTCCTCCCGACCAGTCAAATTCATGTCAAAATTTCGGTCCCGAATATCAATGAATTCATTTCCAGCGGATCATCCCATGGCGAAATCAATAATTTGAACAACGATGAATTCAAAATTGATATCAACGGCTCGGGGAAAATGCATCTCGACGGAAAAAGCGGGACAGTCGGGATCACTGTTTCAGGATCATCAAGGATTGATGCGGAGTCGCTCGTCTCGGAAAATTCCAATATCCACATCAATGGGAGCGGTCATATCAATGTTTATGCGACCAATTCCATCGATGTCCAGATTAATGGATCAGGGACGGTCAGGTATAAAGGGGAACCCAAAAGCGTCAATCAACAAATCAACGGCTCAGGGAGAATTACGAGGGATTAAAATCCTGCCGGTATCACCATGGGCGGTGGTTCATAGCGGCGCGTGAGAGAGTAAAAAAGCCTCAGAAATATTCTGGGGCTTTTTTGTTTGCGTAAAATCCGGACGTGATTATCGTGTGAGTATTATGAACCTGAAGAAACAGAAAGCATTCCATCGACGTGCTCGGGGGGCACCGATCGCCATTCTGCAATTTGATTTATCATTGCAGCTCGAACACGATTCCGGAGCGCAGGAACGTCCTGTATCGTCATGGAGGAGGTGTCTATCGGAGGCAGGACTTTTAAAAAAATATCAGACGGCTTACCGAATATCCAGCTGTTTTTCGGGATGCAGTCGTGCGATCCTTCGATGACCAGGGGAAGTATTGCAACCCTGGCTTTAATGGCAAGATGAAACGCTCCATCGGTGAATTGCTGCACCCGGCCGTCCAGCGTACGGGTTCCTTCCGGGAAAATCATGACAGAACATTTCTGCTCCAGAATATGCTGCGCTTTAATGAGCGCCTGGGCTCCGCTACGCGGATTTTTCCGGTCGACACAGATGTCACCGGCGAGACGCATCATCCATCCCAGGACGGGGAGGTTGAATAATTCCTTTTTCGCCAGCCATTTCATTTCCCAGGGAAGATTGCTGATCAGAGGAATATCCGCCATCGATTGATGATTACATACGACGATATACGGCCGCCGGAGATCCGATATCCGTTCTCCGGAAATATGCAGGCGCCATGAGGGATTGATCCCGGTTAAGACATTCCCGATTTTTCGGAACAGGTAGCCCGTCCGATAATGCACCGGATCACGATCAAATACTCTGCTGATCGCCAGAAGAACAAGCCAAACAAGAATAAGGATGCTTGTCGTGAGCCAGATGAGGAGTGAGCGAATCATGGATATAAATTCCGGGACTGATCTGTTCCAGGTGCTGGTTTCATGTACGGGGTCTGAATTATTTTGATATGAAATAAAACTATTTTATGGAAAATGGACCGCTTAATCAAGGGTGAAATAAGCGAAAATCTGAATAAAGACTGTTGTTTTTTCATCAATCCCATATTGAGAATAAAGAGGTTATCAGGAAGAGACGGCAGCGAAGAATAAATCATTCGAGGAAATCCGAAATGGAATTGTTGACACAGTTCACATATGAGAGAGAGAAATTGATTTCTTCTTGCATCTTAATGATTGTAGTAGTAATATCACTTTATACGTAACGGCAGCATCACGGGAGATCATCTCCGCTGCCATGAAAATAGTTTTACTTCCACCAACCAATTCACCATAGTGAGGGTATCTTATGAAACACAAATACCAGATTTTACTTTTCGGAATATTGATGGTGTGCATCTTGACCGCATATATGGGCTGCGGCAAAGATGAGACGACAGTAGGCCCCACGACCAATAGCGATCCGAACGCCCCCACATATCCGGTCACGGTAACAGTTTTAAATCCTTCAGGTTCACCGCAAGGAGGAGTGACCGTTACCTTACAGAACCCGCCAAAAGTCAGCACCATTTTTACTGCACTCACAGACAGCCTTGGACGTGCGACGATACAATCACCGTCCGGCGTGCAAATTATTATTGCAACCATGGGGACAGTGTTTCAAGTAACGGTCACAGTGAATGTTAATGCAACGTCAACACCGACGGTGGTATCAACACCGATTCGATTGACGCAGGTGACGACCGCCACTCAAAAAGTACTCGTCGTCTCGGCGAGTGCAGAAGAGTTGGAAAATGTACTGCGAACGATCGGTTATACAAAATTTGATTCGACCGACATTTACACCATGGTGAACCGGGCAAACACAGATTCGATAGGGCTTCTCACCTATCTTAAACAATATTCGTTGATATTTTCAGATTGCGACGGCGGTTCCGAATATAGTTCAAGCTATGAAGCTCTTTCGAGGACCTATGGACGCTATGTTGCACAAGGAGGGAAAATGTACGGGGGCCATTACAATTATTATCACTTAGGGCGCATTTGGCCCGGGTACTATTCCGATTCCAATAGAGACGGTCAGTATGAAAATTTTGGAGATTCACTCCAGGTGGTCGATCAAACGCTTAAAACGGCTCTGGGATACAGTCTTGCAAGCTGGAGTTCGTCCATTGATTCACGGCGGCTGTCGGGTTATGAAAAATGGTCGGCGTATCCGTCAAGTTCAAAAATATACGCGGTGATCTATCGGACAACACCAAGCATTGGAGTCATTGTCGAAAACCACATTGGAACGGGAAAATATCTCTGGACGGATTACCATAACCAGGATATCAAGGATGATCCGAAACTTGTCAAGATTGTCCAGTACTTCTTGCTCTCTATGTAGTAAACTGTTTTATTTTTTTTAAAGGCCGGCCCGTTTTGCACAGGCCGGCTTTTTTTACGACATCTGTCTTATCCGTTTGGTCATGAAATTGCGAGATATTTCGTTTACAGTATATAACAACGCACCATTCATATTCTCTTGAAGCGTAAACACCCCGTTCTCTCATAAGAGAAAGCGGGGTGTTTTTTTACTCAATGACCAACGAAGTGCCGGCTTCGTTCTAATGACCCATGCCCGTAATAGCTTCCTTGCTTTCCTTGGTGTAGGACATGGCAAAGAAAAATGCAGCCAGAACCAGGTATGCCACAGCAAATTGATAAGGAACCTGTTTCGCTAACCCATCAAGATTCCAGGGAAGATACATGACACCATCAGGCATCGCCGAATGGATAACGCCGAAGAATGCGAGGAGCGCAAGAACGACAAGATACATAGCGGAGCTTCGCAATTTCCGATCTATCAATTCGGCAAGAAATGCTCCCCATAACATTCCAGTGACAATAAATCCATTGCCGAGTGCAACGATGACCAGCATCTCCGGCAATGCTTTGCCGGGAAGACTCAACAGTTTATTAAACGTTTCAGGAATGACAACATCCGGATTCCCCAATTTGATTGCGAGGAGGCGGGCAATCGTTGGAAAAAATGCAAACGCGACGGCCGGGGCATGCCGGGCCGGACAGGCCTGGAATGATTGTGCAATAATATCAAATGCGACAAAAATGAGAATCGGCGCCAATACCGCACGGGGAATGAGCTCGACGATAAATGAAACATATCCGAATATGCCGCCTAATCCGATGAATATTGCAGTGAGGATCGTATAACCGGAGCGAGAACCCATATGTTTGTATGCCGGTTGCCCGATATACGGTGTAGATTGTGCAACCCCGCCGCAAATTCCGGCGATCAGTGTTGCCACCGCTTCCGTGAGAAGGACGTTCCTCGTATTGTAATCATCTCCGGCAACGCGGGCGCTTTCCGTCACATTGATTCCGCCTACCACGGTGAGTATTCCAAACGGGATTGCAATCGGGAGGTACTTTAACGCAGGGCCGAGTCCTTTGATAAAATCGAGCGTCGGCCATGGGAGACCGAAATGGAGTTCCGTCGGCGGCAGGCCGGTATATGTCCCTCCAATAATACCTGACGGGCCGAGTAAATAATAGAGCATGGTTCCCACTGCAACGGATGCAAATACGCCGGGAATTTTAAACGGCAATTTGATTCCGGCAACCAGCGTATAGAATATCATACCGAGAGAGATAAGCCCGACGAGCGGCATGCCGAATATATCGATGAGCGGCGTCATCGCAATAAGACCGAGCCCGATGCCCGCGAGAGAACCGAGGAGGCCTGCCTGCGGGACGATCTTTTGAATCCACCGGCCTAAAAACGAGAAGATGAACTTGATCACACCCATAAACATCATTGTCGCCATGCCGATGTACCACGTCATCATGGCGGCGTCCCGTTCCGGTATGCCTTCCGCTTTCAACCCGATAAATGCAGGGCCGAGGATCACCAGGGCGATACCAATAGTCGAGGGTGTGTCAAGACCGAGAGGCATTGCCGTGACTTTGGTGTTCCCGGATTTCTTCGCGAGCCGAAACGCCATCCAGGTGTACATCAGGTCGCCGAATAAAACACCAAAGGCGGTCCCGGGGAACATCCGCGTATAGACAATATCGGCCGGGTACTTGAAAACGAAAATGAGGATCCCGGCAAGAAAGGAAAGGACGGTCAGGTTGTCGAACATCAGTCCGAAGAACCCGTTCCAATCCCCGAGTACAAACCATTTATATTTTTTTTGAGATTCAGTCATAGGGCTATCCTTGAGTACCATGGACAAAGTTAGTTAGCGAGAAGACCGGCAATCGAGGCCGTCATCCAGGTTGCAATGGTTCCGCCCAGCAATGATTTCAATCCAAGTTTGGCGATGTCGCTGCGGCGGTTTTCTGCCAGCGGGCTTAACCCGCCGATCTGAATGGCAATAGAGGAAAAGTTTGCAAATCCGCAAAGCGCATACGTTGCAATGACGATCGCTTTGGGGGAAAGCATCGCGGCGGCTATCATATCACTCATTCTCAGGTAAGCGACGAATTCATTCACGACCAGCTTCAGGCCCATCAGGCTGCCGACATTGAGTGAATCGTGCCATGGCGCACCGATGGTAAATGCGATGAATTGAAACACCAGTCCGAAGAGGAGTTCCAGCGAGAGTTTTTGATGAAACTGTGTCTGGCAAACGGCGTTCAATCCGGTGACATCACCGAGAGAACCAAGCAGTGCATTCACCAGCGCGATAATTGCGATGAATGCGATAAGCATACCGGCGACATTGATGGAGAGACGCACACCGTCACTGGCACCGCCTGCTGCCGCCTCAATGACATT
>RPQN01000231.1 GCA_003819715.1 Ignavibacteriota bacterium | reverse complement strand
TGATGATTCTTCTGAAGAAGAGTCCGCTCGTTCCTGCAGCTCAAGACTCCGTCATCGTCTTAATAGCCATAATACCCGCGGCTGCTGCTTTGCTTGGTGACCTTTAAATCCTGAAGCTGGGATGCCTTCACTTTTAGTTCCAACCGGTATCCTTCGAGCACACCCGTCGGGTACCATGAGAAGGACATCGTCCAGCAATGGAGATCCCGGGTCACGCTGACCGAAGGGATGTAATGGGTCCTGGTGATCAGGTCGTACGTCCCCGTGGTAGAGACCTGCCATTTCTCCGTGAGATTAAACGAAAGACTGGCGTTGAGCGTTGAGGATCGGTTATAGGATCTCGGGTCCGGCTGTGATTGAGAAAAACTGTACCCGAGCGTGATATTCCATGGAATGCTGAAATCGGCTTCCTCGATGTCGTACGGCGAATAGTATATTTTTTTCTGACTCGGCTGCAATGATCCCTCACCGGAGGCTGCCGCCTGTTCCTGCAATACACTTCCGGGAATTCCTGCATCACTTGCCCTCTGTTTTTTTTCTCCCCTGAACGATGTCGAGAGACTCAATGTCACGGAAGTTAAATCGCCGAACTTCCCCCGTTCTTTCAAGAGCAACTTATTCACCCGGGCACCGATTCCCTTGTTCGCAGTACGGTCAAATTCGTAAAGATTATAATTTGCGTTTCCCCCCACGCTGAGATACTGGCCGATATCCGTTCTGTAACTCAGTTGAACCTCGTTGAACTTCATGGAGTCCCTCGCAAAATCATAGCTCACCGCGCCGGTCACATTGAGCAATTGTATCTTATCCTCCGTCTCCGCACTATCTCCTCGCTGATATTTCATCTCGAAATTGTTGCCGACGTTCAATGATCCCGTCATGGCGTACTTCTGCATGTCGGTACCGTAAATTTGTTTATTGTAAAACAGGCTGAACGACGGCGTCACCGCATGGCGAATCGCCGACACCCCGAACAAATTTGGCTGGAACATTCCGAAGAACCGTGTACTCGTGCTCACGCCGGCATTCAGTATCCCTTTGATTACTTTATTCTTATCGGTGCGGTGATAATAGGTGCTGTCTGCTTCTGGATTTGGAGCAGATGATTCCGACTGAGACCATGACCGTGCATCGCTGAACGAAAACGACGGCGAAACGGTAAAATAGCCGAGCTTGGGAGAAATGGACAAGGACACGCCCTGATTCAATGATTGAGCGTCTCCACGACGGTAGTCTTTTATGTAATGCAACGGCGATGCGGTCGAAGATCGAGCAAATGCTGAATCGACGACCTTTGAACTCGTATTACTGAAATTTGCGTTGTACCCAAAGCCCAGCATTTCCACAAAGCTCAGTTCGGCTTCGGGCGTTGAAGAATATCCGCGTGTTTTTGTCTGCTTGCGGAACGGGAAAATTGTTCCCTGTGAAAATGAAATCGACGGCAGAAGCGCATTGGTCTCGCCGGTAATAAGATTTTGATCACGAGAGACATTGATCGACAGCCAGCGGTTCGTGGATTCCCAGCTCTTGGAATACGTCGCATTGGATAAGATATTCTGCTGGAGGATCTCACTCAGATTAAAACTGTTGTTCCTGAAGTAATTGCTGTTCATAAATGTAAAATTGATACTGAGATTCGATGAGGGACTGATTTTTTGTCCGTGCGTAATATTGAAATAATAATCGCGGGATTTATTATACATTGGATCGCTCGGTTCACCCTCCGGGGAGCTGGTGATCCGGGCGGTGATACTGCCTCCAAAGTTATAACGGAGCGAATAACGGATATCGGTCTGATTCTGCCATCGACCGCGCGAATAAATATCGAATCGTGATGCAATATCCCAATAATCGCTGGCCGCCCAAAAATACTCCAGGTGGCTCAAGTACCAGCCAAACCGATTGTCGTTTCCGTATGCCGGCGCGATAAGCCCGGACGACCGCCCGCCATGCGCAGGGAAGACTCCAAACGGCAGCGCAAAAACCGGGACGTCTGCCACATAAAAATAAATAGGTTCCGCGACCACCTTATCGCGCACAAACACCTTCATTTTCGGACTGCCGAAATAATAATGAGGATCTTTTAATGCGCATGTCGTATAGATGCCGTCTGCCACGCACAGCACATCGGGTTCCACTTTTTTAATCTGATCCCCGACATAGTACCCGTTATCCATTTGCGTGTTCCCGATGGAAATCCTTCCTTTACGACTGCGAAAATTATATTTCACCAGATCGCCTTTGTATTCCTCACCGCCGTCGCGCATAATCGGTTTGCCAATGATCGAATCCACTTTCACCGAATCCGGCATGCCATGGGCGATGAGCGTTGCATTATCCCAGTTGACATTGACGCATTCCGCCTTCAATCCAATGGTCTGATACTGCATCTCGCTTTTGCCATACATATACATATACCGGGTGCGGAGAGAATATACAATTGAATCTTTAGCAGAATAATTCACGACCGTGTCCACACTTGCATTTGTACCGCGCTTGAGGGTATCCTGGACAGAAGCGCGCACGTTCGCGGTATCAGGCAGCACGGTTTGAGCGCCTGCAGGCCCAACGGCGAATAGAATGGGTATGAATACGAGTGAATAAAACCGAGTCATGTTGAAATCAAGATAGAAAAAAAAGCAGTGAAGTGCATTGCCATAAATACCGTCCGAGACGCATCATTCCCCGCAACCAGCGCCGCAGAAACGGATTCCGGCCATGTTCATTTACCACACTCCAAGCTGTGCGCAGATAAGAACACCGGAGAGTGGTTTTTCAAAGTTCAAACTCGTATACGTATAAATACACAGCCCGGCATAATTGGTGAATCTCCAGAACC
Source organism: Ignavibacteriota bacterium (assembly GCA_003819715.1). Lineage (GTDB taxonomy): Bacteria > Bacteroidota > Ignavibacteria > UBA10030 > UBA10030 > Fen-1298. The sequence goes on along the minus strand of RPQN01000231.1, from coordinate 3,605 downwards.
ATTGTATCTCGATCGGTATACTGATACTCGAATTGGTCGTAATACTGGCCGGCATTTCGTAAGCGGCACGGACTAATCCGATACCGGCCCCGGCGGTAACCGTGCCGACATCCGTTTGCCAAACCGGTCCATAGAGTACGCCGTAATCCGCCATCTTGTAGACAGGCGACGATCGTTCGATCCGCTGTACAGTTGGATTGTTGTTGGTCATGCCGAGTATCCGGGCACTGATGAGGCTATGGTCAAACTGGCGGCAGTACACCATGCCTCCGTTCATCGCAAACGTTTTGCCTATCAACGCGGGCCCGGCTCCAAGATTGACCCACCACGGATGAGTTTGATTTGCGTCCTGGGAGACGGCGTAATCCATCGGAATATAAAGCAGGATCGCGCACAGGAACCCTCGAAACAGAGACTGATTCATGAATATCCTTTACGTCCTTTGATCACGATGAGGTATAATATAGGGAATAGTTATCACGACGGCACGTCTTCTGGTTTTGGTTCAGGTGAGAGAAAAAAACAGCCAGTAGACGGCGCCATTCAGAATCGTCAATGGGATTCCGATTCTCGCGAATTCCCAGAAGGTAATGGTCTGGTGGGATTTTTTTTCCGCATTTTGAATAATGATAATATTACTCGCCGCTCCGAGTATGAAGAGATTGCCCGCAATCGTACTGCCTGCCGCCAGCGCCATAAATCCTTTCGTCACCGTACCGGCGTGAATTAACAACGGCTGATACAGCGCGACGAGGGGCACATTCGAAATGAGCTGGCTCAGGAGTATACTGACGCTGAGGATCATTTCGGTTGAAGCAACATCCCTTATGTTTTCTGCGAGAATATGCTGGAAGAATTCTGTCCGCCAGACCGAGTCCATCAGGACAAACATCGCCGCAAAAAAAGCGAGTGTCTGCCAGTCGATTTTTCTTACAATGGACCACCGCTGTCTGCTTCCCACGAGTATCGGCAACGCCGAAGCGACGGCGATGTACGTCAATCGAAATTCAATGTTCAACCGAAGAATCACCGACAGTATTTTCAGGGCAATAAGCACAATGACCATTTGAAATGAGAGCTTTGAAAGAAATGCAAGATTATGATTTCGAATCGGTTCCTGTGAATACTTCAGCGGTGAATCATGAAATTCGGTCCTATAATACACCTTCAGCAGAAGAAATGCGATGCCTAAATTAATCACGGTTGGAATGAACAGCCATCGAAAAAAAGAACCGAACGGGTCGGCAATTGTCCCATTGAGGGCAATGAGCAAATTCTGCGGATTACCGATCGGGCTGATGACGCTTCCAATGGTGACCGAGAACGCAAGCGCCAGCAGCAGGAGTTTCGGCGGCATGTCATGTTTTCGCGCGATGAGGAGTACCACCGGCGTTCCGATGATGGCAAGGGTATCGTTCATGAGAATTGCCGATGCGCTGCCGAACCCGATCATCACCAACAACATCAGCGCATCAACGGAGTGCGCCCGTTTAAAATAGTTGTACACCGCATGCGCAAGAACCCCGCTCTCCTCCAGCGCTTCGCCGATGATAAACATGCCGAACAAAAAAATCAGCACATCGAAGTTTATCGCGGAGATTGCCTCGGGCAGGGTGATTTGTCCGGAGATCAGCACCGTGCCGGCGCCGAGAGCCATCACCTGCCAGATTTGAAGCCGGACAGTCCCCACCTGGCGGACGGCAATGAGCACGCACACGATTGCGAGTGTAACGACGGGAATATTCATGAACTCGTCAACAATGATTGATCGGTTTCGGAAGCGTTCTTACGGTTACAGCATCCCGGACCGCTTTCGTAAAAACCATTCGAGCGCAAATGCGAAGACTACCAGTGCAAGCATCCAGCGGGCGTTCCAAATTTCAACAGCGGCCGACTTGCTGATCTGTCGCGGTTTGAAATTCGGCAGCATGGTTAAATCCTGCGCGAGTGATTGAACGGAGCTGCGGTCATAATACCGGCCGCCGGTCTGCGCGGCAATTTGCTGAAGCAATGGTTTATTCATCCGGGTCTCAAGATATTCTGCATTTTGACCGCCCACCGTGAACGACCCCTGATCGCTTCCTATCGTTGTGCCGTTCGATTTTACTGTCGCCGAGAATTTATAATCACCTTCCCGCAGCATTCCAAACGGACCTTGATACTGTCCATTGCCAAGCGTATTCAGCACCATCGAACTGGATTCACCTCCCTGTTGCAGGTTGATTTCAACCTGAGCGTCATCCAGAGGTTCGTAATTTTCGTCGTACACCTGGGCCATAAAATCGACCGGCTCCTGCGTCGTATAGAGATGCTTGGATGACTGCACCCGGATCCTGCGGGAGTCCTCCTGCGTCGTCAACCAGCGGACGGAATTGCCGATGAAATGCCCGAACAATTGTTCTGTTCCGGACCCGGCATCCGACAGCATATCCCACCGCCACAATCCGTATCCCAGCACGGCAAGAGATTTCTTTTTATTCATATTCCTTGCAACCAGAAACGGATCGGGAAGGGTCATGACCTGTAAACGCACCGTTGCAAGGACTTCCGATCCGGCTGTTGCACGAAAGGTTCCCTGCGGCCGGAACACCGGCGGCAGTTTGGACCAGAGCTCCACGGTATTCATAGTCGCATTCATCTTGAGGATCGCGTTATTCCTCTCGGTCTCAGGGATCGCTGCAAAAACTTGAAGTTCGTTGCCGGAAGCATTCTCCACATGAAAAGGCAACAGCGGGTCCAATGCATGCAGCCTTCCATAATCAATAGTCCTGCTTAAGAAAAAGAGAAACGGTATATCAGTAGTTACGGCATCACGTATCGTTTGAAGAGTGCCCGGGAGACTGTGTTCCGTCGGAAATCCGACCAGCACCAGACAATCGACCGGTTTCAACACCTCCGCATTTAATACGCCGGTTAAAAACTGTCCGTCGTTCTGTTCGAAAAACGGGAACACTTCGATATTCTTATCACTCTCCAATGCACGCCGGATAAACGCCGCATCCTGACCAGGAGAACCGGCAATCAAAGCGACGCGCATTTTATTTTTGAGAACCTTCATAAAGAAATTCATACGGTTATTCTGCAACGTGAATTCTCCCGGAAGATTCGAGATCTCCGCAGTAAACTTCTGTATCCCCTCTTTTTCCGGAGTGATTGAAAGCGATACGAGGTAATCCCGCGTACCACTGTCCAACGTCAACACGTTCTCATCCAGCACTGCCGACCCGTTGCGGAGAGAGACCCGGACCCGTTCACCGATAAACCCGGCGCTGTGCACGGTCACGTGAACGGGAACTTTCGTTCCTGCGTAGGATATCTCATTCGTCAGTACTTTGCGGACCAGAAGGTCTTTTTGCTCGATCGTATCGCCAACGCCGACCGTGAATACCGGCACGTTCAATCCTTCCGCTTCATAGATGGGATTCATCCCGATAGTAGAATTGCCGTCGGTGAGTAAAACGACCGCCTGAATATTGGAAGAACCAGACGCCCGCTTGGCCGAGTTGAGAGCGTTGGCGATGTCCGTCTCTTCACCTTTGAATGACAGCGAATCACCGGAGAACGATTGAAGGTTCCGGGCTGCTGCATCAAAAAGAAAATATGAG
>RPQN01000230.1 GCA_003819715.1 Ignavibacteriota bacterium | reverse complement strand
TTGAATCCGAATAATGCGGTCTTCCAGTATAATTATGGTGCAGCGCTGGGGACCAAGGCGCAAAACGCCGGCATTTTCAAAAAAGCGATCCTTGCGCCGAAAATAAAAGGCGCGTTTCTTCGAGCGGTAGAACTCGATCCCCGTCATATTCAGGCGCGATTAGGGTTGGCGCAATATTATCTCCTGGCTCCTTCGATTATGGGCGGAGATGAAGAGGAAGGATGGAAGCAGATTGATCAGGTGATCCTCCTCGACGAATTTGCCGGCAGAATGGCAAAAGCAGGAATGCTGTTGAACGGCAAGAAAACGAAAGAAGCGGAGAATGAATTTAAAACGCTTGCTTCTTCAAGGCCAAAAGACTGGAGAGTGTGGCACCGGTACGGCTATTTTTTCATGCGTTTGGAGCAGTTCGATAATGCCCTTCAACAGTTTAAAAAATATGTCGAACTGCGCCCCGATACGGCAGATTCATATCAAAGCCTTGCAGAGGCGCTTTTGAAAAAAGGAAATGTTGAGCTGGCATTGGTCAATATTAATAAATCTCTCAGCCTCGATAAAGAATATGTTCCGGCTATCATTTCCCTGGGTGAGGCCTATCAGGTGAAAGGACAGAAGAAAGAAGCAAAAGAAACTTATATGCGTGCCATGTCGTTAGCACAGAATGAGTACTACAAAAATCAGGCAGAAAAAAAATTAAAAGAAGTCGAGTAACAGGAAGGAACCCAGAATGTCAAGTATTATTCAACTCTCGAATATCACAAAGTTCTATCAGGTTGGTGAAGAAAAAGTCCATGCCCTGGATGGGGTGTCCATTCAGATCCAGAAAAACGAATATGTGGCAATTATGGGCCCTTCAGGTTCCGGAAAATCGACCTTGATGAATATTATTGGCTGCCTGGATACGCCCACTTCCGGATTGTATGAATTGAACAGCACCAATGTCAGCGATATGAACGACAACGAGCTTGCCAAGATTCGTAACAAAGAAATCGGATTCGTGTTCCAGACATTCAATCTGCTTGCCCGATCGGATGTTCTGCATAATGTAGAGCTCCCGCTGATTTACGGCGGAATCAATTCGGCGGAACGGAAAAAACTGGCCCGTGCCGCCATTGAGCGGGTGGGTCTCACGGACCGGATCCATCACAAACCGAACGAACTTTCCGGAGGACAGCGCCAGCGTGTGTCCATTGCCCGCGCCCTGGTAACACAGCCTTCTATCCTGCTGGCGGATGAACCCACAGGAAACCTGGATACCAAAACCGGCGATGAAATTATGATGTTGTTCGATATGCTCCACAAGGAAGGAAATACCATCATTCTTGTGACCCACGAAGAAGATATCGCCCTCCATGCCCATCGGCGGATACGCCTCCGTGACGGGAAGATGGAAGTAGACGAAGCGATAAAAAATAGAAAAGTATTTACTCAACCCAAAACAGTCATGGCCTAATATGAAATTTGTATTTGATGAATTCAAGGAAGGGATGGCGATTGCCTTTGCCGCTATCCGCGCGAATAAAATGCGTTCCGTCCTGACGACCCTCGGCATTGTGATTGGTATTGTTTCTGTCACATTGATGGGGACGGCAATCGAAGGTCTGGACCGCGCTTTTAATAAAAGTATTGCCATGCTCGGTTCTGATGTGCTTTACATCCAGAAATGGCCATGGGGCGATCGTGGGGATGATTGGTGGATCATTAAAAATCGAAAAGATGTACGGATCAAGCAGGCAAAAGATATTGAGAAGTACTCTGAGCTGGCGAAAGCGGTCAATCCCGCGACGGGAGCAATGCGGAATATCAAATACGGTCAAAAACTTGTCGAGAACGTTATCGTCATCGGAACCGGATCGGAATGGCTCGAAACGAGCGGTGCGACAATTGCTTTTGGAAGGTTCTTTAACCGGTTAGAGGGAGACGGCGGCCGCCCGGTATGCTCGATAGGTTCCGAGGTGGCAGCAAATCTTTTCCCGAATGAAAATCCGGTCGGAAAAGTGATAAAAATCGGCGGTTATGCTTATCGAGTTTTAGGTGTTTTTGATAAACAGGGAAGTTTTCTCGGATTGCAAAGTCTTGATAACAGGGTTTACATTCCAATCAATCGGTTCTTTCAAGAGTTTATGTCGCATCGGAGCGACATACAGATCATGGTGAAAGCGAAATCGGTCGCGGATCTGGAAAACACTAAAGAAGAGGTCCGGGGCATTCTGCGAAAATCACGCGGCCTCGAGCCGAAGGAACCGGACGATTTTGCAATTAACCAGCAGGAATTATTAATCCAGACCTTTAATACCATCGGCGGGGTGATCGCCGCTGTAGGATTGTTTATTACCGGCATGTCGCTCTTCGTTGGCGGTATTGGAATTATGAATATTATGTTTGTCTCGGTGACAGAACGTACAAGAGAAATTGGTATACGGAAAGCCATTGGAGCGCCGAGGCGTACTATTCTCCTGCAATTTTTGATAGAATCAGCGGCGCTCTGTCTCATCGGCGGGATCATAGGGATCATTATCGCCTTTCCAATAAGTTTGATCATTGATACATTTCTTCCAACAGCAATGCCCTTGAGTGTCGTTGCCATCGCACTGCTGGTCTCCGTTATCGTTGGAGTGATTTCCGGATTTTTACCGGCTTATCGGGCGTCGCGTCTCGATCCGGTTGACGCACTCCGATATGAATAGGAAATTTTATAAACCCATACTCCAAAAGTGAATTATGGAATTCTCTGAAATATTCAAGATGTCTCTGACGGCAATCCGTTCCAACAAACTTCGCTCGGCATTAACTCTGCTGGGGATCATTGTCGGAGTCTTTTCTATTATCGGAGTGATGACCGCCGTCCAGGTACTGCAGAATAGTATTGAAGACGGGTTGAGCGGCCTCGGAGCAAATACGTTCCAGGTTCAGAAACAGCCGGTGATGGCGAATCACGCCGAGTGGCACAAAGCGATGAAACGAAAAGATATTCGCTATGCGCAGGGAATGATCGTCAAGGAAAAAATGACGCTTGCGCTGTCCGTGGCACTGGAATCATGGAAAGGCGGACAGACGATCCAGTTTGGTTCCTTAAAAACAAATCCAAGTGTTGCGATCGCAGGAGAAGAACCGGATGGAATCACAACGAATAATTGGTCGATCAAGGATGGCCGGAGTCTGACCGACGATGAGGTCCGCTACAGTTCCTACGTTGCCATTCTGGGCAATGATGTCGTTAAAAAATTGTTTCCCCGGGGCGGTGCCATCGGCAGTGATATTCGGATCGGCGACGATCGATATCGTGTTATCGGAACATTTGAACCAAAAGGTTCTTCGCTCGGTGGAAACGATGATAACCGCGTGGTGATCCCCCTGACGACATTTTTGAATTCATACGGGAAACTGCGCAGCATCCATATCATGATCAAAGCAAGAAATGCCGGGTTGTACGACGATTGCGTAGAAGAAGCACGCATGCTGCTTCGTACCATCCGGAACGTTGCGCCGGGTGACGAAGATGATTTTACGATCTTTTCAAATGATTCACTCATATCAACGTTTAATGATTTTACCAAGTATGTCAAGCTTGGCGTCGGATTTATGAGTTTCATATCATTGCTCGCGGCCGGCATCGGCATTATGAACATCATGCTGGTCTCGGTAACCGAGCGTACCCGGGAGATTGGAATTCGAAAGGCGCTCGGCGCGCGGAAATCAAACATCCTGTCTCAATTTATCACGGAAGCAATCGTACTCTGCCAGATCGGCGGCGTTGCCGGCGTCGGGCTCGGGATCTTAGGCGGAAACATCACCGCGCTGGCATTAAATTTTCCACCCGTCTTTCCCATAGACTGGGCGATCATTGGATTTGCGATTACCTCATTTGTCGGAATCGTGTTCGGCGTTTACCCTGCATGGAAAGCCGCAAATCTTGATCCCATCGACTCGCTACGATACGAATAACGTCGATGACTGAATATCACCCGTTTGCGTAACCAAACCAATGGAATTCTCTGAAATTTTAAAAATGTCTTTGGTCTCAATCCGTACCAACAAGCTTCGGTCGGCACTGACGCTGCTGGGCATTGTGATCGGAGTCTTTTCCATCATCGGTGTCATGACGGCTGTTCAGGTGCTCCAGAATAGTATAGAAAGCGGATTGAGTAATCTTGGGACCAATACGTTTCAGATACAGAAGCAGCCGGTAATCGCCAATCGTCCCCAATATTTGAAATCGCTGAAATGGAAAGATCTAACCTACGAGCAGGCAAAAGCAGTCAAAGGGCGGATCACCCTCGCACGATATGTCGGGATCGGAACATACTACGGTCAATCAACGGTCCAGTTTGAGGGACACAAAACCAACCCGGATGTTGATGTGGGCGGAGAGGAGCCGGAAGGTCTCCACACGAACAATTGGGCGGTTCGAGAGGGAAGAAATATCTCGGATGATGATGTCAAATATGCTGCCATGGTGATTATTCTCATGGATGATGTCGTGAAGAAACTGTTTCCTTACGGCGGCGCGGTGGGAAGTGTGGTCAAAGTGGGATCACAACGGTACACCGTTATTGGAACGTATGAACACAAAGGTTCGTCCATTGGCGGAAATGACAACAAGGTTATTTTACCGCTCACGACATTCCTTGAACAATATGGCAAGGACCGCAGCGTTTATCTCAAGGTCCAGGCAAAAAGCGCTGAAGTGTATGATGATTGCGTCGAGGAAACGCGAATGATTCTTCGGACATTACGAAAGGTGGGACCCGGAGAAGAAGACAATTTTTCTGTTTATTCGAATGACTCGCTCATTTCCACATTTAATGAATTCACCGTTTATGTCAAAATGGGCGTCGGCTTCATGAGTTTCATCGCGTTGATTGCTGCCGGTATCGGCATTATGAATATTATGCTCGTCTCGGTCACGGAACGTACGAGAGAGATCGGAATCCGGAAAGCGCTTGGTGCGCGTAAATCGAATATCCTCGCACAGTTTGTTTCCGAAGCGGTTATCCTGTGTCAATTCGGCGGTATCATCGGCGTCGGACTTGGAATCCTGGGCGGCAACCTGGCTGCATTTGCATTGGAATTTCCCGCTGTATTTCCGGTGGACTGGGCGCTGATCGGATTAGCGATTACCTCGTTCGTTGGAGTGGTGTTTGGTGTCTATCCCGCTTGGAAAGCTGCAAACCTCGATCCGATCGAATCTCTGCGCTATGAGTGACCATTGAATCCGCGTACGAGAGATTCGATTCATTGATTCAACATCCCTTCGAGAAATGGTTTATCCCCTGTTGTTTTTTCAGTTTTATTTTGGATCATATCCTAATAATGAATACTATATCAGAACAGATAGACGAGTGAAAGGAAACACCAAAATGAAACCATCAACACGGATGATGATCACTCTGCTCGTGATGTCGATGTCGAGTGCCGGGATGATCTATGCGCAAACAACAAAAGAGAACGGTGAAATCACCGATACAACCAAATACACCATAGAAAACTGCATCAATAAATTTTCCATTGATAAAATAGAAAAAACAAAAGCCGGATATCAGTACTGGTTCGCCGATCCTGCTCTCGCAGACGGAAAAACACTCAAGATGAGCGTTGTCGCTCCTCATTCGGCAACGCATCCGCCCCATATCCATGTGGAAGATGAATTTTTCTTTATACTTGAAGGCAAGGCGGAATTGTACCTGAAGGGAAGATGGACGCCGGCGGAACCATATACCAGTTTTTACTGCCCGCCCCATGTCGAACACGGCATCCGCAATGCCGGCGATACGGAATTAAAATATCTGGTGATCAAACAGTATGATACGCTCAATCCCGTACGCGTTGAGTTTTCGAAAAAACAAGGGAGCGCAAAATAACGGAATCCATAGTTGTGACCGTCACTCTCCAAGTATTAGCAGAGTAAGTGACGGTCACGATAAGCAAAAACAAGGAATCCTGAATAAATGAAGCCGTTCTTGATATGTGCCCTTCTCTCCATCAACGGATCGATCGCCGCTGCCCAGAATAAGATTATTCCCATCTGGCAAATTGCGAAATCCAACACAGAGCGGTATGTGCAGCTGGACCAAAAAAACAGCGGCAATATTACCGAGGTTCATGAGCCGACCCTCACGGTCTTTTTACCGTCCAGGAGGGATGCCCGTCATCCGGCTGTTTTGGTATTCCCCGGAGGCGCATACCGACAGATTGTGATCGGAAAGGAAGGATACAGCATTGCGCGATGGCTCAATGACCATGGAATTGCAGCCTTTGTCCTCACGTATCGGCTTGACCGGGATTCTGCATTGCTGGATGCACAACAGGCGTTGCGTCTCATTCGGAGTAACGCGGGGGAATATACTCTTGACCCGGATCGAATTGGGGTGATGGGATTCTCTGCCGGCGCAAACCTCTCTCTCAATCTTGCGACGCATCCTCGAACGTCATTCCACACCACAGAACATCTTGATACCGTCAGCTGCAGGCCGGACTTTATGGTTCTGGTATATGGCGGATTTCGCGGGCT
>RPQN01000229.1 GCA_003819715.1 Ignavibacteriota bacterium | reverse complement strand
GTTCATGGCCCGATCACGATAAAATACCGGGACACGGCCGAAGTGGTGGTTGCATTTATCGCCGGAATGGGTTCGAACAATATTTCGAGCGTCCAGGTGATGAAGTACAATACCACGTTCTCACAGTATGCCATGAACCAGTTATTTGATTTACCGACACCGCCGATTGCTCCGCAGGTGAGCGTCACCGAATCGGATAATCAGATTACGCTGAACTGGGGAGAAGACGAACAGAAGTTTATCGAACTGGAGAATTACCGGAGCAAGACATTCGTCTTTGAAGGATACAATGTGTACCAGCTTCCCTCTCCCAGCTCCTCGCTCAGCGAAGGTGCTCGGCTGGCCACGTATGACCTCTCCGATCCCGTCACCGTTATCTATAATAATGAAGTCGACCGGAGCAGCGGCTATGTGATCAGTGTCCCGAAAATGTTCGGCTCGAACAGCGGCATCAAACGATATCTCAATATTACACAGGATGCCCTGAGGCAGCGGCCGCTGGTCAACGGGCAGGAATATTATTATGTCGTCACGGCATACGGGTACGATGCGAGCTTTAGTTCGCCGTTCTCTTACCTGGAAAGCAGGGTTCTGGTCAATACGGTGATCCCGCACCGGCAGAATCCGGGCACCGTCGTTCAATCCGAATATGATCAAATCCTGTCCGTGAATCATGCAACAGGCGTCTCAACGCTTGGAATATCACCCACGGTCGTGAGTCCGGATCTGATCACCGGACACCAGTACGAAGTGACTTTTTTTGCAGCCGATTCCTCACTGGCGGAAGGACTGGATGAAAATACCGGTGAACCGGTTTCCGTCAATAAACCGAATGTAAAATGGAAGCTGCGCGATGTGGCCAAAGATACGGTCCTGTATATTCAGCAGGGATTTACCGCGGCGAACAGTTCGATCATCAAGGACGGACTGCAATGGAAACTCAATGGAATTCCATGGTATCTTTTTGGCAACACACCGGAAATCAACAGTGTCACCTATACGCCGACGGCAAATCTTAATATCCGCGGCTACAGCGCGGGGATGCAGGCATTCGGCGGCGGATTGGATATCGGAGCGAATTTTTCAGGGAGTTCCCTGCTTCCCGGTCAATGCCTGAAAAACATCAAAATTGTTTTTAGCAGCGATCCAGCCCAGCAGCAAAAATGCTATATCTATTTACGCGGAGGCACGCCCAATTATAGCTATGTCGCGTACGGAACGTTCCCGGGCAAAGTGTATGATATCACCGATCCGAATGCGCTTCCCCGGCAGGTCAATGTCTGTGTTGCAGAACAAAACGGCAGGACGGCCCATGATAATATCTGGGGTCCGACAACTTCCCCCGGTTCTGACCGGGAATACCTCGGCATATTGAATTCCGATTACGACGGCAACCAGCCCGATATCAGCGGTGTGCACCACATCAATTATACGGCAACGACGATGACCTCGGCCAACCTGGATATCATTTATGAGATGTGGCCCGACCGGATCAGCGCAACGAATCCGCTCTTCCATGACGGCGATGTTATGACGATCTGGGGCAACATCCCTCCGGTGTTGTCGCCTTCGCCGAATGCGGACAAGTACGTCATCAATACACAGGAATACATGAATCTGACGAACCAGACAACGTCGGCAAAACAGGAAGTGAATGATATCAATGTATTTCCGAATCCCTATTATGGGATGAACAAGAGGGAAACCAACCGGCTCAATAAATGGGTCCAGTTCACCCATCTTCCTGCAAATGCGACGATCAGGATATTTAATATGGCCGGTGTGCTGGTGAAAACGATTTCTCCCTCGGCGATCAAGGGCCAGTTCGTCCGATGGGACCTGCGGAACGATAAAGCATTGCCGGTCGCGAGCGGGATCTACATCGCCCATATCGAAATGCCGGACCTCGGAAAAAATAAAATTCTGAAGCTGGCGATAGTCCAGGAAGAACAAGTGTTACCGACATACTGATATTGAAAAGTCTCCACTATTATCAAGGAGTGAGTTATGAACATTCGATTAATCATGATTGTGCTGCTGGGGATCGCATGGGTTGCAGGTACTCCGGCAGCCACTGCGCAGGACAAAGCGGGAACATCGGCAGCACCTGAACTTCTCATCCCGCTTGGCGCGAAGGAAGTCGCAGTGTCCGGTGCATCCCTCTCGAGCGTGAATGGTGTCCATGCGATTTACTGGAATCCGGCGGGCCTGGATTTTGAAGCCGGGACCAGCGCATTATTTGCATACCGGTCTTACATCGGAGATATCGGAGTGAATTACCTCGCGCTCGGCACGCAATTTTCAGGACTCGGATCTCTGGGATTGACGCTGAGGACATTCAGCTTTGGCGATATCGATGTGACCACGGAAGATCGGACTGACGGCACCGGCGAAGTATTTTCACCGACATTTTTTACCCTGGGATTAACCTACTCGAGACAGCTGACGGATAATGTCGGTATCGGCGTGACGATGAACATCGTCAACGAAAGCTTTGCGCGGGTGAGCGCTTCGGGAATTGCAGCGGATGTCGGTGTTCAATATCGAAATCTGGGAGGGGTGGATGGATTGAGCATTGGCGTCTGCGTCAAGAATATCGGAACGGCGATGCAGTACGGCGGTTCCGGATTATGGGTTGCGGCGGAAGATCCCACATCGCATCGCGGATTGACCCAGTACAAAGTGGAGGCGGCAAGTTACCAGATGCCGTCGACCATCCAGATCGGGATGGGGTATAAAATGAAGCTTGCGGACCAGAGCGGGCTGCAGTTTTCCGCGGCTTTTGAAAACGATAATTATGGGATTGACAAATACCGGGTGGGCGCGGAAATTTCGTTCATGAGATCGTTATTCGTTCGCGGCGGATACATTTACAGTACGGATATGTACGGTACAAAATCCATTTTCCAGAATACCACCGTCGGCATAGGGATAGATTTATTCGAATATGCGGGCATCCCTCTTGGAATCGATTATGCCTTTGTGCCCGTACAATATTTCGATGCCAACCATCTGATCGATATTCATCTGCAGTTTTAATTGCTCAATAAATACGTCGTCCCGAAAAACCGTCGCGCGAATTACCCGCCGGCGGTTTTTTTTGTTTGAAATGCGGCGTCAGGTCCGGCATTTCACTGGACGGAAGATTTATATCACGGATCGCGTGCTGCATGGTTTAGCTTTCGGCTGACGGGTCATTGGATTCTGCGTTCTTCTTCCATCAAATCATATAATTTAACTGAATAAAGCACGTTGCAATCGCAAAAAAAACGCCATTCCTGCAACCTAACGGCAAGGTTTTCCGTAAATGTAAACGCAAATCCTAATTTCAAAATTACATGAGAGACTTCAGTGAAATATAGTACTATGCTCATTCCGTTCCTTTTTTCATTTTCAGTATTTTCATGCCGTGATGCGATACTCGGTCCGGACGAGTCGGTACCGCTGCCGGCCCAGCATAACTCGCGTTTTGCGACGATACTCGATTCGCTGCGTTACACGCTCGATCTTCCTGCGCTCGCAGGCGCGATCATGACGGACACCGGCATTGTCGAGGCCGCGGCGGTGGGTGCCCGGCGATACGGCGGACCAGCAAACGTGACGGTCAACGATCAGTTTCATCTCGGTTCATGCGGAAAATCCTTCACGGCGGTCCTGCTTGGAGTCCTGGTGGATGAAGGGAGGGTTCAATGGACAACAACCCTTCCTCAAATATTCCCTGAATATGCCGGTACTATGCGGCCGGAATACCGCGATGTCAGCTTGCTCAATATTCTGTCCCACAGTGCGGGATTTGTGAGGGATCCGGATTTTAAATTACAATCAAACACCCCCAAAGACCAGCGTGCCGAAGTGGTTGCCTGGGCGCTCCTCCAGCCGCCGGTGGTTCAACGTGGACAGCCTTTATACAGCAACCTCGGATTTGTCATCGCCGGAGCCATCACGGAAAAATTGACCGGCCGGGCCTATGAAGACCTCCTGATGGAAAAAGTAATTCGTCCGCTCGGTCTCACCACCGCCGGATTTGGAACCATGGGAAGGGAAGGACTCGAGGACCAGCCGCTGCAGCACTCACCGAATCACGCTCCCATCATTGCCACACCGGATGCCCATCTTCTGAATATCGAAAATTCAGCCGGCGGATTGTATATGTCCATCGGGGATTGGGCGAAGTATTGTCAATGGGTGCTTGCATGCGAAGCAGGGCGCCCGAGTCTTCTCAGGGCTCAGACGGCACGCACGATCACCAAGCCGGTTGTGGTGATGGACTCACGAGGCGGCGGAAATGCATTGGGATGGGGAGTCGAATATTGGGATGAAGTGGGCGGCAGATTATTGGGGCATACGGGGAGCAACGGATTCAATTATTCCGAGGTGCTGCTCATGCCCGATCGCCGATACGGGGTCATCGTTATGACCAATCAGGGCGCCGGGACGGTATCGAATCCCATCTGGCCCGTCGTCAATCGTTCCATTCAACTTTATCTCAACGGACAATAATTATGAATATTCAGACTATGAAATATCGCGTATGTTCTCTCTTGCTTCTATGTTTCATGATCGTTCAATCCCATGCTCTTTGCCAGACCGATATTCCACAGGAACGTCAAGGATCAAGGACCTCGCTGACAGCAAGCATCGGTGTGAACGACTTTCATCAAAGGGACAAGTATCTTTCGCCCCACATATTCGAGGGCGTAAATTTTGCATCAAAACTTGCTTTTCAGTTGCAATCCGAAGAGTGCAGTCATACCATTGATGCGTTCTTCAGCTACGGCGCGCTGAACTCGGATGTTCAACCGGGAACTGTAAGAGAGTACGTTGCGAATCTCTCCTATTCATATGTTCATGCGCTGGCGGCAACAACACTTGCAGGAAGTCCGCTGCGGTTCTCCGCGGGCGGGGGGATATCATCATCCCTTCTGTTTACTGATTTCAATACGACGGACGAAACGAATTATACGACGTACGACCAATCATGGTACTGGTCTCATTCGCTGAACCTCGTCCTGATGGGAGAGTATGAAATTGATGCGGAGAAGAATCTCTCCATTCGGCTGACGATACCGGCAGCCGGACTTGTTTCTCGTCCAGCGAACGAACGCTGGATGAATCCCGACAACGCGGACGTCAGGGATAATTATTTTAATGCCGCAACGAAAGGGAAGATGGAATATCTCTGGAATAGTTTCGTTCTTTTTACGGATATTGATTACCGGCATTCACTCGGGCGTAATTTTAACCTCTTTGCAAATTACCGGTTTGGCGTCGTATCATCAAGCAAACCGGCATCATTGCTCTCGACCGGCGCGGTGATGAATAATTTTTTGGTGGGCCTTGAATGGAAAATGTAAAAAATGGCAGTGAACAATGAATACTGTTTGGGAACCGATAGGATGAAACTCTGTTTCACTCTTCGATGCGTGAAGTGATGTGAGGAAAAAGCAAATGAGTTGTTCAATGTCGGACGGTCCCGGTGCTGCCCATAAAGGAGAAACCATGAAACGATTCGTTCTCGCGCTTCTTATTGCCGGGATTTTTTATTCCCAGGGGTATGCGCAATATAATTCCGGCGTTATCGTGGAGCCGGTCTTAAAAACCGATACAACGTCCATAGGCCAACTCGTTGTCTACCCCCACTTTCAACATGATGAGGTCACCATATCAAAAGTCACTATCCCTCCCGGTGCTTCGACAGGGTGGCACAAACATAGTTTTCCGGTATTTGCGTATGTCGTTCAGGGGGAGCTCTCGGTAGAATTGGAAACGGGGAAGACGCTTCAGTTTCCGGAACACTCCTGTTTTGCAGAGGTCATAGAAACGTTCCATAACGGAAAAAACACCGGAAATGAAAATGTCGTTCTCATCGCCTTCTATATGGGAGAAAAGGGAAAACCGCTTTCAGTCCCGCAGCAAAAGTGAATGGATGTAAATTCCGGTTGCCCTGACCGATCGCCAGGCTTGGCGAGCGAGGGGGAGGGGAAATCGTGAATCGTTATTCGATGCGCTGAACGGTGCTGGTCATTCCTGCTTCTTGAACGACCTGAAGAAATTGTTGAAATAAAGCGCCTGGTATTGAAGTGCATTGTCCCAATATGCCGCGGTATGCCCGCCGGGTCTTTCGATATAATCATGGTTGATTTTGAGAGAGACCATTTTTTTATGTAGCGCACGGTTTCCCGCAATAAAAAAATCATCAACTCCGCAGTCAATTATGATCGACAGCGGATTTTTGCCAATCAGGTATAACTGGTTGAGCACAACGTTTTTATCCCAGTTTTTCGGATACCGGGCCTTTTCGCCCAGCCGTTTCGCCAGATCCCAGCTGCGCGGGAAAGGGCGAAAGTCCACACCGCCGCTCATACTCCCTGCCGCCCCGAAAATATCCGGATGGCGCATTGACAGATAGAGAGCGCCATGCCCTCCCATGCTGAGTCCGGAAATAGCACGGCCATTCCGGCTTTGTATGGTCTGATAAGCACTATCAATAAACTTTGTTAACTCTTTGGTGACATACGTTTCATATTTCAT
>RPQN01000228.1 GCA_003819715.1 Ignavibacteriota bacterium | reverse complement strand
TGTATCAACTGGAATCGGAGTTTGAAGCAGATGCACTCGTCCGAAATCTCCAGGACGGCGGGGTGGAGGCAAAAGCATTCTCACTCCGCGACCATAGTACCGCGCGCTGGTTCAATAAAAACCGAGTACGCCTCTTTGTTAAAAATTCCGATTTTGATAAAGCCCATGCACTTCTGAAGGAATTAAAGCTTCTCCATCAACCGTAATGGATTGTCGTTCATCGCCACCAATCATTTTATTCACTGATTTTCGAGCACCTCATGCCAAAATTTGAAAGTCTCTTCACACGCGTTCTCGTCGCCCTCATCGCGATTCCGTTCATACTCTGGATGACCATGCTCGGGGGGTATTATTTTTTCTTCCTGATCGCCGTCATCTCGTCTTTTGCATTATTCGAGTTTTACGGAATTGCTGAAGCAAAAGGCGCCGCACCGCTCAAAACGCTCGGCCTCATGGTCGGCGTTATCATCAACGGCGTGTTTGTCTATGAACGGTTTCAAGTCGACATCTATCAATTCGTTCTTACGCATTTCGATATCCATTCTTCCATGTTCTCTCAGCATCAGCTGCTTTCGGTCGTCCTGCTAAAATTTTTGCTGGTGACGATGCTGATCGAATTGTTCCGCACTAAGGGGTCGCCCACCCTGAATATTGCCGCAACCATTTCGGGGGTCATGATCATCTCTCTTTGCTTTGGGACTCTGATTTTTCTGCGTGAATTATTTCCTTACGGATTTCCCGTCTACAAATTTTTTGCGAAGGGATATGCCGACGATCTCCAGCTCGCACAGATCAATCGCTGGGGCGGGTACACGGTCATCGCTGTCTTTGCGTCGATCTGGATGTGCGATACGGCTGCCTACTTCGCCGGTTCGGCATTCGGCAAACATCGTTTGTTTGAGCGCGTCAGCCCGAAAAAGACGTGGGAGGGTGCGCTCTTCGGCTTTCTTTTCTCTATTATAACCATGGTCGCATCAAAAATACTGGTCCTGGCTTATCTCTCGTATCTTCATGCGATAGTGATTGGTGTGCTTATCGGGATATTCGGACAATTGGGGGATCTCATCGAATCCCGTTTTAAGCGTGATGCCGGAGTGAAAGACTCATCTCATATTATCCCCGGGCATGGCGGTGTGTACGACCGGTTTGACAGTTTGGTTTATATCTCACCGATTGTGTATCTTTATATAGACTTTATTGTGTTGTCATAGCATTATTTGTACAGAAAGTGTTTTGTGCCTGAACCGTTGAAGATCAGTGTCGTTACACTCGGATGTCCCAAGAATGTTGTCGATTCGGAATACCTCCTTGGCCAGCTCCAGCAGAGTCAGGCAAGGCTTGTCGCAAACGTCGATGATGCGGATACACTCATCATTAACACCTGTGGATTTATCAAGGATGCGAAGCAGGAGTCCATTGATGCGATCATGGAGGCAGTCGAAAAGAAAAAACGCGGCGGTCTGAAGAAAATTGTCGTTATGGGATGCCTGGCGGAGCGGTTCAAGAAGGAACTTGCCGCTGAAATCCCGGAAGTTGATTCGTTCTTTGGCACCAATCAATTGTCCGCCATTCTGAAAGACCTCGGAACGGATTATAAAACGGAACTTCTCGGTGAACGCTCTTTAACGACACCGGACCATTACGCGTATCTGAAAATCTCGGAAGGCTGCGACAATCCATGTTCATTCTGTGCCATACCGCTCATGCGGGGACAGCACAGAACCAAACCGATGGAAGAACTCGTCCACGAAGCGCGGCTGCTGGCCGAGAAGGGCGTGAAAGAACTCATCGTGATCGGACAGGATACAACCTCTTACGGATTGGATCTCTACGGCGAACGGCGCCTCGCGCAGCTCCTGGGCAAATTAAACGGCATTGACGGGATTGAGTGGATCAGGCTCATGTATGCGTATCCGGCAAAATTCCCTCACGAGGTGATTGATGCGTTCCAGAAATTCCCAAAACTCTGCCGTTACATCGATATCCCCATCCAGCATTGTTCTGATCGAGTGCTGAAATCGATGCGGCGCGGTATGACGCGGCGCTCGACTTACGAATTGTTGACGCGTCTTCAGCGTGAACTACCGGGACTTGCACTCCGTACCACACTGATCGTAGGATACCCGGGCGAAACGAATGAGGATTTCACGCTGTTATATGATTTTGTGAAAGAAATGCGGTTTCACAGGCTCGGTGTCTTTACCTATTCACAGGAAGAAGGAACTGCTGCATTTGATCTTGGTGATCCGGTCGCGGAAGAGGTGAAGCAGGAACGACAGGCCGCTATCATGGAAGCTCAAAAAGAGATATCCCGGCAGCACAATGAATCTCTCGTCGGGAAGACGTTGAAGGTGCTGGTCGACGGCCGGGAGGGAGAATTCTTTGTTGGAAGAACCGAATGGGATGCTCCTGAGATTGACCAGGAAGTATTCGTGCGCAGCGCGCAGCCGTTGAAGGCGGGAACATTTCAAACGGTGACCATTACCGATGGAGCGGAATACGATTTATATGCTTCGGCATGAATTAATGACGAGGAATCCATAATGCCTGACAATACAGCCGGTTGGAAAAGTGTTGCAAAAAAAATAATGCTCTTCCTGGGAGTTCTGGCGGCATCCGTGCATGCACAGAATGAGGGCGTTCAACTGGATGAGCCGGCACCCAATCTGCTTGCTGAAGTCTTCTCGTTCGCCTCCGATCAGCCCGGAAAAGGGCGCGTCGATTTCTACGTTCAAATCCCGTATCCGGAAATTAACTTTGTCAAAGAGGAAGAGCAGTACACGGGGCGGATTGAAATATCCGCCGCTGTGCGGAATCCGGAGAAGCAGCAACTCTGGCAAAAAAGCCAATCCGTCGAATTGCACCTGAAAGATTTTTCACAGACGATCTCCGACCGCTATTCGACCCTAAAGCAGTTTTCGACCGATCTTCCACCGGGAACATACGATCTTCTTCTCCATATCACCGATCAAGAGACAAAGAAGGTAAAAATACTCAACCGACCTTTCGCCGTGAGGGAGATGGATCATGATACGCTTGCCTTGAGCGACGTGATGTTCGTCCATCGGTTAACGGTGAGCGGGGGGCGGAAAAATATCGTACCCAATCTTTCGGGGATGATCGGGAAGGACCAGACCCCCTTTTATCTTTTCTTCGAAATCAATCAGCAGGGACAATTCGATTCTGTCCAGTTGGTTTGCACGTTCACCAATTCGAAAGGGGATATTGTCGCACGGCGGACCACCAGGGAGGCATTGAACGGACCCCGAACACAAATGACCTGGCAGATCGACACACTCTCGCTGTCTTCAGAGAATTATGTCATGAGCGTGGAGGCGCAGTGCAAAGCGGGCGGTTCGTCCGGGAACACCGTTCACGCCTCGGTCACGCGGCCCTGTACGGTGCGGCTGGAAAATATGCCCATGATTATTACCGATATCGACAAGGCAACAGATCAGCTGCGGTATATTGCCAAAGGAAGTGAAATAGACTATATCCGCGAGGCAGCGACGACGGACGAAAAACAAAAACGGTTTCTCGAATTCTGGTCCAAACATAATCCGGAGCCCAAGGCACCTCGTAATCCGCTGATGGAGGAATATTATTCGCGTGTGGATTATGCCAATAAGAACTATGCGAGTTTTATCGACGGATGGAAAACGGACCGGGGGATGGTGTTCATCAGGTTTGGCCCGCCGCAAAACATAGAACGCCATCCGTTCGAATCGGACAACAAGCCGTACGAAATTTGGTACTACTACAGTCAAAACCGGGAGTTTATTTTTATTGATGACAGCGGATTCGGCGACTACCGGATGCGATATCCTGAAACTGATTTATGGGGAAGGGTTCGGTGAAGCAGAAGTGCAGACAACCATCAGTGCATTTGAGAATTGTCTTCACCCCGGCATCCCTCGCATGGAAAGGCATCGTGACCGTCTTCTGTCTCTCCATGGCGCTTGCACAACCTTCGCTGAAGGTTCGCTCGATCAGCTTTTTCGGAAACCATAAATTTTCCGATTACCAGCTTGCCTCAACACTTTCAGGAAGAGGAGATTCCGTGTATTCCGAATCCGCCATGGATTCCGGCCTCGATCGCGTCCTGGACCTGTACCGGCACGAGGCATATTTGCACGCGTGTGTTGATTCCATAAGAGTGAAGAGCGATACGCTGCTTCAGGAAATCGATGTCCGCGTCTTCCTGAATGAAGGCAAACCTTCGGTCGTGCGTCAGATCGAATTCTCCGGCTGCCGGAATTTGACGGACGGCGAATTATCAGCCGTCATGAATATCCATCCCGGTGATCTGTTTATTCCCCCGCTGTTGGAACAGGATATCCAGTCCATCCTCCATGAATATGACCGCCGGGGATATCCGCTGGCAAAAGCCTCAATTCAAAATATTTCTTTTATCGATTCTTCCGATGAAATGGCGGCGCGAATCCAAATTCATATTGATGAAGGGAAGGAAATGCATATTGCCGGATTACGCATTGAAGGCAATCAGACGACGAAGGATTTTGTCATTATCCGTGAAGCGAGGCTGAAGCAAAACGAAGTATTCCGCAGCGATCTGCCGCTCGCACTCAAGCGGCGATTGGACCGGCTGCAGATTTTTTCATCAGTCTCCCTGCCGGAGCTCACGATGATTGACTCCGAACAGGCCGGGCTTTCTGTGCGTGTCGTGGAAGGGAATCAAAATAGTTTCGATGGCGTGCTGGGGTATGTCCCGTCCAGCGGATTAAACGGAACCGGAACCCTCACGGGACTGGTGAATATTTCACTCAGAAATCTTTTTGGAACAGGTCGAAAACTTTCCGCCCGCTGGTTCCAGGAAAATAAAAGTTCACAGGAAACGGAACTGCACTACCTGGAGCCATGGATCGCTTCCGCTCCGGTGAATCTCCAGGTCGGATTTTTTCAGCGGAAACAGGATTCAACCTTTGTGAAGCAGCAATACGACGTTGCTGCCGAATTGATGTTGACGGATGAGCTGACCGTCGGTGCGAAGTTTTCACAGTGCGGCGTCTATCCGACAGCGGGCTTCGGCCAAACCGTCATGGCGGACAGCAGGACCTCCAGCTTTGGGATAACGATCCGATATGATTCCCGTGACAACCCGGCGACACCATCACGCGGCATATTCTATTCAACGGAATATTTTACCGGCTCAAAAAAGACGGGCGTCGGCGGGATTGCTCCCGTCGGAGCAAAGACGTCGACTCAAAGTTTGGTGTTTGATTTCTCGTTTTATCGTCCCACATTCCTTCGGCAGGTGCTCGCCGCCGAATTGCACCTCCGGGGGTACAGCAGCAATTCTCTGGATGCGGCCGATGTCTTCCGGATTGGCGGCGCCTCGACCCTGCGCGGTTATCGTGAAGGGCAGTTTCTCGGTTCGCGGGTCGCTTGGTCGAATTTCGAATATCGGTTTCTTGTCGCTCCGCGCTCCTATTTCTATGGGTTCGTCGATCTGGGGCACATCGTGCAGCCCTCCATTATTGCGCTGGGAATGACTGCATCGGAACAGAGTAAAATAGGCTATGGTATTGGCGTACGATTGGATTCGGCATTAGGCCTCATTGGTGTGAGCTTCGCCTTTGGCGAAGGCGACACGTTTAGTACATCTAAAATTCATATACGGCTGATGAATGAATTCTAATAAACTTCTTGCATGGATCCAGCTGAGCCGCCCTGTGAATGTGCTCATCACCTTCGTTTCGATCCCCGTTGCGTGCTGGATCGCGGGGGGATCCGCACCATTGCAGCTGTCCTACCTTCTCGCGGGCATATCCGGCGCGCTGGTGGCGGCCGGAGCAAATGCTATCAACGATGCGTTTGATATTGAAATTGACCGCATCAATCGGCCGGATCGTCCCTTGCCGCGCGGCGTTCTGACACTGCGCGACGCACGCCGGATGTGGCTGATGGTTTCCATCGTCGCGGTAGCCATAAATCTTTTTTTAAATATTTCGGCATTACTGATCGTGGCACTTTCCATTTTCCTTCTCACCTATTACTCGGCGCGATTAAAGAGAACCGTATTAATCGGCAATGTCGTCATAGCATCGATGACGGGTATGGCGTTCATCTATGGCGGAGCTGTCGTGGCGCGTCTCGAGCGAGCGCTCGTTCCCGCACTCTTTGCGTTCCTCGTAAATTTTGCACGTGAATTATTGAAAGACATCGAGGATATGGAAGGCGATCGGAAAGAGAATGCGGTCACGCTGCCGATAAAATACGGCACCGCACCGGCAATCGTTCTCGCATCAGCTTCGATCCTTCTCCTCATCGGAACGACCATCGCAGCGGCACTCCTGGGCTGGTATGCTCCCATATTTCTCTCTCTCGTATTGATTGCCGATGTGTTGCTTGGTGCAACAGTACTGCTGGTATGGCGCAGCGCTCATCCGGCGACGATGCGGCGGGCGAGCATCATGTTGAAAATGAGCATGATCATTGGACTGATTTCCATTATCGCCGGTTCACTCTAATCATGAAACATTCCCGGGTCACTCTTGAAATAGAACGTTCATTCTGGTCTCAGGGGTTCGTGCGAATTGCCGG
>RPQN01000227.1 GCA_003819715.1 Ignavibacteriota bacterium | reverse complement strand
TATTCATCTACTCTTCAGCACATCTCACAACCATGATGCAATTTATTCAAATTTTAATTTCACGTTGACGACCTCTGGACGGTTTCCGGTACGCATCGGCGGTCCCCAGGTACCGACACCGCAAGAAACGTATATATGCGTATTGCCGATACGTTTATAGCCCCAGCTGACTTCGTAAACCGCTTCTGCAATATAATTGAACGGCCACAATTGTCCGTTATGCGTATGGCCGGAGAATTGGAGATCCGCGCCCTGCTCTGCCGATTCATGTAAATTCATCGGTTGATGATCCAGCAGGATCACCGGGAGAGATTTATCCGCATCGTTCATAAGCTCGACGAGCGGTTTTCGTTGTTTCCCTTCGAATTGTCGAATGCTGACGTCTTCTCTTCCGACGAGTACAAATGCATCCGCAATTTTTACGGTACTGTCTCGCAGCATCACCACACCATGCTCTGTCAAATATCTGCACGCCGCTTCTACACCGCCGATATATTCGTGGTTGCCGGTAATCCCATAGAGACCGTACTTCGATTTAATCTGCCTCAGGGTTTCACCAAGGTTCTGGCGAATGACCGGCTCGATATCTTCGTCCACCAGGTCGCCGCCAAAGAGCACGATATCGGGATTCAATGAATTGATCTTTTCGACGATGCGTTTGAAATGGCTGTTGCAAATGATCGTACCCAGATGGACATCGGTGATTAGCGCGACATTCAATTCCCGGAGAGGTGATTTTTTATGAATGACGAATTCCAGCGTCTTGATCTGCGGCAGCGCCTGGTTGATACGTGCTCCAATGATGGTGAACAGCACAACACCGGCAGCCGCATAGAAAAGTGTTTGTTTCACAGCCTGAGAATTTTTCGTTATGACGTCGGGGAAAAAAGGGATGATCGCATTCGCCAACCTGAGCACGTCCACCGCTAAAAGAATAATAACCAGATAAGCCATGGCTCCAAGCCAGAATGATCCTATCCAGACAAGACCGTCGGTAAACCACGAGAGGGCGATTCGTTCGAGAAGCCGTGCGGCAAAATACGAAAGGGCGAGAAACCAAAACACGATGCTAAACCATTGCCGTACTGCCGGTGCGGAGGAAAGAGCACTCAATCCCCGGAGATAGATATAGGTATTGATCAAACCGTATAAAACGAGAACAATAGAGAAGAAGATGATAAATGCGTATGTGCGGGTCATATCGAATCCTCAATGGTGTTCTCTAGAATATAATAATTGGACTGAAAATTCAAGCTCTATTCTGCCGGCCCGTCAATTTCCAGATTGATTCTTGATTCGATAATTCATAGAATAGGAAGGACAGGATGTACACTCCGGAAAGGGACAGGACGATGAAAGAATTTATGGAGGCAGCCATTGATGAAGCCAGGCTCGGTTTACAGGAAGGCGGGATACCGATTGGCTCCGTTCTGGTCCGTGACGGCAAGATCATCGGGCGCGGGCATAACCGCCGTATTCAGAACGGCGATCCTCTTGCCCATGCAGAAATTGAATGCATGCGAAACGCAGGACGTATCGGTTCATACGCCAACACCATTCTCTTCTCGACGCTTATTCCCTGCTACCTCTGTTCCGGAGCGATCGTCCAGTTTGGGATAGAGAAAGTCATCGTCGGCGAGTCCCGTACGTTTAAAGGAGACATCGAATTTTTGAAAGATCATTGGGTGGATGTGGAAGATTGGGACATGAAGGAATGCGTTGAACTGATGACTGAATTTATCAAGAATAATCCAACGCTCTGGAATGAAGATATCGGAAAATTATAACCATGGATAGTAAAGAATGAATCAAGACCGACTCTCGACCGCCGAAGAGCAGCAAAAGTTCATGCGGGAAGCGATCCGGCTTTCGCTTGAGAATGTCCAATCAGGAAAAGGCGGGCCGTTTGCGGCAATCGTCGTAAAAAACAATAAAATTCTTGCACGTGGAACCAATCAGGTGACGTACACAAACGATCCGACCGCCCATGCTGAAATCGGAGCAATCCGCGATGCCTGTAAAGCACTGGGAACATTCCAACTGGACGGATGCGAGTTATACACGTCATGCGAACCATGCCCGATGTGTCTTGGCGCGATCTATTGGGCGAGGCCGGAGCGAGTCTTTTTTGGGAATTCAAAGCAAGATGCGGCGGAAATAGATTTTGACGATTCTTTTATTTATGAAGAGATAACCAAATCATTGGAAAACCGCAAAATTCCGATGATCCAGATTCTGCACCAGGAGGCTCTCGCTGCATTTCATGCGTGGAATTTAAAAAAGGATAAAGTGAAATATTAACGTGCACGGTGAAATGGATGGAGCGTAAGGCACCATTTCATTCCTGCTCAACAGTGTTCACTCCTGCAAAGGACGGGAACGGATCGCACTTCACGTTGGCCCGTTTTCCCGATTACGTGTTGTCGTCCAGCGTATGTCGAATGATCCGTAAAATATCATTCGGCTCATACGGTTTTTGAATAAATCCCCGTGCTCCATCCTTAAAGAGTTCCGATTTGGTATCCGGTTCGATATATCCGCTGGCGAAGATGACTTTAATGTTCGGATTAATTTCTTTAAGCTTTTTAAATTCATCTGTCCCCGTCAGAACCGGCAGCCCCATATCGGTCAGTACCAGTGAGATCTCGTGCTGATGGGCAAGATAGACGTTCACGGCTTCAAGGCCGTCGCGGGCGACCATCACGGTATATCCCTTGGATTCGAGCAGAACGGTTACCATTTGAACCAGCATATCTTCATCTTCAACGAAAAGGATTGTTTCTGTACCTCCGGTTTCAAAAATTTCGACCGCCTGTTGAGTATCGACCGCCTGATTATTTTTTTGCGGGACAGGGAAGAAGAGCCGGAAGGTCGTCCCTTTGCCCACCTCACTCTTCAGGTCGATGAATCCATGATGCGCCTGGACCACACCGTAGACGACGGATAATCCGAGTCCGGTCCCTTTTCCTTTATCCTTCGTCGTAAAGAACGGATCAAAGACCCTCTGACGTGTCGTTTCATCCATCCCTGT
Source organism: Ignavibacteriota bacterium (assembly GCA_003819715.1). Lineage (GTDB taxonomy): Bacteria > Bacteroidota > Ignavibacteria > UBA10030 > UBA10030 > Fen-1298. Next base: position 3,581 of record RPQN01000227.1, on the reverse strand, counting down.
ACCGGTATCACAAACGCTGAGGCAAACGTAGGCATCTTCCTGGGCGTCGGGGAATTGCTGCCGTATCTGATCGACGGGATATTGTTCGGCGCTCATGCGTATGGAACCGCCATCCGGCATCGCATCCCGGGCATTAATGCAAAGATTCAAAATGGCCTGGTGGACTTGTGTGCGGTCTGCAAAGATAAACGGGAGATCCTGCGCAATACATTCTGAAAAGATAATCGTCCTGGGAAAAGTCTGTTCCAGCATGGAAAAAACTTCACGGATCATGTCGGAGATATCCATAGGTTCAAACACGATATCGGTTTTCCGCGCGAACGTCAATATCTGACGGACCAGCGCCGCGCCCCTCTGCACTGCCTGATTAATTGCGGTAATGCTGACAGCAAACTTTTCCGCATTCAATTTGTTCTTGTCGAGAAGCGTGGAGTATGCGAGGATAATCCCGAGGATATTATTAAAGTCATGAGCAATGCCGCCTGCGAGAGTGCCGATACTCTGTATCTTCTGTGTTTGTATAAGCTGGATTTGAAGCTTTTTTTGTTCTGAGATATCGCGAGCGACCATCTGCATTGCGGATTTTTCGCGGAAGATAATCGGCAGCGCAGCAACTTCCACCTCGACGATGGATCCATCCAGCCGCAGGAATTTTTGTTCGGCCGGCGGGATGGCATACTCTTCTTTCATGACGGCGATGATCTCCTGATGGATGGAATCCCGATGATCCGGATGGATGATATCCATGAACGGCCTGCCGATTAGATCCGCGGCGCTCGCCGCCCCCAGGAGTGTAATGCTTGCCGGATTGACATAGACTATTTTCCCTTCGCTGTGCACGATGATCGCGTCCGGAGAAAACTCAACAAGACGCCGATAGCGTTCTTCACTTTCTTTCAATTCAAATTCGACTTTTTTACGCTCCGTGATATCCCGGTCAATCCCCATGATTATTTCGCGGCCACCCAGCGTCACCAGGGTGGTGGAGACTTCAATAGGGAAAATGTGTCCGTCTTTATGACGGTGCGAGATTTCATCATGGATAGTGCCTTTGTGCCGAAGGCTCGCGATATAGGCAAGGCGTTCCTCACGTGATCCATCAATGGGATTAAGAATATCGATGGTACGACCGATCAATTCTTCCCGCGTATATCCGTTCATGGCACAGGCTGCTTCATTACAATCGATGATGGGCCAGGAAATATTGGGATCGTGCGGATCCATTAACACGATGGCATCAGGAGACGCATTAAATAATTTCCGGAATAACTTTTCGCTTTCGTGTAAGGATTCTTCCATTCTTCTGCGTACGGAGATATCGAATTGAACACCCTGCGTACCGATAATTTTTCCGTCATCGGCAAAGACCGGCGACTTGACCACATGGAAATACAGGATGGTGCCGTCTGCCAGGGGATAGGACTCATCGATATCAATGGTTTCACCGGTGCGCATGATCATGGCATGATGGTCTGTTCCTTCGACCGCTAATGTGCGCTGTAAGCCTCTCTTCTCCGGTGTTCGGGCATGTTCGACTGCAGATTCGTAATCAGCAAGTTCACGGGGGGTTTTGCCCAGAATTTCTTCAGCGTTCAGTCCTTTCAGCTCGCAAAACCGTGAATTTACAAAGACGTACTGTCCTTCACTGTTCTTCCGGAAAACGCCGGCCGGCAGATGTTCGACAAACGAACGATACAGGGCTTGGGATTCGCGCAGCGCTTTTTCCGCGAGATTGCGTTCGGTGATATCCCGATCGATGCCCAGCACCATCTCTCTCCCGCCCAGGGTCACCAGGCATGTCGAAACCTCCACCGGGAAGAGATGTCCATTCTTATGGCGGTGGGTTGTTTCCAGATGGATAATTCCCTTTCGCCGAATTTCCTCAAGATAGGCAATGCGTTCCTCTCGAATCCCGGCGGTGGTATTGAGAATATCAATCGATCGTCCCACCAGTTCCTCGCGTTTATATCCGTTCATCTTGCATGCGGCTTCGTTGCAATCGACGATGGGCCAGATGTCGAGGGGATCATGAGGGTCGAGTAATATAATGGCTTCGGGAGATGCATCAAACAATCCCTGGAATAACTTCACGCTTTCACGCAGAGCTTCTTCAGATCGTTTCTGTTCGGTGATATCATGGGTGGTTCCGATCATGCCGATTGGATTTCCGGCAGCGTCTCGGACGGCTTCTCCTTCGTCATGGATATGTCTGATTTCACCATCTGCACGGACGATCCTGAAATCGATGTGGTAGGGATGATTTCCCGAAATGGTTGATGCTAACGCCGTGTTAAAACGTTCATATTCCTCAGGCGGAAATATTTTTACAATATCGTCCAGCGTGATCGGTTCATGGAACGGACAGCCCATAATGCGGTACATTTCTTCCGACCAGCGACGCTCTCCGGCGGGAATGGAGAGTTCCCAATGGCCGATATGAGCGATACGCTGCGCCCGGACAAAGTTCTTATTCGTTTCCTGTAATTGAGTTTCAATATATTTCCGTTCGGTATTATCTTGAACGATGGTCCGTATTCCAATAATCGTTCCGTTGCTGTCTTTTAAGAGGCTTTCGCTGTTGATTCCCGGAAACGTTGTACCATCTTTCCGCTTATAAAGGCGTTCCACCTGCTTGTCACAATCCATCGTCCCGTTCAATTTCGCCAGGACTCGTTCTCTGGAAGATTCCGGATTATTATTAAACTTCCAGACCGGGGACCCGACCATTTCTTCAAGGGAATAACCCAGCATTTCCAACTCCATCCGGTTGATATTCTTGATCGTCCCTTCAATATCAATCTCATGGTATCCGAGGGGAGCCTCGTCAAACAACTGTTTGAATTTTTGCTCGCTTTTCGCCAGCATTTCTTCAGCGCGTCTGCGTTCAGTAATGTCGCGCGCGACACCCACCAAGGCGATAGGTTTCCCGGAATGGTTTTTAACAGCCGATGTCCATAATTCCGCTGTGAATTCAGTCCCGTCCTTGCGTCTGTTGAGAATTTCCCCGTGCCAGCCATTGCTCAGCGTATCCGAATTGACGATTTCGCTTTCGTGAGCGGTGACTTTTGGCGAGCGAATAAGGGATATGTGTTTACCGATCAAATCGTATTCAGCATATCCATACATCTCAACAAACGCGTCGTTGACAAACACGATATTATTTTCAAGATCGGTGATAGAGATGCCGTCTCGTGTCGATTTGATGGTTTGCGCTAATAACGTATTCTCTTCTTCAGCCGTTTTGTGTTTCCGGCGGATTTGCGTAGCGGCAATGGCCCTCTTGACCACAGGGACAACGTGCGCAAGCTTGTCTTTCAAGAGATAGTCGTGGATGCCTGCTTTTAAGAGGCTCAACGCGATATCATCATTTATACTCCGGGATACAACGATCAATGGAATATCAAGCTTTGCTTTTTGGAGGTGTGCAAATACTGCGGGCGCTTTTAACCGAGGTATGGAATATTCTGAGATCACCACATCCCAAAATTGATTTTTCAGGGCCGCTTTCAACCCTCCCGCGGTTTGCACCCTGTGGAATTGAACGGAATAATGTCCTTTTTTTAATTGATGAACCATCAAAT
>RPQN01000226.1 GCA_003819715.1 Ignavibacteriota bacterium | reverse complement strand
GCCATGGAGCAATAATGGTTCGGCCATTTCGCCCAGAGCGGCTTTCAGGAAAAATCCAGGGACGTGCACCCGCGATGGCCGGTGCAGGATATTTCCGACCGCCGAACAAAATTCCGACATCCTGACGCATCCCGGTGCAGAAAGATTTAACGGTCCCGCCAACCGATCGTTCTCCATTGCATAGAGTATCGCGTTGATTTCATCCTGAAGATGAATCCAGGGAAACCATTGTCTGCCTGAACCTGTTGGTCCGCCGAGAAAAAACCGGAACGGCACGAGGAGCTTTCGCAAAACACCGCCGTTTTTGTCTATCACAATTCCTGTCCGCAGCAGCACGACACGGAGGCCCTCCTCCTGCGCTCTCAGCGCTTCCGCCTCGCTCCGGGCACAAACCGCTGCAAGAAATCCATCTCCGTTCGGACTGGATTCTGTGACCTCCCCTTCCGGCACATTGCCGTAGAACCCCACTGCGGATGCATTCAGCAGGACCGACGGCTTGTGTTTCGTCAGCCCGAGCGCATCAACGATCGCTCTCGTCGAATCAATCCGGCTGGATAAAATCCTATCCTTTTGTTGTTGCGTCCACCGTTTTGCGGCGATGGATTCGCCTGTGAGATTGATGACGGCATCGGCACCTTCAAGAATTCCCGGCAATGCATCCTTTGTCTTCGCATCCCAGAATTCGATCCGGACAGTCTCCAGAAAGGTTCTGGCTTTCTCAGGAGATCTCGTAAGTAACGTGACGTCGTGATGTGACTTTTGAAGTCTGTTGATCAGACTCACTCCAAGAAAACCGCTCCCGCCTGCGATAACAATCCGCATGAAGATACTCCATGTTGTTCCAGTCATTCCGGATTACAGGAGCAATATACTGCAATATTTACACAGAAAATTTTTCCGGAAGAGATAAAATCCGGAATTCCAGACAGGACCGATCTTTCATCCGGAGAAACCTGGCCCGGCAGGACGGTTTTGACCAGCGAGCAGACACCTGGATGCAGGAGTGAGAATAATTGAAACTTCATTTAGTTATTCTGTGTTTAAGAACTGAATTCAATCCAATAGTCTCTGAACGTGCTTTCATTACCCAGAAAGGAAGGAATAATCCATGGCAGACGAACAACATTCGATTACCTCATCTCTTGCTTCGCGATGGACATCACTGCACCCGTATCTCCACAGTGCGCTGCGCATCGTATCGGCAATTATGTTCATGCTCGCCGGAACAGTGAAACTCTTTGCATTCCCTGCCGGAGTACCGCCGAATGGCGGAACAGTGGAGCTGCTTTCACAGATCGGCCTTGGAGGAATTCTTGAGACCTTTGGCGGCGCACTGCTCTTACTAGGACTGTATACCCGTCCCGTGGCATTTATTTTAGCCGGGGAAATGGCGGTGGCTTATTTCCAGTTCCACTTCCCCGGAAACGTTTGGCCGGTGTTGAACGGAGGAGTGTCGGCAGTGCTTTACTGTTTTATCTGGCTCTATTTCTCGGCAGCCGGTGCAGGACCGTGGAGCATTGACGCCAAACGAATGAGCCAATGAGTCTATGAGTCTTTGAGCCGTTGAGCCTATGAGAACGAGAAGAGTTTGATAGGGACTCGACCGGTTAATATATATGTAAGATACATCATGACGGTTAAGCATGATGTGAGAATTATCCTACCGGGAATTTGAAATAATAATTTCGCAGATTATAGTATTAATCGGCCACGGGTGAACAATGCCCGTCATTTCCTGGTACGTCAAGCGATCACCGCATCCCTTGATATCCGTTAGTGATTTATCCTATGACCCAAAACCCGCTAATAACGACAGAGAGACTACTCATGCGGCCTCTCTCTCCGGATGACGCAGAAGCGATACTCCGCTATCGTTCGGATCCCGTCATCAATCGTCATCAGGGCTGGATTCCTTCTACCATTCAGGATGTTATTGATTTTATTGAAACCCGAATTTCATCCACCATAGACATTGCGGACACGTGGTATCAATTCGTTCTCATCAGAAAAGACACCGGGGAATTAATCGGAGACGTCGGTTTGCATTTTTTTGATGCGGCGTTGAAACAAGTCGAGCTTGGCTGCTCGATCGACAAGAATTATCAGGGGAATGGATTTGCAACCGAAGCGCTCCGTGAGGCGATGCACTACGTATTTGTCAAATTGGACAAACAACGCATTGTCGCTTCCGTCGACCCGAGAAATTCAAAATCAATAGCACTCATTGAGCGGTTAGGATTGAAGAAAGAAGCTCATTATAAAGAGCGTTTTCAGATCAGGGGAGAATGGGTCGATGATGTGATTTATGCAATTCAGAAGGAAGATTGGATGAACAACAGGCGAGAGCCATCAAATCACTGATCATTCACGGTTTGTACCAGCCCTTCCAGCCAATCTTGCTCTTCTGCTCATTTTCCGCTATCTTTTAGAAGTTAGAGGAGTAAAGAGTGGCTCTTCATCAGGCAATCCACTTTTTACTCTTTGTCATTTATACGATTTCCTAATGGATGCTGTCCAGACGGCAGCAGACTTGACGCACTCTTGATGGAACACCTTCGTAATTTTTGTATCATTGCACACATCGACCATGGCAAGTCGACACTTGCCGACCGGCTGCTGGAATATACCGGCACGGTCGCTGCCCGCGACCTGTCCAAGCAGATGCTCGACGATATGGACCTGGAACAGGAACGCGGCATCACCATCAAGCTTCATGCAATCCAGATTAAATACCGGGCCCGGAATAAAAACAACTACACGCTCAACCTCATCGACACCCCCGGCCATGTCGATTTCACCTACGAAGTATCGCGCTCGCTTGCGGCATGCGAAGGCGCCATTCTGGTGGTGGATGCCACTCAAGGCGTCGAAGCTCAGACGATCTCCAATCTGTATCTTGCCATCGATGCCGGACTGGAAATAGTTCCGTTTATCAACAAGATCGATTTACCGAGCGCCAAGACGATGATCGATGTCGTGAAAAAGCAGGTGATGGACCTCATCGGGTGCAAAGAAGAAGAAATATTGATGGGCAGCGCGAAATCCGGATTAGGAACCGAAGAGGTGCTGGAAGCAATCGTCTCGCGGATCCCTGCGCCGAAAGGCGATCCAGATGCGCCCCTGAAAGCATTGATTTTTGATTCCGTCTTTGACGAATACCGGGGAGCAGTTGCCTACATTCGCGTGATGGAAGGAACCGTACGCGAAAAGGATCAGATCCGATTTTTTTCCAAGGGCCAGGAGTTTCAGGCGGAAGATGTCGGCATTCTTGAAATGCAGCGGAAACGGGTCGGCACGCTTTCCGCCGGCGATGTCGGTTATATCATTGCAAACGTCAAAGATGTGCACGATACCAAAGTCGGCGATACCATTACTCTCGTGAATAATCCCGCCGCCGAACCGTTGCCCGGCTACAAAGAAGCCAAGCCGATGGTATTCAGCGGACTCTATCCGTCCAACAGCGATAACTTTGGCGAACTGCGCGATGCGCTCGATAAACTGAAGCTGAACGATGCGTCGCTCATTTTTGAACCGGAGAGCTCCGTCGCACTCGGATTTGGATTTCGCGCCGGATTTCTCGGTCTTCTTCATATGGAGATTATTCGAGAACGCTTGGAGCGCGAATATGATCAGCAGTTGATCAACACTGTTCCCAACGTCGAGTACCGCGTCACCAAAACAGACAAGGAAATTCTCTTCATTGACAACCCTGCATTCATGCCCGATGCCGGCAATATTGAAAAAGTAGAAGAGCCGTTCGTCAAGGCGCAAATTATCGCCCCGACGGAATACATCGGCAATATCATGAAATTGTGTATGGACCGCCGCGGCGTTCACCGCAATACGACCTATATCAGCCCGGAACGCGCCGACATTCATTTTGAACTACCTTTATCTGAAATTATTTTCGACTTCTATGATAAACTCAAGTCTCTTTCGCGCGGATATGCCTCATTTGATTACGATTTTCTCGAATATCGCGAGTCGGACCTTGTAAAACTGGACATTTTATTGAATGGCGAGCCGGTGGATGCCCTGTCCACTATCGTTCACCGGGCGAAGTCTTATGACTGGGGGCGGAAGCTTTGCACGAAACTTCGGGGGCTCATTCCGCGTCAAATGTTTGAGGTGGCCATACAGGCCGCTATCGGAAGTAAGATTATTGCTCGCGAAACGATCAGTGCGATCAGAAAGAATGTGATCGCCAAGTGCTACGGCGGAGACATTTCCCGAAAACGGAAACTTCTGGAAAAACAAAAAGAGGGAAAAAAACGGATGAAGCGGGTCGGAAGTGTAGAAGTGCCGCAGGAAGCATTTCTCGCCATTTTATCGATGGATGAATAATGTCCAGCGGGTCAAAATTCATACACCGGAATATTTAACGGATTCACCCGCTCACACCCGTGTCGAATAAATGAGATTTGAAATTTATCGAACAGGGAATATCACATTATCATAACAGGGACCGATATGAACAACGACAAGAAACCGAATAAAGAAGATCAGCCGGCTGGACCGATCACGTTCAAAGAAAAAACCATCGCGTTCCTGAAGGAGACGGGCATTGTCCTGGGACTGTTTCTGCTGATCAACAATTTTGTCGTCGCATCCTTCCTGGTCCCGACCGGTTCGATGGAAAATGAGGTGCTCACGGGAGAATTACTCTTCGTCAACAAATTTATTTACGGCGGAACGTCACCCCGCAATATCCCGTTCACCAATGTGCGTCTCCCATGGTTTCGTGTTCCCGCAATCAAAGATGTCAAACGCGGAGATGTGATTGTATTCGTTTTTCCAGGGATGCGCGATGAAGTAGAGCCGCAGGATTTTACCTTCTATCTGAAACGATGCGTTGGTGTCTCAGGCGATACGATCCAGATTCGGAACCGCGTCTTATCGGTGAACGGCCAGATGCTGCCATTGCCGCGTAATGTGAGGTTTGACCGCGGCTGGTCGGTGTCGGCAGAGGAACCGGACGACCGAATATTCCCGGCCGGCTCGGGCTGGAATGAAGATAATTATGGTCCGATCGTTGTACCCAAAAAAGGAATGGTCATTCCATTAAGTATTCAAAATATACCTGCATGGCAGATCTTCATCAAACGGGAAGGACACCGCGTGGAGTCTGCATCGGGAACGGTGCTGATCGATGGAACACCGGCCACGTCGTATACCGTCCAGCGTGATTATCTTTTTGGAATGGGTGATCACCGCGATAACAGCCTTGACGGCCGCTATTGGGGTTTTATTCCAAAAGAAAACATTGTCGGAACGCCCATGATCGTGTACTGGTCTTGGAATACCGATCTCCCGCTCTATGATATTTTCGGGCGGCTGGCATCCGTGCGCTGGGGCCGCATTGGTTCTCTCATTAAATGATGCCGGAACAATCGAAGCAACCTCTCGAATCGGGAAACACGGAAGCTGTTCCGGACGGGGAAAAAAATATTTTTTCCCCACTGATCGAGTACGGCAAGATTTTTATCATCACACTGCTCGCCGCACTGATACTGAAATTATTCGTGGTCGACGCATACCGTATTCCGTCGACGTCTATGGAAAACACGCTGCAGGTCGGAGATTTCTTGCTGGTCAACAAACTGGCGTACGGCCTCCACACACCGCGCCATCTGCCGTTTCGCACCACCTCTCTTTCATCCTTCACTCTCCCGTTTTTCCGGAGTGTCCACCGCGGCGATGTTGTCGTGTTCGAGTTTCCCGGCAGCATCAACGAAGTGACGCCGTCCGAATCGGTGAATTATATTAAGCGGTGTATCGGATTACCAGGCGACACTGTAGAACTTCGCTCGGGCCGGGTATTCGTCAACGATCATGAAATGCATTTTCCCCCGATGGGGAGGAGAACGGCTCATCCTCTGGACAATACCAACCGGCAGCCTTCGGCAATATTCCCTTCCGGCTCGATGTACACCGACGTTAATTATGGACCGGTGGTGGTTCCCAAACGAAACGATATTCTCCACCTTGATCCTGCAGCCTTGGTTCAATGGCGGGTTTTTATCGAACGCGAAGGGCACACCGTTCAAATGAAATCCGACTCGATTATGATCGACGGCGCAGCAGTTTCCAGTTATCGCGTCCAGCGGGATTACTACTTTGCACTAGGTGACAACCGGGACAACAGCCTGGACAGCCGGTACTGGGGATTCGTCCCCGATGATCATGTCATCGGAGAAGCTCTGATGATTTATTGGTCGTGGGATCCCGAGATACCGGTCACGAGCCTCTCCGAAAAATATTCAACGATCCGATGGGACAGGATCGGCACATTGATACGATAACGCATAACCGGCGCAAGGCCATTTCCTCACCTCATTGACCGGGTTTCCATCCGGCTCGATCAAATTTCTCCGCCCGGACAAAAAAAGCCCGCACGATGAGCAGACCTGCGGGCCTTCATGTATCGTCTTACACTTCTCCTTACATCAAGGTGTAGTTGAACCCCAGCGCGAGTGTTTGTTTTATCTGAGTTCTTGTCTGTACCTGAGGATCACTGATGAGCTGAACATTGAGATTCATCGAAAAGAATTTATTCACTTTTGCTGAAAATGTATTGTCACTGCGCACGCTCGTACGATCAAAGTGCTTCACCGGTGCAAAGATTTCTAATTTGGCATTGAGTACCACATTCTCCATGATCGTCCAGCCTACCTCGGTGACCGATTCCAGACCGCCT
>RPQN01000225.1 GCA_003819715.1 Ignavibacteriota bacterium | reverse complement strand
GCTCATTTCCCGCGCAGCCAGTGTTGCCACTTCCCTCCCTGTTAAATTAAACACTTTCAATGAAACATACGAGCGGCGGGATAGACTAAAAGAAATATATGTGGTCGGATTAAATGGATTCGGATAATTCTGGAATAACGAAAAAGCCGCAGGATAATTATCGTTTTCTGTTTCTTTAACCGAAACCACGCCCCCTTCTTTATAAACCGCCAGGCCGCCGCCATTCATTCCAATCCATTTATTTCCCAAACCGTCTATGACAACGGTGGTGACTGTGTTATCAGGTAAGCCGGAATTTGCAGCAGTATAAATCGTCCAGATTGAATCATGATATCGGGCAAATCCCATACCGGTTCCAATCCACTTATCCCCCGAACCGTCAATGGCTATTGAAGCTATGGAGTTATCAGGTAAGCCGGAGTTGGAAGTATTATACCCTGTCCAGTTTATACCGTCAAATTTAGAAAGACCGCCGGCGGTGCCAATCCATTTGTTCCCTGCACCGTCTATCGCTATTGAAGTGACAATGTTATTATGCAAACCCGAATTTGAATACGTGTAAACCGTCCAGCGTGTGCCATCAAATTTCGCAAGTCCGCCATGTGTGCCAAGCCACTTATTTCCTGAGCCGTCTATCGCTATTGAACAGACATTGTTATCTGGCAATCCCGAATTAGACATAGTATAAATTATCCAGGTTAAGCCACTAAGCTTTGCAAGTCCGCCTTGAGTCCCAATCCATTTATTTCCTGAACCGTCTATCGCTATTGAAGAGACCCGGTTATTAGGCAAATCAGAATTTGAAGCAGTAAAAATCACCCAGCTTGAGCCGTCATATTTTGCAAGTCCGCCTTGAGTGCCAATCCACTTATTCCCCGAACCGTCTATCGCTATTGAAGCGACCCGGTTATCAGGCAAATCGGAATTTAAAGTATCGTAGGTTGTCCAGGTTATACCGTTAAATTTTGCAAGTCCGCCTTGACTCCCAATCCACTTGTTTCCTGAACCATCGATGGCAATAGAAGCAATCCCGTTATCAGGCAAATCAGAATTTGACGTACCATACGGCGTCCAGGTTGTGTCATCAAATTTAGTAAGTCCGTCCTGAGTTCCAATCCATTTATTCCCCGATCCGTCTATGGCTAATGAAGCGACGACGTTATCAGGCAATCCCGAATTTGAAGCAGTATAGAGCGTCCAGTTTGTGCCGTTAAATCTTGCAAGTCCGTCATGGGTCCCGATCCATTTGTCTCCTGAGCCATCTATGGCTATTGATGCAACCCAGTTATCAGGCAGATCGGAATTTGAAGTATCATACGTTGTCCAGGTTGAGCCGATAAATTTTGCAAGTCCGCCATTTGTCCCAATCCATTTATTCCCCGAGCCGTCTATCGCAATTGAGTAGACGATGTTATTGGGCAAACCGGATGATGAAGAAGTGTATATCGTCCAGGTTGTGTCGTTATATCGAACCAGACCGCCGCCCGAGGTTCCAATCCACTTATTCCCTGAATCGTCCATCGCAATTGACCAAATTGCATTATCAGGGAGGCCCGAATTTAAAGCGGTATATATCGTCCAGTTTGTGCCGTCGAATTTTGCAAGTCCGCCGCTCGTCCCGCCAATCCACTTGTTTCCTGACCGGTCTACTGCAATGGATAAGACAACATTATCTTGCAAACCAGAATTTAAAGTCGTATAAACTTTCCAGGCCGCGCCGTCATATTGAGCAAGTCCGTTATTCGTCCCGATCCATTTATTTCCCGATTGGTCTACCGCTATTGAATAGACGATGTTGGCAGGCAGGCCCGAATTAGATTTGTTAAAGTATGATTTCTCTCCTGTTGATTTATTGAGTTTCACCAGTCCCCCGTCTGTGCCTGACCAGACAATATCTCCTTCAACAGCAGCCGCATGCACTGTTTGTCCGTGAGAATAATTCACCCATTCAGAATTCTGCGCGTAGACGACCTGAAGAGAAACGATACAAAAAGAGAGTACGAGAAATATTTTCATATTTTTTTTTCAGTTATTGACGGTAGTCGCAATCTTTAGATTGCGTTTTCTGAACACAATCGCGAACTAAAGTTCGCGTCTACCAATATTACCAGAATATTTCAGATGTCTCTATATATAAATATTCAGGTTTCTTTTATTTTGTCAACGATTTCAAGCATCGCATATTTCCACTGGCCGTAGGCAAAAACAAAAACAGCCATAAGGAGAAGCACAATCCAATAAATCAAAACTGCGCCCATTCCCAATGATTTGCGAAGAGGATCAGAGAACAACATCATCAGAACCATCATCACCACAAACGCAGCCAATCCAAGCCATACTTGCTTCCCAAATTTAGCATTTCTTAAAAGCACTCCGCAATTCTGGCATTTTAATTGTCCTTTGACCGATTGATAAAATGTTACTCCCTGCAGAGAAAAAGAGTTCCTGATTAAAGTGGATGCCAGTTGATTACACGATGGACATTTCATGGATCCTCCTTTGGTTTATGAGAGAACGTTCACCCTGGCATGAGTTATCGGGTTCTGGAATCTTTCCAGATTAGTTTTTCATTCTTCCGCAGTTGAAAGAAATCGGGACATTGTCCGTTTCCGGTACCCGTAATGCCGCCGTCTGGAGCACAAATGGCATTTCCCTTTGCATCGAACAATACGCTGAATTGATCGCAGCATTGCGGCGGAACGTAATAGACTATCCGGCCTTTATATTCGTACTCCCAGATTGATTGCGGCGGATTACCGACTGGATCATTTTGATACTTTGTTATTAATTCTTTTATCCAATCCGGTTCTTCAACTATAGACGTGGATTGTTTGCAGTTCAATAATGCGAAAGATAAAAGAAACGATGATATAATGAGAAAGAATTTCATATGACAGCGGCCTTTCTTTCAGCGGCCTAACGGAGGGTGCTCATTCCGTTAGCTTGTCCCGTAAAGACCACCTTTGGGTTGAACCTGGTTAGCCCGTATAATTATTTTATCGGTTTTTTGATTTCATAATAATCGTCGGTATATGACGTAAAGCACCATTTTGTCCATATTCAGTTGATGGACCTGAAAATACTGTATCTACTCCATACATTGAATATGATCTACCGTCAATAAATACTGCTATTGTTGTATCATACGAGGGATGAGTACACACCAAATAAAAAGTCTCCATTTTATCATAAGTTTTATTATGGTCGCTTACACATCCACCACTCTTCGCTACAAAATGATTGGGAATTCCGTTACCGAGAGTAAACGAGCCATTATCCCATGTTTGCGCGGAATCGACAGGGCCGGTTGCACGATGTTGGTAGACACTCGATGTTCCGACGACTTTTGCCTGAGTGACATATTTTCCACCCGCATCCATTAAAGTTCCCTGCAAAGGATCGTACTCAACCATACCATCCGGCATACAAGATCCCTCACCTAAAAAGTTGATCGAGAAAAATAAAAATAAATAAAAAACGATCTGGTTACTTATACCGTTATGAGCCTTCATATTGACTCTCCATCAAAAATTTTTGCCGGCCATAATGTCATTAACTAGCCAATCCATCCCGGCCCGGCATTCCCATGAAATCACAACCGGGCGGCCATTCCTACCGAATGAAGCATCAACTCTTCACGCCTTTGCTCTCATCCGCGCCTGAAAAAGCTCTCCAAGCCATGCACTGCAAACCGCCATGACCAGAGTCAAAAAGCCCCACAAAAGAATAATCCAAACAGAACCGGAAGCAGACCTACCCCATAAATTCCTGAACTCGAACAGCAGCGTAATGTCATAAAGAAGAACGGATATCACCGGTTCCAGTATCGTCACTCCCCGCGATCTGTACCCGATATAGAATGCGACGATCGCCAGTCCGACAAACAGTTCAACTCCGAGCGGCAGCATATCCATGTGCAGACTGAGTCCGTTCAGTATAAACGTGGGCAGCAAATGAAATACGACAAAGAAACAATATCCAATGCCGACCCATTTCCAGTCAACTTTCGAAATCTGAATACCTTTCATAGTCACTCCTCTTCCATCGATATGAATTGCATCTGCATGGATTCGTTATTGGAATTGTCCCTCATATTTCCAGGTCCCGCCATTCATGGGACCGTTTCGATTGAAACGCAGCGTTACGTTGCAGTCGGGATATTTCGCCGAATTTCCGGTGAGCGTTATCTCATCCGCGGTCACTGCGGCTTTATATGTGCCGTTTGCGGTAGCAGCAAGCGCCTGTGGTATCGCATACCCGGCAAAAGAGCCCTCTCCGCCATTGAGACTCCGCGGGAGTATTCCATACTGATGTGCATTATATGCAATCATGGTGATGTCGCTGATAACCTGGTCCTTGTTTTCCTGAATTGCCTGGCTGGACCGCAGCCATGATTCCACCTGAGAACGGTTGATCGCATTCGGGATCGCAGGTATTGCTGCTGAGAATATTATTAATCCGCCAATGACCGAGATAACGGCGGAACCCTTCAGCGTAGAGTCCATTCCCCTGAATGGACGATCCTTCCTCCTCTGATACCACCCGAAGAGGAACAGCGTTGGCCCGATGATGAATCCGAAGATCACGCCAAGCAGTACCGCCAACCGCACCTGAATGATGCTGTCGCTCGGTGTCTTACCGGAAAACTCGGCAAGGCCGTTGGCAATGGTCTGACCCGCCGCCGTGATCCAGGGATACAGAAATACCTGTCCTGTTGCAGTCCCTGTGGGAAGTATGATTTTATCCTGGAACACAAACACGATCAGCAGTGTCGCACCGGTCAGGGCAATCAGCAGACGCACAAAATCCGGCGAGAATTCCCGTTCCTGCTGTCCGTCCGGAAGCTTTTCCGCATCAATTTTCTGATTCATAGGACACTCCTTTCTCGGTCAGCGTAAATCGTTCCTGGACCTTTCCCGTCTTCCCATTGTAATTCTTGAAATCGGGGTTCCTGCCGTTGCTGTATTGGTGCCGCCCGAGCAGGACCACTTCATTCTCTGCAATCGACTTCACCACGATCGAGGAACTGTCCTGCGGCATATCTGCGGCCTGGATTTTCGACCCAGCCGCCGCGCCAGGGTTCAGACGCTGGAACACCTTGCCGAGTGACTCCTTTTTGGTTTTTCCCTGCTGATAATATTCTTTCAATGCGCTCAGAGCGGCCGGCTGGGCATACGACTGAAGCAGTCCCCTGGTAATAGCCGAATGAATTTTGAGAAGCTGGTTGTGCTGCCAGCGGCTCTGAACTTCCATGCCCGTCCACGACGAGTACATCGCTCCGCCGATAAGAACGATAATCACCCAGGAAACAATTCTTGCCGTCCGGGTGATCGGGCTGCGGAGCGTGTAGAAACTGAGGGCAAGAATATACAGAGCAGCTGGAATCATCGCCATGTTCAGCGATGGCCAGAGCTCCGGGGAATTGGAAGGGACGAAAAATGCAATTGTCACCGCTGCGATACCGCCGAGAAGCCAGATGATGATCATACAGACCTCCTTCTGAATACCTTTGAGTATATCGATACTGCGTGAACTGCACTGCGAAGTTATAAAGAACAAACCGGACACAGCAACGTGCCGGATTTTCAAATTGAATGGATACGTAAGGATTGAATCGTCTTTAAGGTAATTTGAAACGATGTAACGCGGTTATATTAAATATAAACGGCGGGAAAAGCAATAATTAATCCTTCCGCTGCAGTGCTCGTCGATGGGGATCAAATTTTTACCGTGTCCAGTCCCGGAAAATTCCTATACTGAAGCCGAGGTAGATTGAAGTCTGCGCGGGCGTATAATTGACACCGTCCTGAATTCTCCGCAGATCCATTGGATCGAGTTTGGTTGCTACGTATTGTATAAGGCCAAAACGGAGACTCCCCGAGAATAAACGGATATAGGGCAATCGGTTCCAGAAATATTCCGCTCCGAGATGAATGTAATCTGACTGTCCAATGGATCCCAGCTGCGAAAGGCTGACATAGGAGGTCCCGGCGAAAAGGAAGAAATGTTCATCCAGTGTTTTTGAATTATAATGCCCGCTGCTCCCCGGGATATAGGTGGATGTTTCAACGTCGCCTGAACGATCTTTTATCCAAAACCCGCCGGAGGAGTATCTCCCTTCAACTCCATCCTTTTTATAAAGAGAAACATAGAGATACGGGATGCAAATGCCGACTCCCGCAGCATGGTCCAGTAACTCCATGAGTTTCACACTCCCATGGAATGTACTGCCGCCCCACGCAACTTCGAGCAGTGTATAATTATTGGTCAATCCCATGGTACCGGTATTCTCTCTTGAATATCCCTTGCCGTATAATTCCGTGAACTCAAATCCATTCAAATAAAAATATTGACTGAATGAAGTCGAAGGCACCAGGAGGAGCGTCACGATAAAAACCAGCCTGGCGAGACGAGTCGTAATAAACGAGAGCAGTGTTGTATAAATATTCATAGCTATCCCTTCTTGGGAAGAGTGAAATTGATTTGGATAAATAGATCGATCGATTTATTACGGTTGTACTATCCTGCACGTAGGCCGACGTAACGGTATTCCATGAGAATTTCTCAATGAAGCGCGCCCCGAATTCTCCATTTGAGAAATGTAATCCTGCATCAACAGCATGCAGAATCTGCCCCGGACAATCACCACGGGCAAC
Organism: Ignavibacteriota bacterium; assembly: GCA_003819715.1. Lineage (GTDB taxonomy): Bacteria > Bacteroidota > Ignavibacteria > UBA10030 > UBA10030 > Fen-1298. Next base: position 52 of record RPQN01000225.1, on the reverse strand, counting down.
TCATATATTTTATTTTTTTACATTTTATTGAATATACGGAATCATTGTTCCT
>RPQN01000224.1 GCA_003819715.1 Ignavibacteriota bacterium | reverse complement strand
AATCCTACCTCGAGCACCCGGTCCCGGGGTTCCAGGTCCAGAACCTCCAGCGTGAGATTATTCATGGAATCGTTTAACCGGTTGAGGAGGGGTACCATGACATGGCGCCCGAAATATCCGGACGGCTTCCGAAACTGGCCTGCGAGAAACTTTACAAAATTCATTTTTTCTCTAAGTGATAGTTCTACGTTTTAACGTCCTGAATGGATTGCTCTGCGAGCTATTCGATCCACGAAACCGGGTGCAATGAGCTTGAGCCACATCCCGATTTTCCCGCGGAGTGTCATAACCACTTCGCGTTTGCGTTGAGTTGCCGCACGAAGAATTATTCGCGCGCATTGATCCACCGGCATAACTTCGCTTTCCTTTACCGTACTGCGCCCGACCGATTTGCCGTCCTCGCCCAACGCCTGTTCCCGTACGGCGGTTGCGACAAATCCAGGATAGATCATGGTGACGCTTATTTTATATTGCGCAACTTCAATGCGCAGTGAATCAAAGAAACCTGCCATGGCATGTTTGCTTGCTGCATAGCCGCTCCGTGTCGGGACACCGGTTTTTCCCGTTAAGCTGGAAATCCCGACTATTCGTCCCTCTGTCTGCTTCAAGTACGGCAGCGCGTAAGAGGTGCAATAGACACTTCCCAGATAATTTATCCGCATCAGTTTCTCAAAAATACCCGGATCACGGACATCTTCAAAATTTGCAAACATCGTTATCCCGGCATTATTAACAAGCATATCCAGACGCGTATACCGGTCTACCGTTTGACGGATCAGCGCCTCACACTGCACCAGTTCACCGACATCCGTTGGAATGCCGATCGCCTTTCCTCCGAGCCGCTCGCACTCACGTTTTACCATTTCCAAGCGTTCTGTGCTGCGGGCAGCAAGAGACAGCCAAGCGCCTTGCGATGCCAGTTGAAAGGCAAGTTCTCTTCCAATGCCGCTCGATGCACCCGTTATGATAACGACCTTCTCTTTAAAAGAAGAATGTTCCATTTTTATTTTTCCGGTTGCTATGCTATTAATCCTGTCCTCACTTCATAATGCTGTGATCGGGCATCAAATCGGGAGAGCAGCTTTCGCGCCTTTGGCGGAACAACTGCTGCTTCGTAATCTTCACCTGCGAAGATTCGGACCGCATCCAGCGAATCGAACCACATAACGGTGATAAATTCTACTTCTGATTCAAGTGTCCGCCGGAATAATTGAATTTCTTTAAATCCGGCGATCTTTCGGCCCTGTATGCCTGTAAATATTTCACTCCTGAGCAGCGCTTCATATTCATCTGCATTTCCCGGTATCGTATAACCATGCCATAGACGACTGATCATAAATTTTTCCTTGTTGTTGGTGCTCCCGCAAAAGACCTTTACGTTATTCCTGCAAGGTTTGTTGCGACGGAAAACATGTATTGAAAGAGATTAACATTTTCTTTGTCATGGGTACGCACTCAGTGATGACCAGACGAACAAGATGGAAGAGATCCATTCCTCTCCTCAAACGGGATGTGAGGAGAGGGAACATCATGTGAGAGCGAAAGACGAGAAAAGCTTCCTCAAAAAATTTAGGAATAGTTATGAGAATTGTCAAGCAAATGGCGACTCGAGTATTTCAAGATTGGTCTATCGCTGATTTTATTGCTCTGTTCTGAGCAATCTTTTCGCTTCAAAATACTTTTCAATGGATCCGGAGTTTTCTCCGGTGAATCCAATTCGTACCCATTTATTTTTTATGAAGAGAATAAATATCTTGTCCCGCTTATTCCGGGCGAAATCCTGCGGGTACCATGTCCGGAAATCGCCTGTTCCATGGAACCGGTACTTGCCGGTACCGAGAGATGGTTCCTTCGTAACCACTTTCTCGATACTCTCGACGGGGACTTCCTTTGATTTAAGCGAAGGAAAGTAATATTTTTTAAACACGATTTTATCGCGGAAGAGTTCAATCAAACTGTCTTGATAAATAGTCCCATTATTCATAAGTCTACCCAGAGGGACATTCAAGAATGAATGTCCTACGATTTGCCCTGGTGGGACACCCATTTGCCGAAGGCACCTGCCTGGGGCATGGCTTCGCCACCATTGGGACCCGTGTATCCTATTTAAAAGCGAGGGCAGATGGGGTTTTACAGCCTACAATTGCCGGAGCTTCACGAATCAACCCGTCATCCTCAAGGGCTGTCACCATAAAAAGAGCAAAATCTATTCGACGCGTCATGTCGCTCTTCAGGATGGGATCTCCTATATGACGACTCCACACAGGCAGACCCTGGCTCTCGCCCTCCTCGAGGCTGCTCCCGCGCACGACGGTCCACTGAGTGTTGCTGGCAAATATTCGACGGCATGCCTTCACCTGGTCGTCAATTTCTGCAACGCGAATAAATCGCATGAACCAGGTCATGGCTTTGAGTAATGCTTTGAAACCCGGCGAGTACACATCCTGACCATCCCGCGTAATATGCCAGCCGCAGGAAAATATCAACCGCGCACCGGCAGGTGCGTGATCGAGTACTGCCTGGGCCGTTCCTGACGAGTACTGTTGAATGCGCCAGGGAATCAGTACCGTCAGGATACCGTCACATCCGGCGACTGCCTTCTTGATGATTCCGGGGTCGTTCGTAGGGCCGGGAACGACCGTGATGCGCCCTTTGAATGCATCGAGTTTGCCGACGCTCCGTTCCCGGCAAACACCAACGACTTCGTACCCCCGGTCCAGCGCGTGACGCACCATATATCGTCCGAGCTTGCCGGAAGCGCCAACGATACAAACTTTTTTTATTTTCTTTTTTCCTTGTTTGTTCGGCATGTGAGATCTTTTTATTGTGAAGGAATAATAATCTGTCCTGTGTTCTCTCTACACCACCCTTTTTAAATATCTGCACGTGCTTATATGTTTCGACAACAGTCACAGCCCAATAATACAGAGAGCAATTTTTTCATGATCTTCACTTACATCTGAAAATAAAAATAATATTCTCTCTTGCCATTCTCCCGGATGACAGAAATACGATTAAAATTCAGTGTCTTAAAAAAAACTATATCCGGTCGCTCTGCCAACCCAAACAGACAGCGATGGAGTATGTGATGTGTTAACTTTCCGCGAGAAATGTATCTGTTTTCTCTCCAGAATGCAATACCCCGGCGGGACCTGAAAATCAGAAATCAGTAATCAGTAATCAGAATCCAGAAATCACACAATCCTTCAAGCATGACGCGCGAGTCTTATCAAAACAAAAGCCCCAGCGCCATTACCAAACACCGGGGTATATTGTGAAGTCATTCACACTTTAAAACGATATCCAACACCCGGGACGGTTTCGATCAAATCAGCATAACTCTCGAGCTTCTCCCGGATCTTTCTGATGTGCACATCCACCGTTCTGTCCACAACGTGGACGTGTTCTCCCCACACCGCATTGAGGATAGATTCACGCGACAGAACACGGCCTTTATTCCGGATGAGATACACCAGCGTTTCAAATTCTTTGCGCGGCAGCGCGAGCTTTTTCCTGCCGAGGGTCGCCGTATAGCTGGAGACATTGATTTCCAAATCTTTAATCTGAAGAACATCCATGTGCGGCAACGATTTCTGAATCGCGCTCTCCTGTCTGCGCATCGCTGCATGCACGCGGGCAATAATTTTCCCAATCTTCACCGGTTTGACAATGTAGTCGTCTGCCCCAACCTCCAGCCCGACAATTTCATCCGTCTCCGTACCTTTCGCGGTCAGAATAATTATTGGAATCGAGGATATTGTTTTATCCTTTTTCATTTCCTGAATGACTTGCAGACCGCTCATCTCCGGCATCATGAGGTCAAGAATCATCAATTCCGGTTTCTGCTTGACCTTCTCAAGAGCATCTTTGCCATTGCGGGCCGTAATAACTGTAAAACCTTCTTTGGAGAGGTTATAAGAAAGCAGATCAACAATATCTTTTTCGTCATCGACTACAAGGATAGTCTTTTTCATTAGCGCTCCGTAAATGATTCACCTGCAATATAGAGGAGGAACTATTCTCTATCAAGGATTCGAAGAAATAATTCAATTCTCTTAATAATAACTTAACAATTCCGTAATACTTTGCTCATCGCTTCTTGTTATTATTATAGTGATTCAGAAAGGATAACGCTAAATGGCAAACACCAAAAACAAGCATGATCCTTCATCGCAGATCTTCAAAATGCTAGAAAACAATCTACCGAAGCAAAACAGCGAAGAGAATACTGAGCCGATAAACGGAAGTGAATTTATCCTTTGGATGATTGGAATAACCGCAGCACTCACTCTTCTTCGATACGCCTTCCTTCTAATTATTTGATGCGTTCCTCCGGATTTCAGCATCCGAAAAGCTTAACAAATCAATAACCACCCCATCATTTTCCAGTAATACGCTTCTCTTATATTGCATACAGCAAAAGAGGAGTTTTTATGCGGATAGCATATTTTAATGCAAACTTAAAAGTCGGACAGGATGGCGTAACGCGTGTCGTTTATAAAATGATCGATGGAGCACTCGAGCGCGGATATGAGGCGATCGCTGTCGCGTCAGTTCTGCCGGAACCATCCGAGCAGATCATCCCGATGTATAAGGTCCCGTCAATGGTCATCCCGCTCCAAAAAGCATACAGGATGGCTTTGCCCGGATATCAATCCTTCGCCAGAGAACTACATGAATTTAAACCGGACATCATTCATATCAATAGTCCATGCACGCTTGGGTTTGGTGCAGTGAAATATGCAAAACATTTTGGCGTGCCTGTTATTGCAACATACCACACACACTTCCCGACATATCCACGCTATTATAGCTTGACAAAACTTGAGGATCTTGTGTGGCGAATTACCCGGAATCTGTATAACAGTGTCGATCGTACTCTCGTCCCTACAAAGCCTATTCTCGATGAATTGACAGAGAATAATATACAACGCCTGCAATATCTTCCCAATGGTGTCGACACGGGGCTCTTCACGCCGGAGCGCCGGAATAACGCATGGCGTACACGGTTTGGCAGCGGTTCCAAACCCATTATATTATTTGTAAGCAGGTTAGTGTGGGAAAAAGACCTGCGTGTCCTGGCAAAAACATATCAACAATTGAGAACAAAACGAAATGATTTTGAAATGGTGATCGTGGGGGATGGTAACGCCCGGACAGAATTTGAGCAGATGATGCCGGGCGCGCACTTCCTGGGATACCAGACGGGTGTCACACTTGCAGAGAGCTTCGCCTCTGCCGACATCTTTGTCTTCCCCTCGACAACGGAGACCTTCGGATTGGTAACGTTAGAAGCGATGGCCTCCGGATTGACCCCAGTCGCAGCAAAAATGGGAGGCGCGATTGAGATCATTGAAGAGGGGACATCTGGGCTCCATGCGAAACCACTGGACAGTGCGGACCTTGCACATAAAGTGGAATGGCTGCTCGATCACCCGAATTATAGCCGGACGATGGGCGAACAAGCACATCGCCGTGCTCAAGAATACCGGTGGGAATCAATCTTGAGCCGTCTCTTTACGACATATGAAGATGTTCTACAAGAAATAAAACAACGCCGTTTATTACGAAAGGCAGCATAAATACTCTTATGAAAGATATGTTTCAAATAGCACATATTTCAGATCCGCACTTGAGCCGGCAGCATTATCGCGAGCATATCAAATCATTCAAAATGCTCCTGCGCTCTATACTGAGCGATGGTGCAGATCATATCATTATCTCCGGTGATATTGTCAGTACGGCTGATGAAGATGATTACTATCTGGCACGGGAAATACTTTCGAATAATCAATTGCTGGAGAGCAGCAAATTGACCATTGTGCCCGGTAATCATGATATCTTCGGCGGACCGCATCGGGCAGTTGATGTTTTTAGCTTTCCGCAGCATATCCGGAGTGTCGATTATTCACGGCATACGGAGTTATTCCAGAATGCATTCGCAGAAACGTTTCAGGGAGTTACACGGCTGAATGAAACAAGTCTTTTTCCTTTTATTAAAACAGTAGGGCCATTCAACATCATCGGTTTGAATTCAATTCCTCCATGGTCATTCAGGCAAAATCCACTGGGTACGAATGGAATGTTGGACGATCAGCAAATTGATGCTTTACAAAAGCTCGCCTCCTTCAGCAACTTCGCTGACCGTACCAACATTATTGTCGTCCACCATCATTTTAACGATCTCCATCAATCGGATTATGAAGGAGGCAGGCTCTGGACAAAAATAGAGTCGAACGCCATGCGGATGAAAAAAAGAAAAAAAATAATCCGTCTCTTCCAGTCGCTGAATGTCCGATACGTTTTGCACGGACATATTCATCGAAACGAGATCTACGACCGCAGCGGTATTCTTTTTGCCAATGGAGCAGGTGCTGTCTGTGATGACCCTGTAAAATTCCTGAAGTATAATGTTTTGCAATATGCAGATGGTTATTGCAATATCAAGATTCGTCAGCTGCCGACCCCTTATCAGATCTCGAACGTCACCGTTGCACTTCATCGAGATCATAAACCCCTTACGATTCCTGCATTCACTTGCAAGCCGCTTCGATCATTCACTATCCCATGAGAATCCACGAATTGATTGACATAGGCCATCCGCCGAAGAATCCGATAGAAATGGTTTCGCAACCGAATATTTTGGAGTGCCTCCTGGATATTGAACAGCGATTTGGCGAATCTCACCTGGGCGGAAAAAGCAGAACCGCAGTTTTT
>RPQN01000223.1 GCA_003819715.1 Ignavibacteriota bacterium | reverse complement strand
TAACGACGGCATGCGTGATCATCTCATTTTGGATTGTAAGGTTCTTCTGGCGGGAATTAAATTTCCCGTCGGCATTGATCAATGGCTGGATCTTCAATCCGAATTTATATGCTTCACCGTTCATCTTTGGATTTACATCCTCACTGGGTGAACTCATCCTGACGATCCTGACGGCCGCACTATCGGGCTGGTTCTTATTGTCCCGTATCGCATGGAATACTGAATCGGAAAGGCCTTTCACGAACCGCAATATGCGGGGAAGAATAGGCTCGACGGCATTTGTTCTTTTCAGTTCATTGCTTCTGCTCTGGTTCTTCCGTGGATTCGGTGAAGTAGTACGGAGTATTATTTTTGATTCCACGATTCGTTTCAACAATCCGGCAGAATTTCTTCCGGATGGAAATGCCGCATTGATGTATTTTAACATCATTCTCCTTGGCGCTTCTTTGCTGGGCATATCGACGTTGGTATTCTTAACCGGCAGAAAGATACTTGCGAACCATTTTAATCTTGAGACAACCCGATTACGGATGGTCCATTACGGTATCGTCCTCCTGAGTATTCCCCTGTTCGCTTTTATCGATGATACACGGTTCATCCCATTGGTCTGTTCCACCATCTTTACTGCAGTCTGTCTGTTCTTTATGGAAGTCATGAGTTATTGGAAGTCGATGGGCTGTGAAGATGCCTCGCATCGATGGAAGCTTGTTCTGTGGATGATGGTTGCGTCTTTTGTGATCGGAGCGCCGTTGATCCATCAGGAACTCCAACAACGTGAACGGAGGGAGGTCGAAGCCGTTGAAAATGTCTATCTTCGACCGTCTGATAGCTGGCTGACGTATGTGGTACAGGCTGGCCTCCGGTCATCCGTGGAAAGCTTCGCCGCGAACCGGGATTCATATTCATTTGCCGTTGCGCGCGAAAACAACCTTGCATTTGTGCTGTGGGCAAAAACACTGATGGGTAAGGAAGGATATAATTCAGGCCTGATTCTTTACAATCCGCAGGGGAATGAAGTGGATCAATTCATCGTCGGGATGAATAAACCGGAACAGCAGAATATCCTGACAAATGTTTTTGCGGGCGAAGAGGAAGCGGTCCATGTCGTCAACCAGGCGGATCCAAGAACCCTGGGCAAATTGTATGGAGCATGGACCACCATTCGGGATTCGAGCGGACAGTTACTCGGCAGCATCGCGCTGGTGCTTTCTGAACACCAAAAAGGGATATTCCATGGAGAAGATTCAGAGCCGCTGCGTCAGTTTGGCGATCTGCTGGAAAACAATAGTGCGCGCGAAATCGCGGTTCACGAATTCATTCGTGATTCTCTGGTTTTTTCCACCGGAAGAAAATTATATCCGGAACGTTTGTTGTCTGCCGCGATAGACAGCGAACTTCAGACCACAAAGAATCCGTATTTGTGGAAGGATCTGTCCATCAATGGCTATCGTACGAACACGGTATTTTCAAAAGATCCTGCTTTACCCGAACGAATCGCGGCAATCAGTTTGGAAGAACTTGATTTCCGCTGGGATCTCTTCGGCACCATCAAGGTATTTTTTATCTGTCTCGCCGTTCTGATACTGTTGGGAATAGGTCTGGCTCTCCAGAAGGTCCTGCAGAAAGAAATTCCGGCGATGGGATTCAGGGGGAAACTGCTGTCGGGGTTCGCCTGTATCACCATGATTCCACTGGTGATTCTGAGCTATTATAACAAAGAGCTTGTCTCGGACCGGGTGCAGATGCAGGGCGCAGCGCTGTTGTATGACGACCTGTCGAAGCTGGAGGACCGGATAAGCGCGTATGTTTCGGATGAGGAGGATTTTGTCAAAGGGATCGACGACGATTTTTGCGAAGCGCTTGCCGCTGAGTACGGCATTGATTTTTCCATTTATCGGGGTGGATCAATCCAGGCAAGCAGCCGGCCGGAACTGTATCGCGCGTCTCTGCTGGATGGCAGGCTGAACGGCGGAGTGTATTCATCGACCGTCCTGGATGGAAAAACACAGGTATTGGCAAAAGAGAAAATTGGCTCGGTGGAGTACGTCGTCGGATATACGCCGTTTTTTATGAATGGAAGAGCGGTCGGTGTTATTGCTGTCCCGACATTGAAGAGAGAAAAAGAGATCGAGGCGGAACTGGCTCAACAGAATGCGTATGTGTTCAGCATGTATGCCATCATCTTTGGGATCGCGTTGGCCGGCGGCGGATTTCTGGCCCTCCGGTTTGCCCGTCCGCTCCAGTCATTAACAGCCGCAGCAAAAAATGTCGCGGAGGGAAATCTGGATATCACCGTTCCGGCAACATCGCAGGATGAGATCGGTGTGCTGGCACAATCGTTCAACGATATGATATTGAAGCTGCGCGCAAGCAGGGAAGAACTTGCAAAGCATGAACGGGAAAATGCATGGAAGGAAATGGCGAAACAGGTTGCCCATGAAATTAAAAATCCGCTGACTCCGATGAAGCTCTCCATGCAGCACCTGCGGCAGGCATTCAAGGACCATGCTCCCGGGCGCGAAGAGATCCTGCAGCGGGTCACGCAAACGGTCATTGATCAAATTGAAGCCCTCTCCCGCATCGCCTCGGAGTTTTCGAATTACGCCAAAATGCCGGAAGGGAGATACGAAAGAATAAACATTGATCAGTTATTAAATGAAACGATCAATTTATTCAGAGAGGTGGAGGGAATTACGTTTATCAACCATCTTGCGTCTCCGACGCTCAGCGTGATTGCTGATCATGAACAGCTCCTCGGTGTATTTATCAATATTATCAGAAACGCCATTCAGGCGATTGAAAAGACAGGATCCATCACGTTGAAGACATCGAAGGAGGGCCGATGGTGCGTTGTCCTCATTACCGATACGGGGCATGGTATTCCTGAAGAGATACGATCGAAAATCTTTGAACCGAATTTTTCAACGAAATCGGAAGGGATGGGCATTGGGCTGGCTATTGCCAGAAGAGTCGTTGAAGATCATGGAGGCAGAATCACCTGTTACAGCGAAGGAGGAACGGGAACGTCGTTTGAAATTAAACTCCCGGTTTGATATGGATGATTCAGCAGTCATGGTGCCGGCTATGTTTTCCCGTTATCCCGAACTCCGTTCGGGAATGAGTACAAGACGCGGCCGCAGGAGCGAGACCGGATTTGAGATGAATCTCAGTTACCGGGTTGGGGATGATCCGGCGAGTGTCGAGAGGAACAGGGAGTTATTTTTTTCTCAGTGCGGGATCTCCGGCGCGGCACTTGCGGTTCCCCTTCAAATCCATTCCTCAGTCGTTCGCACGGCTGAGATCCCCGGCGATTACCCGGACTGTGATGCGCTGGTGACCGGTACGTCCGGATTGGCCTTGACGGTGATGGTTGCCGATTGTGTCCCGGTATTCCTTTTCGATCCGCTGCACCATGCAATCGGTCTTGTCCATGCGGGGTGGAGAGGAACCGTCAATCTCATTGTCAAACGGGCAGTCGAGAAGATGCAGGAAGAATTTGGAACACAAACGGAACATGTTCTCGCCTCAATCGGACCATCAGCCGGTCCTTGCTGTTATGAAGTCGGAGAAGATGTCGCTGTGAAGTTCGGGAAAAAAATCGTACCTTACTTATTACCTAAATATTTTATCGATCTCAAAAAAGAAAATGCACTCCAGCTTCAGCAGAGTGGCGTCGTTCCGGGGAATATTGAAATCAGCGCTCACTGCACGATATGTGAGCCTCACTTGTTCCATTCCTACAGGCGGGATGGGAAACGTGCCGGCCGGATGATGGCGGCTCTCAGTGTGATATCGTGATCGGAGATACAGTATGTGCGGTATAGTAGGGTATGTCGGGAAAAAAAGCGCCCTTCCCATATTGATGGAAGGATTGAAACGCATGGAATACCGGGGGTATGATTCGGCAGGTATCGCGCTTATTCAAAATGGAAAGCTGCATATTCAAAAGCAAAAAGGGAAAGTCGAAGATCTCTTAAAGCTGATCAACCATGGAACACCGCTTCCCGATGCGCACATCGGCATGGGACATACGCGCTGGGCGACTCACGGCGAACCGAACGACGTGAACGCTCATCCGCATACGGACTGTCATAACGAAATAGCGGTCATCCATAATGGCATTATAGAAAATTACCTTGCGCTCAAAACGAAACTTCTTCAAAAGGGGCATCAGTTCAGGAGCGCAACGGATACCGAAGTCGTTGCCCATCTCATCGAAGAGATTTACAAATCGACGCCTCATCTGTTCGAGGCAGTCCGTTTGGCGATGAAAGAGGTTACCGGAACATATGGCCTCGTGGTGTTGTCATCCCATGAACCGGATAAAATAATCGCTGCCCGGATGGGAAGTCCGCTGATTCTCGGAATTGGCGAAGGTGAAAACATTGTCGCAGCAGATGCGGCGGCAATTATTGAACATACACGGCAGGTGGTCTATATGGGTGACGGAGAGGTTGCCGAAATAACAGCGGATGGCGTCACGACCAAGACCCTCAAGGATGTCGAAATTACGAAAATGGTCGAAGAGCTCACGTTCGATTTGGATGAAATCGAAAAGGGCGGATACACGCACTTCATGTTGAAAGAGATTCACGAGCAGTCGGAATCGATTCAAAATGCCATGCGCGGGAGACTGCTGGAAGAGGAAGGAGATGTCAAGCTGGGAGGGCTTGACGGCGTTCTCGAGAAGATCCTGAACGCCCCGCGGCTCATTTTTGCAGCCTGCGGGACTTCGTGGCATGCGGCACTCATCGGAGAATATATGCTGGAGCAGTACGCGCATATTTCCGTGGAAGTGGAGTACGCTTCCGAATTCAGGTACAGGAATCCCATCTTATCCAAAAATGATGTCGTCCTCCTCATCAGTCAGAGCGGCGAAACTGCCGATACGCTCGCGGCGCTCCGTGAAGCGAAATCGCAGGGGGCGACTGCCGTCGGAATTTGCAATGTCGTCGGAAGCTCGATTGCCCGTGAAAGCGACGGAGGGGTGTATATCCACGCCGGGCCTGAAATTGGAGTGGCTTCCACAAAAGCATTTACTTCGCAGTTAACCGTTCTGGCGCTCATTACCATTCTGCTTGCCCGGCGCAAAGGAATGAGCCGTGAAGAGGGAAGAGCGCTCGTTTGGGAATTAAAACGGGTACCGGGAAAAGTAAAATCCATTCTTTCGAATACCGGGCAGATCGAATATATTGCCGGTGAATTTAAGGGGATGCGAAACTTTCTGTACTTGGGACGGGGATATAATTTCCCGGCGGCATTGGAAGGCGCGTTAAAGTTAAAGGAAATATCATACATTCATGCAGAAGGATACCCCGCCGCAGAAATGAAGCATGGCCCCATCGCACTCATCGACGAACAGATGCCCGTGGTATTTATTGCTCCGAACGACCGGACCCATGAAAAAATCATGAGTAATATTCAGGAGGTCAAAGCACGAAACGGGCGCGTGATTGCGATCGTTAATGAAGAAGACAAAAATATTACTCAGATGGCCGATTATTTAATCTGTGTACCGCAAACCACTGATTTATTTTCTCCGATCCTTTCCGTCATTCCGCTGCAGCTGCTGGCGTATTATATCGCCGTCTCCCGCGGGTGCAATGTGGATCAGCCGCGGAATCTTGCCAAGAGCGTCACGGTCGAATAGGAAATTGATTTTCCGGGAATTCTTACTATCTTTAAAGTGATGTTTTATTAAAGGAAAGTGCAAAAAAAATGAAGCAGGAGTCAAGGTTTAAGCCGAATGAATGGGCGTTGATACTCGGCGCTTCCAGCGGGTTTGGTGCAGCGACTGCGCTGGAGCTTGCGGAGAATGGGATGAATATTTTTGGCGTGCATCTCGATCGTCAGGCGACCATGCCGAATGTGCAGAATCTTATTAAAGAGATCAAACGGACCGGTGTGAAAGCAGTGTTCTATAATATTAACGCGGCGGATCAGATTAAACAGGATGAGACGCTCGATGATATTCAGGAACAATTTGCAATCAATTCATCGGATACGATAAAAGTACTCGTCCATTCACTTGCGTTTGGGACATTAAAGCAATTCATCGCGAAAAAACCGGAGGACGCCTTAACACCGGCGCAAATGGAAATGACGGTCAATGTGATGGCGCATAGTCTCGTCTATTGGGTACAGGGATTGATATCCAGAAACCTCATGAAACGAGGCGGCAGGATATTTGGCATGACGAGTTCCGGAGGACATACGGCCATGCCCTACTACGGCGCCGTATCGGCCGCGAAAGCCAGCCTGGAATCGCACCTCCGCCAGCTTGCAATGGAACTGGGGACGATGGGCATAACCGCCAATGCAATAATGGCGGGCGTCACGGATACACCGGCACTGCGTAAAATTCCAGGGAATGTTGGAATGCTCGAGGCGGCCCGTACCAAGAATCCGGGAGGACGGCTGACAACACCGGAGCATATTGCAAAAGCCATTGTTCTCCTTTCAACAGACGAGGCCTCATGGATCTCAGGCAATGTCCTGGGAGTCGATGGGGGGGAAGATATCGTCGCTTTTGCAGGTTCCAAAAATCATCACGATACTAAATAATCGCATCTTCATCACGAATAAGAGAAGGATTTGATATGTTTCAATTTGAGTTTACCGATGAACAAAAAATGCTGCGGGACATGGCCAGAGATTTTGTAAACACGGAGGTGAAACCGCTTGCCCATCAAATTGATGAAGAGGAACGGATTCCGCCCGAATTAATGAGAAAGATCGC
>RPQN01000222.1 GCA_003819715.1 Ignavibacteriota bacterium | reverse complement strand
TGGTGGTCGGCGCCGTGGTGATCTGGACGTTTGTCCGGTACGACGCTCTGACATCCATGCTGGTGATGTTCTCTCAGTTTGCCATTCAGGAAATTGCGGGAATGATGGTTGCGGGAAATCCTTTTTATACCGAATCCGGAATTGTTGCTCTCGCGGTGGTTCTCCTGCTCCTGCTTGGTTCGTGTGCTGCACTCTTCCGTAAAAAAGAAATAGTCGATTTTGATGCGATTACTCCCGCCTTTGCGAAACACATTACGGAACGCCAACGAATGCAGCAGGAACTCGAAATTGCACGCAGTGTCCAAATGAGTTTCCTGCCGAAAAACAATCCTTCCATGCCGCAATTCGATATTGCATCACGGTGCGCTCCGGCACTGGAAGTCGGCGGCGATTACTATGATTTTATTGAGACGACCGGGAACAAACTTGCGGTGGCGATCGGTGATGTTTCGGGAAAAGGAACACAGGCGGCATTTTATATGACGTTGACCAAGGGCTTTTTACGCGCACTGGCGCATGTGTCCGAATCACCGGCAAAAGTTCTCACATTAGTCAATCACCTCTTCTATGAAAATGTCGAACGCGGAATCTTTATCAGCATGATTTACAGCGTCTTTGACACGGGGAAGAAGACCCTGACGCTCGCCCGTGCAGGCCATAATCCTGTTCTTATGAGGAAGTCACAATCGGCGGTTGTTGAAATTGTGAACCCGACAGGACTTGCTCTCGGACTTGATGCCGGAACAAAATTCTCTCAGTCGATTGAAGAGGTGTCGATTCCGTATCAACCAGGCGATCTCTTTATCTTTTATACGGATGGCTTTACAGAGGCCATGAATTCGCGCCAGGAACAATTCGGGGAAGAACGGCTCTCGAGGATTGTGGAACAGCGTGCTTCGGGGCAGGCAAAAGAAATTTTGGAGGAAGTGTTTGCAGAAATACAATCATTTGCCGGTAAAGCGAAACAACATGACGATATGACCATCGTGGTTGTAAAAGTGAATAAAAGCGAGCCCTGAACGATGTTATGCCGTTTTGTTTTTGACTTTATGGTCGCATTCCCTTATTCTACTATGGGTCATAACAATTCTTATTTCGCTTGCAGGACTTAGACAAGGAGCTCATCATGCGCATTCTCGTTATTAATGGACCGAATCTTGATATTCTTGGCAAACGTGAACCGGATATTTACGGTACGATGTCCCTGTGGGATATTGAAAACCGTCTGAAGGAAAAATTTTCAAATGTGAAACTGGAGTTCTATCAGTCGAACAGCGAAGGGCCCATCATCGATGCACTCCACAAGGGACTGGACGGAGTCACCGACGGAGTGGTACTCAATCCCGGAGCGTTCACCCATTATTCTTACGCGATTCGAGATGCCGTTGCAGCATTGAAAATTCCGGTGATTGAAGTCCATCTGAGTAATGTTCACGGCCGGGAGGAATTTCGGCGGGAATCCGTCATCGCACCCGTGTGCAAGGGTGTCATTGCCGGTTTTGGGGCGCGCGGGTATGAATTGGCGGTGGAATATATTCTGCAGCAGAAATAAATGATCAACCTGCCGGCCTGGAGTGAAGCGGATATCAAGCTTTTGAGTTTCCATAGTCCCTGCGCACGGAGTGCCGGCAACTGAACACGGTGAACGAAGCATTATATGATTAAAGCAGTCATTTTCGATCTGGATAATACGCTGGTCGATTTCATGCTCATGAAGCGTCAGGCGATCGATGCTGCGATCAATGCCATGCGCGATGCCGGGCTGAAACTCTCCATCGAAGAAATCAGGAAAGGGATCGATGAGATCTACGAAGAACGCGGGATGGAATTTCAGAAAGTATTTGACGAATTGATGTACCGTGAGTTCAGTAAAATAGATTATAAAATCCTTTCCGCCGGCGTCATTGCCTACCGGCGAGCACGGGAAGCGGCGCTCGTTCCGTATCCGCATGTCCCGATGACGTTGATCGAACTGTCCAAGATGCATGTGAAACTCGGAGTGGTCTCCGATGCACCGGCGAAAGAAGCCTGGCTCCGGCTTTGTTATCTGAATTTCCATTATCTTTTTGACGCCGTTGTGACGTTTGAAGATACCGGCATGCGCAAACCCAATCCGGAACCGTTTAGAAAAATTTTAGAGATGCTTCAGATTCAACCCTCTGAGGCAGTCATGGTCGGCGATTGGGCGGAACGCGATGTCCTCGGCGCGGCCCAGGTGGGAATGAAAACGATATTTGCCCGGTACGGCAATACGTTCGGAACGGAAATATCTCATGCGGATTATGACATCGATGATATTTCGCAGGTGATCGACATCGTCAAGGAACTCAATCAGAGGGCATAGCCATGGGAAAAATTCAAGGCATCGGCGTCGACGTCGTCGATGTGCAGAGAATGAGGGATGTTCTGGAAAATCAGGGCAAAGTGTTCCTGGATAAAGTATTCAGTGATATGGAAGTGACCTACTGTAAAACACGAAAAAAGTCCTATATTCATTTCGCTGCACGGTTTGCCGCAAAAGAGGCCGTGGCAAAAGCGATGCGCACGGGCTGGAGCGGTGCGTTCCATTGGCGGGATATCGAGGTGGTGAACGATCAGTCCGGTGCGCCCCATATACTTCTTTCCCGTGAAGTGGCCAAAGCGCTTGAACAGGTCACGGTTCACCTCTCTCTTTCTCACACGGATACCACCGTGGTTGCTTTTGTCGTTCTGGAAAGTAAAAAGTAGGGATGGTCGGGATAATCCCTGAAGCGCAACAATGACATCAGGTTTGCCGGAATAAAATTCTTCTTCCATTCCAGCTGCGCATGAATCATCATTCAATGGTAAAATATATTGTATGAGTTATCTTGAACTGACCGCTGCTGCGAAACAACAGATTGCCGATATTGCCCTCATTTCCGGCTACCTTTGGGAGCGCGGATGGGCAGTGAAAAACGGAGGCAATATTTCTCTGGAGATCACGGGAGAAATCAATCTCCGGTCGAGTGATCTCAATCCGTTGACCTATACACCGCTCAAACATCCATGTCCCGATCTCTCACAGATGTATTTTATTATGACGGGTGCCGGCACAAGGATGCGCGATGTTGCGTGCCAGCCGTTGAGCCATGTTTGCGTGATCAGAATTTCAGACGACGGCACCGGATATTATCATATCAGGGATGAGGTCTTCAATTCCCCTGCGGTTCCTACATCGGAAATGCCGACCCACCTCGCCATTCACCAGTTCATGAAAAAGCAGGGGGGGAAGAACAGGGCGGTTCTTCATACCCATCCGATCGAACTTACCGCGCTGACGTTGATTCCTGGTTTCTGTGATGAATCGCGCTTAAATAAAATCCTCATGAGCGTGCAACCCGAAGCGGTGATCGCCATTCCCGGCGGTGTTGGACTGGTCCCGTTTATCCTGCCGGGAACAGACCAGCTGGCAGAAAAAACAGTGGCGTCTCTTCGATACTATCCGGTTGTTCTATGGGAAAAGCATGGATGCATCGCCATCGGCCACAAGCTGCAGGATGCTTTTGATCTGATCGATGTCCTGAATACATCAGCGAAGCTGTTCTTTCTTTGCCGCGAGGCCGGTTATACACCGCAGGGATTATCAGCACAGGAAATTGAAAACCTTAAAAAATATTATTAATTCTCATTTGTGACTTTTCCACACCTGTCTTCCCCGTCACATTATCATATTGATTAAAACTTTCCTTTTATTTACATTCATCCGATTCCAGTATCGGTAATTCTTTGTGAATGAAGATGACGCCCACCCCGCAATCCATACGTATTCTCGCAGGAGAAGATCAATGAGACGCGGCAAATATCATACTGTACCATCTGGTAAGGTGCGGGTACGGGGCCACGATTGTTCGCACGGGAATACAGGCGCTGTCCGCAGCAAAATAGAATCGATATGATCTCATTCTGCCGGAGCGTGGGCTGCCTGATATTTCAGGATTTGATGTGGTATATCAATTTTGTATGCGTTGCTCTCTCAACAAAAACAAGAATTGTGTTCATGCATCAGTCACTATCAAGGAGGAGTCATGAAGAAACGTACAATTTGTATCGCAGTTGTCGCAATGTTTTTGGCGGCGATGTTTTCAGCCCCATTGCCCGGCCAATATAAAAGCAAAGGATTTCGTATCGGCGTTGCCGGCGGAGTCCTCCAGGGATTGACAAAAATGGATGACAGCAGGTTTACGGGTGTGGCTCGAGTATTTATTCGGCACAATATTGCCGCTCATGTTGACGGGGATCTTGCCGGGACGATCGGCGGGGTTTCGGGAAATGATATTTACCAGTCAGATTTATGGCTTGGGGAGTATAAAGTACTCTATAAACCATGCATGTCGGGAGACTGGGAGCCCTATATCGGCGCCGGGGTAGGAGTGTTGTTCTTTAATGCAAATAAGAATCTTCGAAATCATGCTTTCGAGAGTGATGGATACGTCCCCTATATCCCGGTTGCTCTAGGAGTTGAATATGCTTTAAGCGGCCGCTGGGAATTTGATGCAAATGCAAACGTGAATTATGCATTCTCCAATGAGGTGTTCTCCACCAACAGAAGTAATACAGGCATCGGGACCGGCAACGATGCATGGTGGGGTCTCTATGCCGGAATAAGTTATACCATCATTCTCAGCGACCATGATGCCGATAATGACGGATTGCTCAACAGTGTTGAGAAACAAATCGGCACAGATCCCGATAAATCAGATACCGACGGTGACGGCCTAAGCGACGGTGATGAGTTCAATAAATATCATACCAATCCGTTAAAAGCGGACAGCGACGGCGATGGCCTGAACGATAAAGATGAACTCATGATCTACAAGACGGATCCCAATAAAGCGGATACGGATGGCGATGGACTGTCTGATGGTGATGAAGTGTTGAACACTAAGACGGATCCATTGAAGGTTGATACGGATCGGGATTACCTTACCGATGGCGACGAGGTCATGAAGTACAAGACGGACCCGTTGAGAACGGATACGGATGGCGACGGCCTTACGGATAGCGATGAAGTTTTGAAATATAAGACCGATCCTCTCAAGGCCGATGCGGACGGCGACGGAATCAGTGATCGGGACGAGGTAAAAAACGGGACGAATCCGCTGGATTCCAATGATCCGAAGAAACCAGAACCCCCGAAAGAAGTCGTCATTCCAAAACCTGAACCGCCTCAACCGGCGGCAATAAAAGCTGAAGTCGGAAAAGCCATTGTCCTTGAAGGCGTGGTCTTCAAATCCGGCAAATCCGATATTACTCCGGAGTCGGAACAAATACTGGCCAGTGCAAAGAAAACTTTGGAGGAGAATCCGGATCTGACGGTTGAAATCCGCGGATATACGGACAATGTCGGGAATGCAAAAAAGAACCTGCAATTATCCCAAGCACGAGCCGAATCTGTAAAAGCATGGCTGGTGAACGGTGGAATTGATGCATCCCGCGTCACCGCGAGAGGATTTGGTTCAAAAAATCCGATGGGAGATAACGCGACGGCGGAAGGGCGTACCATGAACCGCCGGATCGAATTCTTCAGGACAAAGTAAGCGGCAGGAAGACAAATGAGATGCCCTTTACCGCTTGAAAAGCGGTGGGGGCATCTTTTTTATGCAGAAATTTAACTATGTTATCACAATTTATTGCATCAAAACAATAAGATAGTACAAACACACAACAAATGGAGATTTTTATGTCTCTCTTTAAAGAATTCAAATCGTTTGCAATGCGCGGCAACGTGGTCGACATGGCGGTCGGTATTATCATCGGTGCTGCATTCGGCAAAATCATCAGTTCGCTCGTGGGCGACGTTCTCATGCCGCCCATCGGCGTGTTGGTCGGAGGGATGGATTTCAGCACTCTGGGCATTGTGGTGAAAGAAGCGACTCCGGAGCATGCTGCCGTCGTGATCAAATACGGGATGTTTATTAATATTCTTATCGACTTTCTCATTGTTGCGTTCGCCATGTTTATGATTATTCAGGCGATGAACCGGCTGGCGAAAAAACCGGAAGCCGCACCGGCAAGTCCGACGACGAAGGAATGTCCTGAATGTCTCATGGTCATCCCCATTCTCGCAAAACGCTGCGGACACTGCACGATGGTCTTAAAATAATTTTTGTCCCACCTCTCGATGAAGGAATAATATGAAAAGTATAACATCATTGCTCATCTTGTTGCTGTCGGGTATTTCATTGGCACAGGTACCTCAACCCGCCCCGCCGGCACCGGCTGACACATCGGCGTGGAAGCACACGATGATTCTCAGCGCGAATATTACGCAGATATCGTTCACCGATTGGGCGCAGGGGGGAGAAAATGCCCTCGCCTATGCATTGTTCCTTGAAGGAAAATCTGCTTATACCGTCGAACCCATCGAATGGGTGAACGGTTATAAATTCGGATTTGGACAGGCAAAGCTCGCAGCCCAGGGGATTCGCAAAACGGACGATGTGATAGACCTGGCAAGCGTTATGACGTATAAGGTCGGGACGTATGTCAACCCGTATGCATCGGCAACGTTGAAGACGCAGTTTGCCGAAGGAGTGATGTATGATGCAGAGGGCATTGCAATGCCGGTCTCGAACTTCTTTGATCCCGCATATATTACACAGGCCGTCGGTCTTGGATATCAGCCCGTTCCGGAAGTGAAAACCAGACTTGGTGTTGCCTTGCGCGAAACAATTGCAAAAACGTTCGCGTTCAAATATTCCGACGATGTCTCAACAGCCGCAGAAAT
>RPQN01000221.1 GCA_003819715.1 Ignavibacteriota bacterium | reverse complement strand
TCATCGATAACGATTATCAAACACCAGGGAAATTGTATGAATATTTCGGTTCGCGAAAACCGCTGATCGCTTCGCTGGTCGATGGATACACCAAACAGGTCGTCCTCGAAAGCGGTGCGGCAGTCTGTGTTCCCTTGAAGGATGTGGCGGCGCATGAAGACGCCATTCTGCAACAGTTTAAACGATTTGAACAAAAAAAATTGGCGCGGGTCCAGGAATCGTTTGCAGCAAAATTTAACCGGTTGACCCTGACAGCGGAGTTAGCGAAACAATTCGAGTTGTTAATGGATTACGACCGCGCCGGATTTGTCAGAGTAAAGGAACCATCAGCGTGAAAATTCTTGTCATTGGATCCGGCGGCAGAGAACATGCACTTGTTTGGAAACTTCGCCAAAGCCCTCTCGTGAAGGAGGTCTATTGCGCTCCCGGGAATGCCGGAATCGGACAACTCGCACTCTGCGTTCCCCTCAAACCAACCGATATCAAAGGATTGCTGAAATTTGCCAAAGAAGAAACGATCGACCTGACCGTGGTCGGTTCCGAACGACCGCTCGTTGAAGGAATCGTCGATGCGTTCGAAGAACGCGGATACAAAATCTTTGGACCCAGCAAAGCAGCAGCCCGGCTGGAAGGGAGTAAAGTATTTTCGAAAAACTTCATGGAGCGGCATCGGATACCGACGGCGCGCTACAGAAGTTTTGAAGCATCGGCAATCGATCAGGCAAAAAAATATATTAACACGATTGAACCGCCGCTGGTCGTGAAAGCGGACGGCCTCGCAGCAGGCAAGGGAGTGCTCATCTGTAAAAGCCGGCAGGATGCTGCGGCTGCGCTGGACGAAATTATTCTCCAGAAAGCATTCGGTTCCGCAGGCAATCAGATTGTCATTGAGGAATTTTTAGACGGTGAGGAGGCATCGCTCTTTGTCCTGACAGACGGCGAGCGGTACGCGCTCCTGGCCTCTGCCCAGGATCATAAACGAATTCTTGACGGTGACCTTGGAAAAAATACGGGCGGGATGGGAGCGTATGCCCCGGCACCCATCGTGACCCATGAGCTGCTTCAGACAGTGGTCGAGAAGATCGTGCGTCCCACCCTCGATGGCATGCGCCAGGATGGAATGCCGTACCGCGGTTGTCTCTATATTGGATTAATGATGACGCAGGATGGGCCCAAAGTGCTGGAATACAATTGCCGGTTCGGCGATCCGGAAACACAAGTGGTGGTGCCGCTGATCGACGGCGACCTCGCAGAAATTTTTCTTGCCATTGCGGAACACCGCCTCGATGCCTCAACCGTTCGCGTGCATTCGGCGGCGGCCGTATGCGTCGTGATGGCATCCCATGGCTATCCGGATGAATATCAAACCGGGAAACAAATATTCGGACTGGAAAACATCAAAGCGGAGGACGGTGTCGTGGTGTTCCATGCCGGCACAAAAACGGAAGGGAATGCCGCCGTGACCTCCGGCGGGCGGGTGCTCGGAGTGACGGCGATCGGCTTTACGAATGAACTGGAGCAAACCATCCGGAATGCATACCGGGCGGTGGAGAAGATTACATTCGATGGTGCTTATTATCGCAGCGATATAGGAAAAAAAGCGCTGAAGCATCTTCGTCCTCAATAATAGAATCAACAGGGAGAACCAATCTTGAATATTCTTATCACAGGCGGTGCCGGCTTTATTGGATCGCATATTGCGGACGCCTATATCGCCGAGGGCCATCGCGTTGTTATCGTGGATAATTTGTCCGGCGGTGTTCTGGGGAACATCAATCCGAAGGCAAAATTTTATCAGCTGGATGTACGCAGCGAGAAATTGGAAGACGTCTTTCAAAAGGAAAAGATTGATGTGGTCAATCATCTGGCCGCGCAAATGGATGTCCGTCGTTCCGTGAGCGACCCGAAGTTCGACGCGTCCGTCAATGTGCTGGGAGGATTAAATCTCTTTGAATCCGCCAGGAGGCACCGGGTGAAGAAAATTATTTTCTCGTCCACCGGAGGCGCTATTTATGGAGAACAGGATTATTTTCCTGCGGATGAAGAACACCCGATGCGCCCGCTTTCACCCTACGGGATCACCAAATTGTGTACGGAGAAATACCTCTTCTTCTATCATGCGGTGCATGGAATACCTCATGTCATTCTTCGATATGCCAATGTCTACGGCCCGAGACAGAATCCGCACGGCGAAGCCGGAGTGGTCGCGATCTTCTGCAATAAAATGTTGAAAGGCGAGCAGCCGGTGATCAATGGGGATGGCACACAAACCCGCGACTACACGTATGTCGGCGATGTGGTGAACGCGAATGTGCGGGCTCTCCAGGTCGAAGGCTCAAATATTTTTAATGTCGGTACAGGCGTCGAAACCGATGTGAACAAACTGTTCCTGGAATTGCGCCGGCATCTCCATCCCTCCTGCCCCGAACGGCACGCGCCGGCAAAAGCGGGTGAACAGCAGCGCAGCGTGATCAGTTTCAAGAAAATCGAGACACTGCTCGGCTGGAAACCAACGGTACCGTTGGAAGAGGGACTGCGGCTCACGGCTGATTATTTTAAAAAGAATTTTATTCAAGCAGAATGAAGTCTTCCTTCATTCAGAAGGTCATCCATGGCGAAAACATTATCCCGTAATGCGGTTCATACATCGATCAGCATACTCTTTGTTATATCTGGTGCCCTCGGCCTCGTTTATCAAATCGTCTGGTTTAAATACCTGTCCCTCTTTCTGGGGAATACGACGTATGCCCAGACGGTCGTTCTCGCAACGTTTATGGGTGGGCTTGCTCTGGGTTCGGCATGGTGGGGAAGGAAGGTGGATCGCGTAAAATATCCCCTTCGGCTCTATGCGATTCTGGAGCTTGGCATTGGAGTCTATGGTCTGCTGTACCCCCAGATTCTTGCCATGTTGAAAAGCGCCTTCATTTCCATCATCGTCTCTCTGCAGCTTCCCAGCGATGGCACAACGGTCCTCCTCCTCAAATTCCTGACCAGTCTTTGTTCATTACTCATTCCGACAATTCTCATGGGCGGGCCGCTTCCGATACTGGTTCGATTTATTTCCGATAAAATGGAGGAATCGGGGAAGAATATTGCCGTCCTCTATTTTCTGAACAGCTTTGGTGCGGTCGCAGGTTCGCTCCTCGCCGGCTTCTTCTTTATCCGGTTGATTGGTTTGAGCGCGACCATCGCCACGGCGGCAGTGATGAACCTGTTTATTGGCGGTCTCGCGTTATTATTATCTCTGGCGAAAACGGAACAGACGGACACGACCGTTGAACCTCCAATGGATTCCGAAATTATTTTTTCCCGCCGGCAGGTCATGGTTGCCATCATCGTTGCCGGAATTTCCGGTTTTGCCTCGATGATTTATGAAGTAACATGGGTGAGGTTTTTGATACCCGTCCTTGGCTCTTCGACCTATTCATTTTCGCTTATGCTCGTCGCGTTTATTTTTGGAATATCCATTGGCAGTCTCCTCGTATCGTCATTTATTGAACGGTCAAAAAACCTCCCGCTCCTCCTGGCATGGACCCAGGGTGCGATTGTCTGTTCCATGCTTGCGACGCTTCCTTTTTATGCCCGCATTCCCTATGAGTTCTGGAAAGCGGCATCCATTCTGGTGCGGAGTGATGCGACGTATCCGATATTTTTGATCATCCAGTTTATGATCGGATTCGCGATCATGGTTGTCCCGACCATCTTCTTCGGCATGTCGCTTCCGGTCGCAACACGTATCGCATCCCGCGGAATACATGTCCTTGGAAAATCTGTCGGAAATGTTTTTGCGGTGAACACCCTCGGGGCGGTCCTCGGATCGCTCGCGGCGGGACTGCTCTTGATTCCGCTGCTGGGGGTAAGACATTCCATCGAAATTGGGATCGGATGCAATTTACTTGCGGCCATCCTGATCATTCTGTCGACGAATTCGATTTCCCGCCGGCAGATCGTGGATGCATTCCTCGCGATCGTCGTTCTTGCGGCATTATATTCCGTGTTTGTCCCCAGCTGGAATTCGGGAGTGATGCTTTCCGGGGTGTTTCGGAGAATACACCAGGTCGATCAAGCTCCTGCGAGCTTTACCGAGTTTGTGAACCATGAGAAACAGAGGGATGTCCTGTATTATAAAGAAGGCACAACGGCAACGATTGGAGTTATTGAAAGCGGAACAAAAAATAAAAAACAACGAATTCTCATCGTCAACGGGAAGGTCGATGCGACGTCCATCAATGATTTGTCGACACAAGTACTTCTCGGACAACTTCCATGTGCGCTTCATGAAAATCCTCAAGATGCGCTCGTGATCGGACTGGGCAGCGGCGTGACGCTGGGCAGTGTTTTAACGTACCCGATGAAACGCGTGGACTGCGTTGAAATATCCAAAGAGGTCGCCGAGGCGGCTGCGTATTTTGAGGAGGTGAACCACCGTCCGTTGAGCGATCCCAGAACACACCTCTTTATTGAAGATGCCCTGGCATATCTCAAAATTACGCCGCGTCACTATGACATCATTATCAGCGAGCCGTCGAACCCCTGGATCGCCGGTATCGGTAATTTGTACACGACGGAATATTTTGAAGAATGTAAACGACGATTGAACCCCGGCGGTCTCATGGTTCAATGGTTCCACCTTTATGAAATGAATGACGATCTGATGAAACTGGTGGTGCGTACGTTCCAATCAAGCTTTGATTATGTTTCCATATGGCAGCCGCAAACCAAGGACGTGATGTTGATCGGTTCACAGACGCCGTTGGTCCTGGAGCTCAACAGCATCACCGCGCACCTCACGAAGCAATCGGTCCGCGATGATCTGCTCCGTATCAATATTCCGGACGCGCCCACGCTCCTCTCTCTTGAAATGCTCTCTCCGGAAACCGTCCTGCGCTATGTCGGTGCGGGCGATTTGAATACCGAGGATCGTCCCTGGCTGGAATATGCTGCCCCGAAATCCTTCTTTCTCGGTACTGGAATATCCGAAATATATCGGTTTGATGAACGCATGCGCAGCGACAGCGTCGGCCATATTCTCAGGATACTTCTGAATAAAAAATTGTTAACGGATGAACAGCTGCGTCACATCGGATTTTTCCATACGGAAGACCAGCAAGGGAATCTTCAATTCGGATATGCGGTGCTCGCCGAACTGCAGAAAAAATATCAAAAAGATAAATCTCTTCTGGCGCGATTAGCGGAAACCGCTGAATTACTGAGCCTGACCGGCGATGCATTAACATGGTATGAGCAGCTCGCCGCACTCGACCCGGCGAATCCCGATGTCCTTGAAAAATATGCATGGTTGAAATATTCGGGTGATCGCAGCCGTAAATCGATGCTCACGCACATTGATACGAGAGAAAGCGAGACGCTGTTTAAAAAAAGCATCAGTCTTGCTAAAGATACCGTGGACCGGTACCGTCTCCGCCTGGCGGACCTCTATTATGAAACGCAGCGTTATGCCGACGCGGCCGAACATTACCTCCGTACAATACAGATACGGAACAAGTACGAAGGCGCGAAGAATATTCGCGACGATATTGTCTTTTTGCATCTTGCGAACAGTCTCCACCAGATCGGGAAGGACGACCGGGCGATTGGCTATGCCGTCCAGGCGGTCAATTGCAATCCCCAAAACCAGGAAGCAAAAGATTTTGTTTATGACCTTTGGACAAGGGGCATGAATAAAGTAAAACCGAAATAAATTGATGTGATGCGTCCGATGGTAACAAGTTCTTAGTTTTTTCGTAGTACCAGACGACACCATGCCGATTCTCAAACACCATATACTCCTGATCAGGTTGATGACCGTCGTGGTCTGCGCCTGCCCGCTGCTGACCTCTCCGGCGGCTGCACAGTCCAATGAGGAAAAAAGTGCAATGACGCTTTCATGGGACTTCGATGCGGAACAGGACAGTCATTTTTCTCTTGGAGGGTTTGTCTCCGATATCTTCACTCCGCAAATTATCCTCGATACCAGGCATATCAGGGGATATATCCGTGATGAGCGGTTTCAGAAGCTGCGAAAACAAAACGGCGATACCCGGGCCATCGATGCGATCTATTTAAAATCATTAAAGATTGCAGAATACAATATTGCGAGGGCACTGTTTCTTTCGTTCATGGCGGTGCTGGAACACCGGCGAGTCGACATCAAAATGCCGATTGTCAAATCGCTCGCCGTGCCGCTGACGTTTGAAGAAGACAGTATATTCAATTCCCGCATAAAAAATCTTCCTGCTCAGGTGTATGCCGATACACCGCCGGGGGTGTATGGGGATATCGATAAACTGCAGCATTTTTTTGGATCGGCATATCTTGCCTTTGCGACGGAATCTCCGGGATTAACCGGCACGACGGGCACCCTGATCGAGTGGGGGGAAGAGAAGTTGGTTGTCGAAGGTGCAGATGATCCGCGTGATCAGCGTGCAAACAATCAGGGGAAAGACTTCGGCCATGATCTCCTGGTCGTCAAGACACTGCTGCCTTCCGACTATCTCACGTTCGTCCCGGAAGGGCGCCGAGGACCATGATCCGAATCGTTGCATGACACTGGTGACCGGGGATGAACTCTGATTGTGGATGAGAGGGTGTACTTATGAAAACGATACTCGTTGTTGATGATGACAGGTCCGTGCGAGAGTCGATTAAAATGATTCTCGAATACGACCGCTACGAAGTGGAATTTGCAGAGAACGGCGAACAGGGATTGCAAAAACTCGATCGTCTTCCGGTTGCCATGGTCCTCCTGGATGTAAAAATGTCCGGGATGGATGGGATCGAAGTACTCACGAGGATACGCCAGAAAAATGCACTGCTCCCGGTGGTGATGATATCGGGTCATGGGTCGATTGAAACTGCGGTGGAAGCGACCAAGCTGGGTGCT
>RPQN01000220.1 GCA_003819715.1 Ignavibacteriota bacterium | reverse complement strand
CCCGCCATTCTCCGGATCCGTGCTGTTCTGAAGCATTGCTGAAAGGTTTTTTAAGAGCAGGAGAAAAATATTTAATTCATCCGTCCTCGGTTTGATCTGTTGACGGAGCAATATGGAAGACTGGATTCCTTTCACGTGCACATAAATGACATTGGGAAAAACACCGGCAGCGTATATCTCCGGAGGGACGGCCATGGAACAGGAATTGTCGTCTGCCCGGGGAACGGAATGCCGCTGGCGGACATACTCTCTTAACATCAGAGATTCGATCCGCGAAGTTGCGCTGAGCTGCGTCAGCATCCGGTAATTGAAGGGACACATCTGCGCAAGATAGAAGAGCGGCGGCGAAAGCCGGTTGTAGAGGTCCCGCGCGATGCGGATATTGCGCAGCGATTGATTGCGTATCGTTTCCGGCTGTCGACTCCATTCCTCTGCAATCCGGTGCGGGGGGAGAGGGTTGTCCATACCAATCGAAAGTCCAAAGTGTTTCGCCAAAGAGAAGAGGGTAAACGATGATTCAGTTTTTTTGGAGTCGATTTCCGCTTCGGCCAGTGTCAATAAATCAACAAGGTGCCTGCCGAACACATCATAGGAGAACCATTCGCTTTCTCCGGTACTTGCGGTGCCGTATCCGGAAGGAGTACGCATGTCGCTGCCATCCCTTCCTATCGCAAGAGGGCTTTGCGTCCGTTCGGAGGCACGGTGGAGCGCCGGTAATATCGTTCCAAATAAATCATATCCTTCAATGACATCAGGATCTATGCTCTTGATGCACCGGATACACTGTTCCAAGACGGACCGCTCATCGTGCTTCTGGGTGCTGAAGGCATATTCTTTGCCGTCGCTCGCGGCGAGCGTGATGACAAGGATTTGTTCCTCCAGACCTTTTTTATTCCGTTTCTTCCATTGGGCGGTTGTGAATTGGACGTCGATGTGCATCCTGACGAGTTCATTGAATTCCATCCCTTTAAACAGGGTGATCCCGGTTTGAAGAAGGAACTGGCGTACGGGATCTGCCCGAATGAGTATTTCCTTGAAATCCTGGTACGAAGAAATGCGCGGTGTATGGGTTTTGTTGTACTGGCGCAGCATGTGATGAACCGCTTCCCACATATCACTCCATCGCGTGAACGCTGCAATGTAGCGATAGGTATTGCCGCCGGAAAGCTCTTTGAGCCAGGTTTTTTTGGGGAAGTCCTTCAGAAGTGCTTCATGGGATAGAAAAAAGAAGGGGAAGAATTCCACGTCCTCGTGGAGGATCTTCCCCTCAACTCGTTTATAGAGCCTGATGAACTGATCGTTCAGCTGCTGGACTGCAACGATGCGCTCTTCGGTGTTATGTCCATAAAGCAGCTCGTCCATTCATCATTTCTTAGGCTTATCGAGATTCATATTCATAAACGGCCTTAACAAATCGATAGGGACGGGAAAGATCGTCGTCGAATTGTTTTCCGTTGCAATTTCGCGCAGGGTTTGCAGGTACCGCAGCGTAAGTGCGCTGGGCTGTTCGCTCAATACTTTCGCCGCATCGGAGAGCCGCTGTGATGCCTGGAATTCTCCTTCTGCTGCAATAACTTTTGAGCGTCGTTCCCGCTCTGCCTCCGCCTGTTTCGCCATAGCCCGCTGCATCTCTTGAGGCAAATCGATCTGCTTCACTTCGACATTGGAGACCTTCACGCCCCATGGTTCGGTATGGCTGTCGATAATTTGCTGAAGCTTTTGATTGATCTTATCGCGCTGCGAAAGGAGATCATCTAATTCTGACTGTCCCAGGACGCTTCGTAAGGTGGTTTGTGAAAGCTGCGAAGTTGCAAATAAATAATTTTCAACCGAGACAACGGCTTTTTCCGGCTGCATCACACGGAAGTACACCACGGCGTTTACTTTCAACGAGACATTGTCCTGTGTGATGATATCCTGCGGAGGAACATCCATCACGACGGTTCGCAGGCTCACCCTCACCATTCTATCAATTCCGGGCCATAACCAGACAAGTCCGGGTCCCTTTACTCCGAGCAGTCGCCCCAGGCGAAATATGACACCGCGGTCATATTCACGTAAAATTTTAATTGAATTGACTGCGAGAAGAAAAAAGGCAAATACTAAAAGAAATATATATATAAATCCTGGTTCCATGGTCACTCCTTAGAAGTTGTGGATGGTTCGACGAACAATTTTAATCCATTGATTTTAACAACTCGTATACGTATCCCTTTTTGAATGGTCCCCGACAACGATTCTGCATTCCAGATCTCCCCTAGGACGCGAACAACACCTTCCGGCTTCAGTGTTTCGATAACATCTCCCGACTCTCCATTCAATCCTTCGATGCCCGTGGTCGGCTTTCGACGTTGGGCTTTAATTCCCAATCCGAGGATGACCACAAAAAAGAATGTCGTGATGATGACCGATGCAAAGATCACCGACCAGGATAATTCCACAAACTCAAGAACACTTGATGTGCGAATAAGCATAATTGATCCTATAAAAGTTGAAACAGCCCCGCCGATCGCCAGCATGCCGTGGCTGATTATTTTTATCTCCAGGAGGAAGAGGATGATTCCAAAAATGATCAGTGCGAGTCCGGCATAATTGATCGGCAGAGTATGCATGGAATAAAATGCAAGCACCAGACTGATCACGCCAACGATACCGGGAAAGAGAGAGCCCGGATTATACAATTCGAGGATTAAACCGATCGTCCCGAGTTGGAAAAGAATGAGGGCGATATTTGGATTGCTTAAGAGGTCCAACAATTTTTCGGCCCATCCCATCTCCATCTGCTCGATCCGCGCGCCTTTGGTATGGAGCGTTGTTGTGCCGGTGATCGTCTCCACCTGTCTGCCGTCGATTTGCGTCAGCAGATCATCGACATTCTTCGCAATGAGGTCAATAACGTTGGTGTCAAGCGCTTCTGTTTCCGTAATCGCCTGGCTTTTCCGGACAGCATCTTCTGCCCACTTCAGGTTGCGGTTTCGTTTTTCGGCGATCGTGCGGATAAATGCTGCGGCATCATTCGTAACTTTTTCACCCATCACCGAGTCCATTTTTCCTTCCATTTCCACAGGATGCGCAGCGCCGATGTTTGTCCCGGGCGCCATTGCCGCAATATGTGCCGCCATGGTAATAAAAACACCGGCCGAACCTGCATGCGCTCCACCTGGAGCAACATAGACCACGGTAGGAATTTTGGATTCAAGAATTCCACTCACAATCATACGTGTCGATGTAAGCAATCCGCCGGGGGTGTTGAGCTGGATGATGAGGCATTCCGCGTTTATTTCCGCAGATCTCTCGATGCCGCGTTCGATGAATGCCGCTGATGCCGGATTGATCGCCCCATCAATTTTTAGGAGGACGACTTCTTGTGAAAAAATCGCAATGGGGATGAAGCTGGTGACGAAAAATATCTTGCATAAACGGCGGAGCATATACCATTCCTCCATCCGGGCTGGTGATGGTTAGACTTGCTTTTTTTGACGAAGGAGATAGAGGCCGCTGCCGGAACAGGCCAGAATTTCGATAATGTCAATTGCGAACCACAACGCGTTAGAGTTGAACACCATGCCCAGGATGACCAAGGCCGCAGTTGCGAGAAGCAGATACGCTATGGAACGCTGATAGCTCATAAGGGTATAATTGAGCGGAGAGAGTGGGATTCGAACCCACGGTACCCTTACGGATACACTACCTTTCCAGGGTAGCCAATTCAACCACTCTTGCATCTCTCCAGTTATTCAAATATCCTAATCTATTATCTTAAATCCAAATAATTGCCGAACATTGCGGAGAGGGAGGGATTCGAACCCTCGATAGCCTTGCGGCTATTCCGGTTTTCGAGACCGGTCGATTCAACCACTCTCGCACCTCTCCGAGTTTGGTCTCAACAATTCAAATATACAGAAAAGAGCAAAGAATTCAAAGATATTGAAACCTTCTCTTTCCATACGGTGTTATTATCGATGAGTTCACGATAATATATAATAAGGAGGATATCCCCATGGCCGTTACCGTAGGTAGCAAAGCTCCAGAGTTTACACTGTTCGATTATGAAAAGAAACAACGATCACTCTCTGAATTTCTTGGGAAGAAGGTGGTGCTCGCTTTTTTCCCCGGAGCATTTACAGGCGTTTGTACAAAAGAGATGTGTGCGCTGCGCGATGCGATGAGCAATTTTAATAATCTTCATGCGCAGGTTGTTGGAATTAGTGTCGATTCGCCGTTTGCGAATAAAGCCTTTGCGACTCAGAACAATCTCCAGTTTCCTCTTCTCTGCGACTATACACGTGCCGTCTCTAAACAATACTGCGGCGTTCATGAAGATTTTGCGGGGTTTCAAGGATATAGTGCTTCGAAGCGTGCAGTCTTCATTCTTGACGCGGAGGGAAACGTGACCTACGCTTGGATCTCGGAAAATCCGGGCGTTGAACCGGATTATGCTGCCATGAGCCAGGCGCTCAAGTGAAAAAATCCTAAAAATCTCTTTTGAATTTCAATCAGAAAATCCCTATTCTATAGTAAGGAAAAGCTATGCTCAAGATCGGTGAGAAGGCCCCTGTTATTGTACTTGCCTCGAGTGACGGAAAAACTCTTGCGTTAAAAGATCTCACAGGCAGGAAGGTCGTCCTTTACTTCTATCCGAAAGACAATACCTCGGGATGCACAAAAGAGGCGTGCTCATTCCAGGATCATTTGAAAGCCATCAGAAAAAAAGGTGCGGAAGTTGTTGGCGTGAGCGCGGACAGTAAAGAGTCCCATGAGAAGTTTGCAAAGAAATTCGGCTTACAGTTCCCGCTGCTCTCCGATGAAAAGAAAGAAGTGCTCAAATTATATGGTGTGTGGAAAGAAAAATCAATGTACGGCAGGAAATACTTTGGCATTGAACGGACGACCGTCGTTATTGATGAAAAAGGAATTGTACGCCACATCTTCAATAAAGTGAAGGTGGATGGTCACACCGATGAAGTTCTTGCCGTATTGTAACAGGAGGGAGCGGATCCATGGCAACGATGTATCTCACCCGGCGGGAAGTGTTTAGCGCATCACATCGGCTGTGGAACCAGGAATTATCCGAATCTCAAAATTCTGAACTGTACGACAAATGTGCGAATCCGAATGGTCATGGACATAATTTTATTCTCGAAGTGACGTTCGCAGGAACCATACAGGGAGAAACGGGGTTTGCTGTGGATTTTAAAAAGATCAAAAGCCTCGTACGGACTGAAATTATAGAGAAGGTGGATCATAAACATTTAAATTATGATGTTGATTTTCTCAAGGGGATTATCCCCACTGCGGAAAACATCGTCCGTGCCTTCTGGCACGTTCTGAATTCAAAACAGACCGCGACAAAACTTTATTCCATCCGTCTCCATGAGACGGAAAATAATATGGTCGAATATCGAGGTGAAGAATGACGCCCGAACACAACGGTCGGAAAGAGGCACTGATTAAGGATCTTCTGATCGAACTCGGCGAGGATCCCAAACGTGAAGGATTGCTCAAGACACCGGAGCGCGTTGCACGGATGTACGAATATTTAATGAAAGGATACCAGCAGGACATCGGCGAGGTGATGAATGGTGCGGTCTTCGATGAAAAATACAGCGAAATGGTTATTGTAAAAGATATTGATTTTTTTTCGATGTGCGAACATCATCTGGTCCCGTTCTTCGGCAGGTGTCATATTGCTTATATTCCGAACGGACGAATCGTTGGCCTGAGTAAAATGCCGCGGATTGTCGAAGTATTCGCACGTCGCCTGCAGGTTCAGGAACGGATGACACAGCAGATTGCCGATACCCTGTACCAATATCTCAAGCCGTTGGGAGTCGCGGTGGTGATGGAAGCTCAGCATTTGTGCATGATTATGCGGGGTGTGGAGAAACTGAATTCGACAGCGACGACCAGCGCAATGCTCGGAGCGTTCCGCAATGACGTCAAGACGCGGAGTGAATTCCTCACACTCATCGGCAGTAACTCAAAAAACTAAGGAGGTCGAATAACTCTTTGTTGCTCTGTTTCAGGATCGATCTGCATTATGATCTCATGAGGTAATCATGATCGTCCGGGCAGGTGTACGAGATGCCGGCGGAATAACCGCACATCTTGATACACAGGTCACCATTTTATATATTAAGAGCAATGAAGAAATACACTTCTTTCGTCCAATTATGCCTGATCGGTTTAATTCTGGTGACGGCATTCTTCTTTAACGGCTGTTCTGTTTTTTCCTCTATCGGCAGTTCGATTTCGCTCGGGTACGAAAATATGGTATCGTACTTTAATGGTTATTATAATGCAACAAACCTGTTCAGCGAAGCAGAGGATGAGATAAACACAGCGGCACTCGCAGCCCGGGGAAAAGAACCTGCTTCGACGCAGCCCATTCAGATTCCGGGTACCGCCAAACAGAAACTGGGCCAGGTCATTGACAAGTGCTCCAATATCCTTGCTTTTCATCCTACCAGCAGTCTCGTGGATAATGCCCTTCTTCTGATAGGGAAGTCATTCTACTATCAGGCGGATTACCTGAAAGCCGAGCGAAAATTTGCGGAGCTCCTGGCTCAATTCCCGAACAGTGCGCTGGCGCTGGAAGCACAGATCTGGTATGCCCGTTCCACAGAAAAACTGGGAAAATTGGAAGAGGGCGTCCGGCTGTCTCAAGCCGCAGGAACGACGGCACAAGCCATCGGCGACCGCGACAGTGAAACGCAGGCCCATCTCTTGCTGGGCATCCTTTACCGCCGGATGAATCCAACGGAAAAATCAATTGCAGAATATGAAAAAGCAGTCTCCATTTCCCGCGATGATGACGTGCGGGGGAATGCACAGATCAGTATGGGAGACATTTTCTTTGAAGACAAACAGTATAAAAAAGAAGAAGAAGTATATCTACGGACGGCAGACAAT